>JARFRN010000031.1 GCA_029287195.1 Acidimicrobiia bacterium | reverse complement strand
GTCGAAGACACTCTCTCCATCGCTGCCATGTACATGTCGCTGCTATCGATGCTCTACAGGCGACGCGTCCAGAATCAACGGTGGCGTATCTACAGCCGAATGCTGATCGAGGAGAACGTGTGGCGAGCACAGCGCTACGGGATCTCGGATTCACTGATCGACTTTGGCAAGGGTCAGTTGGTGCCTTACCCACAACTGGTCGAGGAGATCATCGATCTCGTGAGCGAAGACGCGGTTTTGCTCGACTGTGTCGAAGAGTTGACCCACGCCCGCACGATTCTCGAGCGGGGTACGAGCGCCGATACGCAACTGTCGATCTACCACGAGGCTCTCGAATCCGGGGCGACCCAGGACGAGGCCCTGGTCCAGGTCGTCGACTGGCTGGTCGAGGAGACCGTCAGGGGCGTTTAGCTGCGGGGTAACCTTGCCGCCATGTCGTTCATGCGGATAGCGGGAGCCCAGGTCAACCTCGTCGTCGGCGACATCGATGGCAACGTGCGGGTGATCCTCGAAGCGATGGGGCGTGCCGAGGAAGCGGATGCCGACGTCCTGCTGCTGCCGGAGCTGGCCGTCACCGGGTACCCACCCGAAGACTTGCTGCTGCGTCGTTCGTTCATCGACCAGAACATAGAGGCGCTGCGTCGAGTAGCGCACGCTGCGGAGAAGACCGCCGTCATAGTCGGCTTCGTTGATCGAGTTGACGGGGACCGACACAAAGACGACTCGGTGCAGCGGGGCCTTGCCAACGCTGCCGCGGTCCTCGCCGACGGTGCCATCCGCGGCATTTACCACAAGGTGTTGCTGCCGAACTACGGCGTCTTCGACGAGGCCCGCTACTTCGCTCCGGGGCGGATATCGGAGAAGCTGTGGGGGATAGGCGGGTTCGTTGCCGGAGTATCGGTGTGCGAAGACATCTGGTCGGCGGAAGGCCCACCGGCGTTACAGGCGGAAGCCGGCGCCAGGGTGCTGCTCAACATCAACGGGTCGCCGTATCACGTCGGCAAGGGAGTCGAGCGAGCGGCGCTGCTCGCCGCCGAGGCACAGCGATCCGGGGTCCCTGTGGTCTACGTCAACATGGTCGGAGGACAGGACGAGTTGGTCTTTGACGGCGACTCGATGATCTTCGACGGTGCGGGCGAGATCATCTATCGCGCAGCCCAGTTCTACGAGGAGCACTTCGTTGTCGACGTCCCGGTGAGCGGTGAGTGGCACGACGGGGGGCTGGTCACGGTATCTGCCGGGAGACCTCGGGAGGTGACCCCACTCGTTCCCGAGATCCGGCCCCGGCTCGATGAAGAGGCCGAGATCTACACAGCGCTGGTTGCCGGACTCCGGGACTACGTCCGCAAGAATGGTTTCCGAGACGTTGTTGTCGGGCTCTCCGGCGGTATCGACTCTGCCCTGACTGCAGCCATTGCAGTTGATGCGCTTGGACCGGATGCAGTGCGCGGAATCACCATGCCTACTCGGTTCAGCTCCGAGGGCTCAGTAGACCATTCGGTCGACCTGGCAAAGAATCTGGGGTGCCGCATCGACGAAATCCCGATCGAGAGCATCTTCCGGGAGTTCTCCGAGGCTTTGACGCCGGTGTTTGTCGGTACCAAATTCGATGTTGCCGAGGAGAACCTCCAGGCACGTATTCGCGGGGCAATCCTGATGGCGGTGTCCAACAAGTTTGGCGGAATGGTCGTCGCAACCGGCAACAAGTCGGAGTTGGCCGTCGGCTACGCCACCCTCTATGGCGATATGGCCGGGGGATATGCGGTGCTCAAGGACGTGTTCAAGACCGTGGTGTACCGGTTGGCCCGGTGGCGCAACCGAGACGGTGAGGTGATCCCGCAGGCGATCATCGACAAGCCACCATCGGCCGAACTGCGGCCCGATCAGAAGGACACGGACTCGCTGCCAGAATACGACCTGCTGGACCAGATCCTGCGCCGCTACATAGAGCTCGATGAGGCCCCTGCTGCCATCGTCGCCGACGGCTTCGATCGGGAAACCGTACTCCGCGTGGCCCGTATGGTGGACCGCAACGAGTACAAGCGGCGCCAGGCCGCTCCGGGGGTCCGTATCACTCAGAAGGCGTTCGGCAAGGACCGCCGGCTTCCGATTACGAATCGCTTCAAAGACTGAGGACCAGTCATGGCGAGAAACCTCACAATGTCGCAGACGGCAGCGCACGTGGACCTGTCGCCGGACACGCTTTGCTACCACGAGCAGACGGGCACGTCGATCCGGCATATCCAGCACTACGCCGGCTTCTTCGGTCTTGCTGCTGGAGAACCCACCCAATGACAGACCCGCGGCCCGGCGGCGAACTCGACACCAGAGCGATGGGTGTCGGCGGCCGGGCGGTTTTTCGCCCCGGGCGTCTTTCGCCGCTCGGACTCGATGTCGCAGTAGCGGTTGTCGTCTTTGGCGTCAGCGTCGTCAACGTGGCTTCCCAGGATGCGGCGGGGGTCTCCGAGATCCCCGTTGCCGGGTTTCTGATGTTGGCCGGCGGCAGCGTCGCTCTGATCTGGAGGCGCCGCTGGTCGCTGAGAGCGTTGGGGTTCGTGCTGGCAATGACGATTGCTTGGATGGCGCTTGGTTATCCGGGTAATCCGGTGTTCCACATCTTGGTATCGCTGTATGCGGTTGGTCGGTACGAACGGGACGGGAGGACAAGCCTTGCCGCGTTGGCTGTCGCACTTGCAGTGGTTGGTCTTGGCCAGGTGGTCGATGGCGACTCGGCATCTGAGGTAGGCACGGCACTGGCTGTGACAATGCTTGTGTGGTACGTAGGTCGTCTGGTCCGGATCCGGGCGGCTGCCGCTCGGGAGCGTGCCGAGTATCTGGAATGGAAGCGGGCCACCGAGGCCGAGCGGGCCATTGCCCACGCCCGCGCAGGGATTTCGCGTGAGCTCCACGATGTTGTCGCCCACAATGTGAGCGTCATGACTGTGCAGGCGGGTGTTGCCCGACTGGTGGTTGCGGATGATCCCGAACGAGCGGGGGAGGCGATTGGTGCGGTGGAGCAGGCCGGGCGCAGGGCTCTCGACGAACTGCGCCATCTTCTCGGGGTACTCCGTCCCGAGACAGCATCCGGCGGGCTCGGTCCGCAGCCGTCCCTGAACCAGATTCACGAACTCGCGGATCAAATGAGACAGACCGGGATGAGCATCTCTCTGGCTATGGATGTCAGGTCCGAGCTTCCCGTCAGGGTGGATCTGTTTGCCTTTCGCATCGTCCAGGAAGCACTCACCAATGTCCTCAAGCACGGCGGCGTCGACGCCGCCGTCTGGGTGCGTCTCGAGGAAGTCGATGGTCACGTCGACGTGGAGGTGACGAACACGGGGACGGCGGCAAGTACGCTGCCGGGATCAGGCCATGGGATCGTGGGAATGCAAGAACGCGCCATTCTGCTGGGCGGTACCTTCGAAGCCGGGCCGCAGCCCGAAGGCGGTTTCCGAGTATTCGCAAGATTGCCGATCGGAGACAAGTGAGCATTCGAGTCGCCGTCATCGATGACCAGGCCCTGGTCCGGGGCGGATTCGCCTTGGTGCTGAGTCTTCAAGACGACATCGAAGTCGTCGCCGAGGCCGGAGACGGTGAGGCCGCAGTCGAGATTGCCCGGACCCATCGTCCCGATGTGATCCTGATGGATATCCGCATGCCGGGGATGGACGGCCTCGCCGCTACCAAAGCCATCGTTGAATCCGCCGACTGGCCCGTGAAGGTATTGATCCTCACCACCTTTGATCCGGACGAGTACGTGTATCGGGCCCTTCGGGCAGGAGCCAGCGGATTTGTGCTCAAGGACATCTCACCAGAGGACCTGGTGGCAGCCGTTCGAATCGTCGCCGATGGAGGAGCGCTGATAGCACCGTCGGTGACACGAAGGCTGATAGGCCGATTTGCAGCAGCGCCGTCCCTCGACTCATCGGTGGTTGCTCGTCTCGATCGCCTCACCAGCCGGGAGCGGGAGGTACTAGTCGCCGTCGCCGCCGGATCGAGCAACATCGAGATTGCAGCGGACCTGTTTGTCGGTACCGCAACCGTCAAGTCACACGTCTCCAGCATCCTCACCAAGCTCGGGCTCAACAACCGCGCTCAGGCGGTGGCGTTCGCCTATGAAAGCGGGCTGGTCAAACCCGGCGATAGCGACATCGGGTTCTGATCCGGTTCACCCGATGAGCGCCGACACCGACTGCGACCGGAACCAGATTCGCCACGTCCAACGAAAGACCGGCCGCCACCCAGCGCAGTATGCGAGCGGATGATGCCAACGCGTCTCGGCCAGCTGCTGCGCAGACCCCCAAATGGCCGATATCAATTCCGCCGGTACCGAAAAACTTCCCCCAAAAGGCGGAGCCGAGAATGACTCCGTTGCCCGAAGACGGACACACCTCTGGTACGTACGTTGAAGACAAGTACCAAAGGAGGGCAATGGAACAGCTATTCGATCAGAAGATCGAGGCCACAACTCGGTCGTACGCGATATCCATCGAACACGTCACCAAGAGCTACGGCGCCGCGGCCGCCGTCGACGACCTATCGTTTGAGGTCACGCCCGGACGCGTGACGGGCTTTCTCGGCCCCAACGGTGCCGGCAAGTCCACGACGATGAAGATATTGCTTGGCCTGGCGTCTCCAACCAGCGGTCGGGCCACCATCGGCGGCGTCGCCTATGGCGAGCTTCCCGACCCCACCGGAACTGTGGGGGCCAGCGTCGAGTCCGACGCGTTCCATCCCGGACGCAGCGGACGAAACCATCTGCGGATTCTGGCGGACGCCACGGATACACCGCTGGAACGAGTCGATGAGGTCCTCGAACTCGTCGATCTCAGTGCCGCGGCCAACCGGCACGCTGGTGCCTACTCGCTCGGTATGAAGCAGCGGCTGGGACTTGCCGCCGCGTTGCTCTGCGATCCGCCGGTGCTGGTTCTCGATGAGCCCGGCAACGGCCTGGATCCGCAAGGAATCCGCACTCTGCGGAATCTGCTGCGATCGCGCGCGGCGGAAGGCAACACGGTGTTCGTCTCCAGCCATCTGCTCGGTGAAGTGGAGCAACTCGCCGACGATGTCGTCGTTGTCAACCAGGGACGATTGGTCACACGAGGGTCGTTGTCCGAATTGCGGCAATCCGCATCCCTCGTCCGGGCCGCTTCGCCGAAGGCTCTGCAAGTCGCTCTCGAAGGGGCAGGTGGCATCGTCGAAAACGGCCGGCCCAATACGCTCGTGGTTCGTGGCCTCTCCCTCGACGAGATCGGCGAGCACGCCTTCCGCGCCGGCATAGCTTTGCATGAACTATCACAGTACGCCGACTCGCTGGAGGATCGATTCTTTGCCTGGACCGGAGAAGCAGCTGACGGCGGCACCCAGTCCAACACTAAGGAGGAACTATGAACTGGCTCCGAACCGTGCGGGCCGAAATCCGCAAGCTGACCAGCACAAGAATGCCTTTGACGTTTCTCGCCGTGCTCGTGGTGATCGGTGCGGCGACCGCCATCGCGGTGGCTTTCGGTGCGGACATGGACGGCAGCAAGACCTTCATCTCCACCGCGGCCGACCAGCAGTCACTGATGGCCTTTGCCGGGAACGCCCTTGTGATTGCGGGGCTATTCGGCGCCATCGCCATCGCCCGCGAATACGGTCACGGCACGGTCGTTCTCACCTTCCTGACCACTCCGCGTCGTACCCACGCCGTCCTTGCGCAATTCACGGCGGCCTTTGTTGCCGGCGGCGTGCTCGGGCTCAGCGGTGCCGTTGTGAGCGCCGGCTCTGTGGCAATCGGGCTCTCCACGACCGACTATGGGTTCATGGTGTCGGCCGCTGGTTTGTTGCAGGTCCTCCTGGCATCGACTCTTGCAGGAGGCGCCGGAGCAGTGCTCGGTGCAGGGATTGGCGCCCTCATACGCAACACGGGCGGTGCGGTCACCGGCACCATCGTCCTGCTGATCATCCTGCCACCGCTAGCCATGCAAATGGTGAGCGGAATGGCTCCCTGGGTGCCCGGCACACTCGCCAACGTGGTCTCCGGAGTCGACACCACCACGGGAACCGGAGCAGCGATCGCGGCCATGTCGATATGGGCCTTCGCTCCTGCCGCCGTCGGCCTCGTCGCCGTCACCCGTCGCGACGTCATCTGAGCATAGAGCAGGAGCCATCCCAACTGTTGGGTGCGTCCCCAGTTGCATCGCAAAGAGTGCGATCTAGCGATCTACCGGGGGGCGCACCCATGACCAGATGCCGGCGCTCGGAACTGCGCTATCGCCCATATTGCCAAACGCACCGCAGCACGCACACAGTGGGCCACATACCTCCCGCAACGCCCCAGCGTCATGGCAACTTGCTTCCCCGGGCCTGGAGCGGTCCCGCCCCAGGCGTTCAGCCTGCGTTGGCCACCCGCTGGGCAAACTCGATTAGCTCCGAGACATGGTCTCGGGTGAGCCCCAGTGTGCTTTCCGTCTTGATCAGCAGCGTCGGAGGCGCTCGCCGGCTTGCCCAACGCTCCACTGCAATGTCCAGGTCGTCGTCGATCCAGGCCACCGGTTGGTCGGCAACGTAGGCGTCGACGTCCCGCAGCTTCCACAGCGGGACCCCGAGCACCGGGGGCTGGGTGAACTCGATGACCGGCATCGCCGGCAGACCCAGCAGGGGACCCAGCAGTCGGGGCGCCGCGTGTTCCCAGCCTGTCGCCCACACCAACTCGAACTGTTTCCCCAGTGTGCGCAACCAGAGGCCGTGTGCCGGGTTCAACCAAACGTCTTGATTCCGGCCGTTGGAATCCCGCACCGTGTGCAGTACGAAGCCCGGTGGAGCCGACCAGAAGACGAACGGCAAGAGAACCCCGTCAACGTCGACCAGCAAGTACGGCTTCTGCACCGTGGCCATTGCCCGATCATATGCCAAAGGCGGCGACTGCTACTCGCGGCCTTCCGGAAACGCCTACATTGGTGGGATGGAGACCTTCCTGTTCCGCTTCGATCCGCTCTACCGCCCCGTCCTGCTCGGGCTCGGGGTGCACCCCGGCAACGCATCGGTGACTCTCACCGACGACGATCGGTTTGTCGCCAAGTTCGGGCGCTGGAGCGCCGACACACGGCTCAGCAACATCGATTGCGTGCAGATCACCGGTCCCTATCGTGGCTACAAGGCGATCGGTGTTCGCGGCTCCGCAGTCGACCAGGGCCTCACGTATGGCTCGTCGCGAAAGGGCGGCGTGTGTGTCACGTTTCATGAGCCGTTGCCGGCACAACTCCCCGGCATGAAGCACCATCCCGGACTAACGGTGACGGTTGCCGACCTGGATGGCCTCGCCGCGGCAGTCGAGGAGCGGAAGAGCTAGAAGTCCATCTCGACGCCGGCCAGAATCTCTCGGCACTCCTCGTGGGCGGCTTCGAACTCTTCCATCTCGCCCGGCGCGTCCTTGCCGAGCCGGATCATGCCGCTCGACAAATCAGGGTCGGGCATGTCGATACCCTGCTCCCGCATACAGCCGGCGTACCCCAGCATTGCGTCTTCCAATCCGACGTCCGAACCGGGATTGGCTGCATCGAACACAAGTCCCTGGAGGTGGTGGTCGCATTCCGCGGACCCCGCGTCCATCTCCGCTATCGCTGCTTCCAGGCCCACGTCCGGTGAACCCGCGAACTCGATTGGAGGAGTTGCAGGTTGCCGTCGGCATCAACAGTCGGATCACTCATGGCGACGCCGTGCTCTCGCATGCACTGTGCAAGGTCCAGGGCCCCCTGTTCGCTATCTATCACCGGATCGGCGGTGGCAGCGGCCGCCTCATCGCGGGAACGGTGGCGTCGAGGGTGGCAACACCATCGATCGCAGAGTCACCGGAGCAACCGGCGACGGCGACCAGCATGATGGCTAACAGGAGCACGGAGTATCTATGTACCGGGCGAACCTTCCGCAGTCGGTTCAGAATCCCGTCCCAGCCGCCCAGGAACTGAATGAGAAGTCCACCGCGCTCCTTTTGCACACTCGTGGTCGTGAGGTCCTCAGATACGCAAGACCAGGAGGGCCGGCGCTGTAACCTCGATGGTATGAACTTCATCGGCCACGTCCTCATAGATGGGCAGCGGGTGAATCCCCACCTAGCCACTATCTCTGTATTCGACATCGCCTTGCTCCGGGGCTTTGGCTGCTTCGAGACTCTGCGCTCCTACAACGGGACCGCATTCCGGCAGGGGGAGCATCTCGACCGGCTCGAACGATCGGCCGCCTCGCTCGGGCTCGAGTTGCCACCGCGGGAGAAGATGGAGCGCTGGGTCGCGGACAGAGCTGCCTTAGGCGATTGCACCGTGCGTGTGGTCGCCACAGGAGGGACCGACGAGCGCGCTACCGGCGAGGGGGCGCGCTTCATTGTGTTTGCCGAGCCGCTCTCCCGAATAGACGACACGGTGTCCCTGTTGCCTGTTGAGGCACCCTGGCACCCCGATGGGGCCGTGTCCGAGTTGACCGGTGCCAAGACCCTGTCCTACGGGCCCAATGTTGCCGCCAGGATTCACGCCAAGGCGGAGGGGTTCGGTGATGCGCTCCTCGTCGGACGCAGCGGGAACGTTCTCGAGGGCCCCACCAACACAGTGGCTTGGATCTATCACGGGGTGCTGGAGACTCCCGAACTGGGTTTGGGGATTCTGGCATCGGTTACCCGCAAGGCCGTCCTCGAGGTAGCCCGCGAGCTTGGCATCCCGATCAAGGAGGGTCGCTTTCGGCTCGAGCGTATGCTGGCCGCGGACGAGGTCATGGCGTTGTCAACGCTGCGCGAGCTTCAGCCGGTGGTCAAGATCGGCGAGGTGGACAAGGAGGTTGGGCCCCTTACCAAGAAGCTGATGGGGGGCCTCCAGGAGTTGATTGCCGCGGAGACCGCAGATTGAGCTCGGCCTCCACTTACCTGTCGCTCATCCGTGCCATCGAGGCTCTCTACGAATCGGTCGTTACCAATCCCGGGGCCTGGGGAGATCAGGCGTTTGCCGATTGGGCCTCCGATACCCTGGTAGACGTATCCGATCTCCCCAAGGAAGCGGTTCGTCAAGTACGCCGCAGCCTCACCGCGGCGCAGAAGCTCGCTGCGTTTTGGTCGACGGGTTCCAGCGAGGTTGCCGACCACGACGACTGGCGCTCCAAAATCGACATCGGACTTGGTCCTCGTGCCTGGAGGCCGACGCTGGAACTCGCCCGGATCGGCCTGAATGAGGCTCCATCCGAGGAGCTATTCATGGAAGTGAAGGCCCGATTTGCAGTGGTCAACTCGGAACGGTGGATGGATGGTGTCGGCTACGACGAATGGCAAGCAGATAGCTAGATCGCGCATTTCCGTTGTCGGGGTAAAGTAGCGGCGTGAGGTTGAAGCAGATACTGGTTCTCGGAATGGTCGTCCTGCTGGCTGCGTCCTGCTCCGGGGACGACGAAGCCGACGACACCACGACCACGACACCTGCCGAATCCGGCACCATTACCACATTGGCCACGGCCGGGGGCGATGCCGACCCGTCGGCTGCATCGACAACAACCACCACGACAACAACCACCACAGAGGCCCCCGAGCTGGTATTCCCGGAGTATCGGATCATCAGCCGAGAGGAAGGCGAGAACGGCGACACGGTTGTAGTGCTGCTCGACCCCAACACTTACGAGTCGCTATCCGATATCGACATCCACAACGTGATGTCCGATCTGGTGGAACAATTCGCCCCCGTCTTCGAGGCGCACATTG
This sequence comes from Acidimicrobiia bacterium, assembly GCA_029287195.1. Lineage (GTDB taxonomy): Bacteria > Actinomycetota > Acidimicrobiia > Spongiisociales > UBA5794 > JAAETI01. Next base: position 27,372 of record JARFRN010000031.1, on the reverse strand, counting down.
TTGAGACGCAGGCTGCCGCCGACGCTCTCTTTGTCGAAGAGCCCACCGAGGAGCAGGCCACCGAACTCGCCAACAGTTACATTGCTCGTCTCGAAGAAGGCTTCCGGATCGTCTACGTGGGGCGCTTCGAGGAGAGCGGGGTAGCGATACTCGGGTCTTGACCGACCGGTTTGTTCTTCTACAAGCCGAGCAGCAGCTTGGCCGTCAGAAGGAAGCCTCCGAAACCGACGATGTCGGTGACCGTTGTCAGGAAGATGTTCGAGGCCAACGCCGGATCCTGGCCGAGGCGACGCAGGATGATGGGGATGGAGGCGCCGACGATGCCGGCGGCGACGAGATTGGCGAACACGGCAATCCCGATGACCAAACCGATTACGGCGTCCTGGGCTACGAAACCACCCAGCAGTCCCGAGAGGGTTGCAATCACTACACCGTTGATCACCCCAATTGCCGCCTCACGGCGCACCGCGCGGGTGGCCCGGCCCGGGGGCAGCGACCCGACCGCCATGGCCCGGATGACGACAGCCAGGCTTTGCGCCCCTGAGTTGCCACCGAGCAGCGCAATCATCGGCATGAACGAGGCGAGTACTGCCTTCTCTTCGATCAAATCCTCGAACACGCCGATCACCTGAGCGATCAACAGCCCGATTACGAGGTTCAGGGCTATCCAAGGGATACGGCGGCGGACCGAAACGGAGACTTCGGTATAGACGGTCTCTTCGGCGCCGGCGCCGACCATCTGAGCGATGTCTTCCGTTGCCTCGGCTTGGGCGGCCTCCATCGCCTCGTCGACCTTGACGATGCCGACGAGATGCTCCTGTACGTCGGTCACCGGCAGCGATATCAGGTGGTACCGCTGGATCAGCTCGGCCACGATCTCGCGGTCTGTGTCGACCGTAACGGCTACCGGGTCGGCAAGCATGATCTCGTCCAGACCGGTATGCGGTCTGGAAAAAACCAGTTCGCGAAATGGCACCACGCCGGCGAGTTTGCCTTGCACATCGACGACGTAGACGTATGTGAGATTGGACCCGATCTCATCATGGAGGCGACGCAGCGCCTCAATGGCCTCACCGCTGGTGATGCCCAACTGGAGGGAGGCATAGTCGGTGGTCATGAGGCCACCTGCGCTGTCGGGTGGATAAACGATCAGGCGGTTGATCGCGAGCCGAATATCAGGGTCGAGAGCCGCAATGACTTCGTCTCGCAGCTCGTCTTCCTCGAGCGCCGCCAACAGGTCTACAGCTTGGTCGGGTTCCATCTCTGCAATGAGTTCGGCGGCTGCCGCGGTGCTCATTTCCTCGATGACGTCGGCGGCTGCCGGAGCCCGCATCTGATCGAGGACGTCGGCCGCATCGTCGGCATCGAGATCCTGCAGCAGGTCGGCGGCGTCTTCCTCGTCGAGAGCCTCGAGGATGTCCGCAGCCGAGCCGGGGTCGGTTTCGGCGATCTCTTCCCACTCATCCTGGTGGGTGTCGAGAAACTCCTCGGCCTCCTCAGGACGATTGCGGGCGAGCTCACGCAGCCGGTGACTCAGGCGGCTCAGGCTGGTTTGGAAGGGGAGTCTCATGGTGTCGACAGACTAGGCACTACCGAAGGGGGGACCGCTGAGATGCGGAGCCGGGCTCGAAGGCGTCCGCAGGACACCTCGAAGAATGCGAGGCCGCGCTCGGCCGGGCGGATCCGGCACCGGTAGCGCTGAGTTCGTCGGCGACATTCCCTAGGCATCTGGGGGACGCCCGCGCAGCGGGCATTTGTGCTCCAAATAACAACAGGCCCCCCAGGGGGGACGAGGGGGCCTGTTGGAAACCCGGGTGGTGGTGAATCACCCGGCAACCTGGAATATACCTTTCGCGGACTCGACAGCCAGTCGACTACACGTCTTAGTCCGCCGTCGGCCACTGATTTTCCGCTTCTGACCCATTGCATGCGCACCGCAGGCCAGCCGAGTGTTCCCCGCCCGGACGTAGACTGCACTCAATTGCCCGCAAAGGAGATTCGGTGACGCGACTCACGTCGTTCTCGCACGGTGCCGGTTGAGCGTGCAAACTCGGCCCTGACGAGCTGGCGCAGGTCCTGCGCCCCCTGAACAACCTATCAATCGTCGCCGGAGAGGATGTGCTCGTCGGCATCGCCGGATCCGATGATGCCGGCGTATATCGCATCAGCGATGAAGTAGCGCTCGTCCAGACGGTTGACTTCTTCACCCCCATCGTCGACGAGGCATTCGATTGGGGCAGGATTGCCGCGGCCAACGCCTTGTCAGACGTCTATGCGATGGGCGGCTCCCCGCTCACCGCTCTGCAGCTGGTGGGATGGCCGCGGGACAAGCTGCCGTTCGATCTCCTCGGGGAGGTAATCGAAGGCGGTGCTGCGGTACTGGCCGAGGCCGAGTGTGCACTGGTCGGCGGGCACAGCATCGACGACACGGAGCCCAAGTACGGGCTGGCAGTAACCGGTGTCGTCCACCCGGAGGAGGTGATTACCAATGCCGGTGCCCGGCCGGGCGATGCGCTGGTGTTGACGAAGCCGATCGGCACCGGCCTGATCGCTACGGCCATCAAGCGTGGCGTTGCCTCAGAGCTTCAGCGCGCCACCGCAGTGGAAAGCATGGCGCGGCTCAACGCCGGTGCGGCGCGCGCGATGCGGCGCGTCGGGGTCACTGCAGCCACGGATGTAACCGGCTTTGGGCTTCTGGGTCATCTCGGCGAGATCATTCGGGCCAGCGGGGTCAGTGCCGAGATCGAACTCGCAGCGATTCCGCTGCTGCCCGGAGTACGCCGGCTCGCCGTCGATGGCGTGGTTCCGGGAGGCACTCGCCGTAATCTCGCCGCAGCCGCCCGATTCACCCGGCTTGGTGACGCCGCCGAACCCGATCGGCTGTTGTTGGCCGATGCCCAAACCAGCGGGGGCCTGCTCATCGCCGTCGATGGTCCTCTTGTCGGTGCTTTGCTGCAGGCTCTAGAGGACGAAGGCGAGAAGGGTGAGATCATTGGTCGGGTGGTGGCTCGCCAGTTTGCCGATGGGCCGACAGGGCGCATCACCGTCACATAGGGGCCTCGGAGATCCGAGCGAGTGGCGGTACCATCTCGCCGGTGGTACGAGAAGCACTTCTTCATCTGGTTTGCGATTACGCCCCCGACGGGCTCGAGTTTGCCGAGATCAAGACCCGGCTACATCATCACCTGGGCGAACCGAGCGCCGTCCTGATTCATCAAACGGCGACTCCGCCGCTCGACACCATCGCAGTCGGTTTTGTCACGGCACAGTTGGCCCTAGCTCCTGTTGCGGCGCGTACTGTGATCTTCGGGAATTCGGCACCACGCCGCGACCGCCATGAGATGGCCACCGAGAACCGCGGGCGCAGGCTGCAGTATGCGCGGCTGCGCAATGATGTCGAGATAGTCAGCGTCTCCTCAGAGTTCGCCTTCGGCTTCGTGAAGGGTGAAGTGGCCGAGTACCGGGAGGTCATCAGCCCCGACGCCGGGTCGCAATTCCGATCCCGCGATTTCTTCCCGCGGCGTGTTGCTGCGATCGTCGACGGGGATCGGTCGGTTCTTGGAGCGGAACTCGACCCCGCCACAATCGAGGCCGCGCCCCCCAACTTGGTCGCATGGACCGACGGTTTCGGCAACATCAAGACGAGCATGCGTAGGTCCCATCTCCGCGCGGCCGGTTACGAGACGGAGGATCGGGTGCTGGTAACGCTCAACGGGGTGACGCTGCCCGGCGTTGTTGCGGATGGGGGCTTCACCGTCGAACGGGGGATGCTCGCTGTGAGCATTGGTTCGTCGGGCTACGACGACCCATTCGTGGAGTTGTTTCTCAGGGTTCACCACATGTCGGAGAAGACGGCGGCCGTTCGCTTCGATTTCCCCGACGGGGGGACGCCATTCGAGATCAGGAGGCTGGAGAAGCCTTAGTCGGGAATGGAGCCTGTTGCTGGCGGCTCGGCCGGTGTATCGTCGGTCTGCCATGGGTGACATTCCGGATGGCCGGTGGAACCCACCGTTGTTTCTGAGAAGTGGAGTCGCGTGAAGCTTGCCTTTGTAGTGAATGACATCGCCACCGAACAGGCGGTCTACACCACCACCCGACTCGGGGTGGCCGCAACCAACCGCGGCTGGGAGGCATGGACGATCAGCGTCGGCGACCTTGCGTATGACTCCGACGAGCAGGTCAAGGCAACAGCGCGCCGGGTGCCCCGGCAGCGCTACAAGACCGGGAGTGCCTATCTGCGGGATCTCCAGGGACCCAATACGGTCCAGGAACGGGTGGTGGTGGATGATCTCGATGTGCTGATGCTGCGCAACGATCCGTCAACGGAGAAGGGGCGGAGGGACTGGGCCAAAACCGCCGCAATCGACTTCGGGCGGATAGCCATGCGCCATGGGGTTATCGTCCTCAACGATCCGAACGGTCTGGCGAAAGCGCAAACCAAGATGTACTTCCAGACCTTTCCTGAGGAGGTGCGGCCGGAAACGCTCATCACACGAAACCGCAGCGAAATCAAAGCCTTCGTGGCCGATCGAGGACGGGTTGTGCTCAAGCCGCTCCAGGGATCGGGAGGTGAAGGGGTCTTTTTGGTGCGGCACGACGATGCGGCGAATCTCAATCAGATCATCGATGCAGTCAGCCGTGATGGCTATGTCATCGCCCAGGAGTATTTGACCCGCGCTGAGGAGGGCGATACCCGGCTGTTTCTGATGAACGGAAGCCCGCTGCGTCATCGCGGTAGGTATGCCGCTTTCCGCAGGGTCCGACAGGGTGGAGACATGCGTTCGAACATCCACGCCGGGGGCAGTCTTGCCAAGGCGGTGCTCGATGACGACGCCTTCAGTCTCTCCGAGATGGTTCGTCCGAAATTGGTTCAGGACGGGATGTTCCTTGTTGGGCTCGACATCGTGGGGGACAAATTGATGGAGATCAACGTCTTCACCCCCGGCGGTCTTGGTTCGGCCCAGAAGCTGGAGGGCGTCAATTTCACCGAGGCGGTTCTTGACGCGCTCGCCAGGAAGGTCGAATACATGCGGTTCTACCAGCGCAAATTCGACAACCGGGAGATGGCGACCTTATGAGCGGCGTACGTTGGGAGGTCGCCAGGGGTGACGACCCGATCCTGGCAACTGCGATCCATGCCGGCCATGAGCTCCGTCCAGAGGTGGCGGCTCGTTGCGTCATTCCAGAGGAGATTCGGCTCCGCGAGGAGGACCCATTCACCGACCAATGGCTGTGGTATGCCGCCAACTCGATTGCGGTGTCGGCATCACGCTTCGAGCTCGACCTCAACAGACCACGCGAAGCCACAATCTACTCGAGCCCGCAAGACGCCTGGGGACTCGAGTTGTGGGATCGGCCCCTTCCAGATGACCTCGTGAAGAGGACGCAAGAGATCTATGACAGCTTCTACGCAGACCTCGCCGACGTCTGCGACGAGATGGCTGCCGAGTTCCCCGGTTTCGTAGTCTTTGACATCCACTCCTACAACCAGCGCCGCCAGGGCCCCGATGCGCCCGTGGACGATCCCACCGCAAACCCCGAAGTCAACGTCGGTACCGGATCGGTGGATCGTGATAGGTGGGGCGATGTGGTTGAGACCTTCATCGAGTCGCTGGCGCGCCATCCCTTCGATGGCGGCCATCTCGATGTTCGCGAAAACGTTCGATTCAGGGGCGGGCACATGAGTCGTTGGATCAACAGCAAGTACGCCGGGCGGGGGTGCACGATCGCAATCGAGGTCAAGAAGATCTACATGGACGAGTGGACCGGGCAGCCCGACGACGCTGTAATCGTCGCCGTCGGTGAAGCGCTGGCGGTTGCTGCTGCGGCTGTTCGATCGCACCTGGGGCGCTAGCCCGCCCCGGCCAGCGACGCGATATCTATGCCGTTGCGCAGCTTCTCCAGCTGATAGTGGGTGTCGGGTTCGTCCAGGTAAGCGGGACGCAGCGGCGGCGGCTCGAGGACTCCCCGCCGCTGGAGCTCCTCGATTACCGGAACCTGTTCGACTGCGATTTTGCCGATGAGCAGCGTGTCGAGCCGGCCCCCTTCCGCAAGGTAGCCGATAACGGCGCGCAGTCCACGGAAGTAGATCGCATCCTTTACGAAGCCTCCGCCACGGTGCAGCCGGGTGGCAGTCTGGAATGCGAGGCGACTGCCGAAGCCGTGCTCGTTGCGCAGCTGCCGATAGGTATCGATGAACCCGGCTCCATCGACAACAGATTGGGCGGCAACGACCCTTCCGGCGACGGCGCGGAGTCTGGCCGGGGTCAGCCCCGCAACGAGATACTCGGCGAGAACCGCGAGACCTTCCTGGAGCTCCTCATGCCGGGCGAGCCCATTCGACAGAAGGCGGAGCCGCTGGGCGCGCCCGTTCCAATAGGTGACGACGTGGGTACCCACTTCGTGTTGCACCAGCGCTTCGACTCTTCCCACCGGAATCCTCACCGCCGACCCAACCAGCAAGTGGCCTTGTGACACCATCAACGAGTTGATGTCGTCCCGAATCTCAACCCGGGCCCCAAGAGCCGGGTAGATATCTTGATAGCGAGATATCTCCCGTTGTGCAGCCGCCGCAAAAGCGTCCGCCCCGACGGTACGGGAGCTCTGTGTCTCATCAGCTTGCCAGCGGTCGAGAACCCTCACGGCCTCATTCACGGTGCCGGAGTCGACGCTCCCGTAGAGCGCGACGCCCGTATGTATGAACCTGGGAGTGCCGAGATCGCTCAACAGATCGAGTTGTAGCGATAACTCGCGCCGCTTCTCTCGGAAGATTGCCGCCAGCGTCGGATCTTCGACCCGTTCGATTGGAATGGCGTAGAGCTTGCGTTTCAGCGTGTCCGGATCTATGTCCATGGGTCGGTACCTGAACCGGGGTGGTCGTTGCTCCCCATTCCGCCGAAACGATCGATACTCCCGATCGGCGTTGACGGGTGAGACCAGAAGCAGTAGATCAAAGGCCGCGGCTATCTCGGCAAGTCGAGCATCAACATCGGTGACTGCCTTGACAATCGCCCTCCTCCCCAGCGCTTGATAGTGACGTGGCCGGTGTGTCGTTTGATGAATCGCAAAGTGATATGCAGCTTGCTGGATGGCGACGGACAACTGGCGGTGTAGAGAGCGGCGGACTTCAGGGAACATCTCTCCCGTCTCATCGTTGCGGTAGACGGGCCGGACTTCGATACCGATCAGACGAATTGGGGAGTTGGCTGATCCAAACTTGCGGTTGAGGCGAGGCTCCCCGGGCGGCGACATGCGACCTCCCGGAGCCAATTCCACCTCAGCCCGTCGTCCTTGGATACGTATCTTGCCGAGTCTCTCCACCAGGGCGCCTACGCTCGCTGAATCGCTGTCGCGCCGTGGGACGACAACTCGAAACGCCGGTTTGGGAAGTTCACCTAGCTCGTCCGGCACCGACGGCGGAGCCGGGGCGCTCCAGATTTCGACGACCAGAAATTCGCCGAAGACCTCCACCATCTCCTCGGAGATAGCTTCGAGCAGAGCGGACGTCTTCCTGGTGTGCCTACTCCCGTAGGGCGCTATCAGGTACGACGCCTCTCCGCGGACCAGGCTGGCCGTACCCTCATCGGCTCCTGCACGGCGCCGTCGGTACACAACGAGAAAAGGCAACTGGCGATCGATATGCAGCCGTCCGCGCTCGGGCAGTGTGCGGCGCACCGGCTGATTGGCGGCGAGTCGCTTCCGGACCGTTGCGATTAGTCGATCACTGATGCTGACGGGCTTGCTCACAATGCTTCACTGTAGAGCGTGCGCTACCCGCCGCGTGCTTGATTGGATGTCGTTCGCTCCCACCAGCCGGTGTACTCGGGTATCCGCTTGTTGTTGTGCCGGCGTGCCCAATCTCCGAGTCCGAAGAACCAATCCAGCAACTCGATCGATTCCTCCACAGAGTCGAATTCGTAGTCGGTGCGAAGTACCGTTCGCTCGAAACCACGGTCCTCCAGTCGGAGGTGGTACTCAGCCAACGCCTGGTTGGGTGCCTTCGGCTCAGTGGTGCCCGTCCCCAGCGTGTCGATGACGACCTCGATGCCTTCCGGACGGACGACACGATCCATCTCGGCGATTGCCTTGTCCAGCTCTTGCTCCCAGTCGTCCGGGTGCCACTCGGTGAAGTGGCCAAAGACCCAGCCCGCTATAGCGGCGTCGGCCCACCCGGTAGCAATCGGTAGCTCGCGGGCGTCGGCGACGCTCAACTGCCACTGCCCGCCACAAGCTTCGAGCCGGCCTCGGGCGATGTCCAGCATCGCCGCCTCTTTGTCGATTCCGTGAATCTCATTGCCCGGTCGGCACAGTCCGAGCGTGAGTCGGCCGGTTCCGGCGCCGATGTCGACGATGCGGCTACCGGCGGTGGCGAGCTCCTCGACGCGCGATGCCAGCTCACCTGTACGGTCTTCTGCCGCCACCAGCCGTTGATACTTCTCCGGCTCGTTTTGGTAGATCCGGGCAAAATGCTGCTTCCAATCCACGAAACGATCATAAGGCGCCGTGGAATCGGATTTGGGTTTTGCCCGAGCGGCTACCTTGGTTGATCTATGGATGACAACGTACAGCGGCGTCTTGACGCGATTGCTCGCTCTCTCGGGATCGGAGGCCTTGATCGTCACATTTTCCTCTGCGCGCAACAGGGGACACCGCGCTGTTCCACATACGAGGAGAGCGCGGTGGTGTGGACCTATCTGAAGAGACGCCTGAAGGCACTCGGCGTTTCGTCCGCGCCGCCGCCATGGCGCGGTCGTGACCTCGATGTCCCTCCGCCCACCGTCACTGCCGCCGGAGGTGCGATCCTGCGCACCAAAGTCGATTGCCTCAGGATCTGCGAAAGGGGACCTATCGCAGTCGTCTATCCGGAGGGCGTCTGGTACCACTCGGTCGACGAACCGGTTATGGAACGGATCATCGTCGAACATCTCATCGGGGGAGTGCCGGTTGCCGATCATGTCCTTGCCGTTGACGCGCTGGGACTCAATCGCTCTCCAGCCGGGGATTAGCAATTGCGGCTGCGTAGAGTCGCTGGTTTCACCGCTGCCGGCTGGCTGGCCTGGCGCCTGTTCGGTCCGGATCTGGCACCACGCTTTCCGCATCCGCAGGCCAACCCGCTGCCGATACCCGGCCGCACTCTTTTCGTTGGTCAACACGAAATGTTCGTTCGGGAGGCGGGTGATCCCGACTCTCAGGTGCTTGTACTGGTCCACGGCTGGAATCTCGACGGCACCATGACTTTCCACCGCATTGTGCCGTTGCTGGCAGAGGGCTACCGGGTGATAGTCCCCGACCTTCGCAACCACGGCAAGAGCGATTGGGTGCGCGGCCCAGTCGAGATCACCGATCTCGCCGACGACCTTGCGGGTTTGCTCGATGCGATGGGTGTCTCTGGGGCTACTGTGCTCGGATACTCGATGGGTGGAATGGTCGTCCAGGAACTGGCGCGCCGTCATCCCCGCCATGTCGGCGCGATGGTTCTTGCCGCCACTGCTGCCCAGCCGATACCAAGGTTGCGGCCTGCCGCCCGATTGGCTTTTTGGCTCGGGCGCAGCGGGCTGCGTTTGAGCAACCACGAAGTGGCCAGGGTCACCGGCGAGTTGCTCTATCGCAGCGGAGCCGTCAGGCCGCAGCACAGGCTGTGGATGCATCAGGCGCTGCTGAAGCGTGACCCGGATCTGTACTACGAGGTCGGGGCCGCAGTGTGGCGATTCGATTCCCGGAATTGGGTAGGGCATCTTCCGCAGAGAACGATGATCTTCATTCCCACCGCGGATCAAGTGGTGCCACCCGAGGCCCAGTATGAACTCTCAGATCTGATGCCGGAAGCGGAATTGGTGGAAGTGAACGGCGGCTATCACGAGTCGATCCTCAACCGGGCCGGTGAATACGTTGACGCCATCAGGCGCTTCATCGACTGATTCGGTCGCCAACCAAGCACAACCCGACTGCTAGAGACTCAGCAATCCGTTGATCACGTCCGCCACCGCTTCTGGGGCCTCGAGTATTACGTTGTGGCCGGCACGAGCAACGATGACGGGCCGTTCACTCCGCGCACGCGCCATGCGCCATGCGGCTGCTGTGTACATCTCGTCCCGCCCTCCGGCCACGCATACCACCGGCGTCGGGAGCGATGCGAGCGCAGCAGACGAATCCGTAACTGCGGCCTGTCCTATCCCGCGCAATGCCGCCGCCAACCCGGCTGCACTGTTCTCCAACCGCCGTGCTCTGTCCGTCTCCCGGTCTGCTGCTGCGACGGTCCGGGTAGACGTCATCGGGTTCGCCAGCCATTCGTTGATGAATCGTTCAATGCCGATACTCTCGATTCGATCGGCGAGCGCGTTGTCGGCAACGCGGCGCACCCTGCGGTCGGGTTCCGGCAAACCCGCCGATGCGGAAACCAATACCAGAGCTCTCAACAGCGTCGGATGTGCCAGCGCGGTCTGCAGCCCGACTCGCCCGCCCTGCGAGTAGCCCATCAGAATCGGTGGCTCGGGCGATGCGGCCAACAGGCTCGCTACAGCTGTGACTGCGGTCGACATCGTAATGGGCTCGATTGTGGAGCGACCGTGTCCCGGCAGATCGGGTGCGGCGAATGTTGCATTCGTCAGTTCGGCCAGCTCGGCGAACATTCCACCGTGCAGCGTGAAGCCGTGCAAACCGACCACCTCGGCAGGCGGGTTGCCGTAGGAGCGCACCCAGAGCCCGCCGTGGGGAGTGGCGATTGCGGTCACTTGACCGGCGGTGGTTGATACTCCTCATTGAGAAGCTTGTAGACCATGACCCCGCCCATGGCTGCGATGGCAACGAGAATGAGTTTCTTCATGCCGACAATCTTACGGTTCGTGCCCCCAGACACGTCATCGGGATGCGACAATGGAGCTATGAGCACGCCGTCCGCTTACGGCGACGCCCGTCGTGCCCTCGCTGAGTGGCGGAGCCGCTATCCCGGCAATCCCTACGACACCGAGGGCCACCTCGACTTGGTCAATGCGCGCTATCTAGAGCCAAGACGGCTGGCAGAGGTGCGTCGCAGTGCCGGCGACTTTGGAAAGGTGGTGGCGGGTCCCCTCGGTGCCGCCGTAGCCGGCTACCAGTCTCGGCCCCCGGAGTTGATCAAGTACGACGGTGCCGGCAACCCACAGGAGCGGATCGTTTTCGATGAGGCGTACCACGAAGCCGGCCGCTATGTCTGGGCCTCCGGGCTGCTGCAGCACGCGGCAGCTGCCGGCGCATCATTTGAGCAGGCCAATCTGTTCTATCTGGCGTCGTTCGAGGGAGAAATGGGCCACATGTGTGCCGCTACTTGTACCACCGGCATGGTGCGAGTTCTCCGCCGCCACTCTCCCGATCTGGCGGCACAGTTCGTTCCCCACCTGACGGCGAGCGACTACGACACCGCAATACGAGGTGCGCAGTTCCTGACCGAGGTTCAGGGCGGCAGTGATGTCGGGGCCATTGCCGCCACCGCCACCGAGAGGGGTGCTGCCTACCAGATCGACGGCGAGAAGTGGTTCTGCTCGGTAGCCGACGCCGACCAATTCCTCCTGCTGGCTCGGCCGGCCGGCGCCGCTGGGGGTACCGCCGGGCTGGCTTGCTTTCTCGTGCCGCGGATGGTTGCGGGAGAACCGAACGGCTTCTCCGTCCGTCGCCTCAAGGACAAACTCGGTACCACCTCGATGGCGTCGGGCGAGATCGACTTCACAGCAGCCGAGGCCCACCTGGTTGGTGATCTCGGGGCCGGCTTCAAGATCATGGTCACGGCGATGCTCAACACGAGCCGCTGGCTCAACGCCATCGGGGACCTCGGAATCATGCGCCGGGCATACCTGGAAGCGGCCAACTACGCGGCCGTGCGTCACGCCTTTGGAAAGCGAATCGCCGACTTCCCGGTCGTGCGGCTGCAATTGGCGCAAATCAAGGCGGAATGGCTGGCGGCGCTCCACAGCACCTGGGAACTGACCGCGTTGGACGAAGCCGTCGATCTGGCTGCGATGGGTGCAGGCGAGGTCTCGTCCGCAGATTTCGGTCTCCATCGGTATCTCGTGAACGCCAACAAGCTGGGTTGCTCCCTGGCCGCCACCGGAGTCGTTCGTCAGGCTATTGAGATCCTGGGCGGCAACGGTGCGATCGAAGACTTCAGCGTGCTGCCCCGTCTCCTGCGCGACGCGGTCGTATACGAGCAGTGGGAAGGAACCCACAATGTGTTGACGGCGCAAGTGTTGCGCGACATGGGCCGGCTCGGCCTGGCGGGAACGGTCGTCGACCGCACCGCCACCATTCTCAAAGGCGTCGCCGAACAGGACCTGGGTCTGTTGGCTGATCGGGCGCAATCGCAGCTCGAGGAGCTGGCCGGGCTTGTAGCACGTTGTATCGAGGATCCTGGTTTTGGTGCGCTGCACTTCAGGGGCCAGCTCGAACGACTGCTCCGTCTGCATCAGATTGCACTTCTGCTGCAATCCGCGGAGGAGAATGGGGAGGACGTTCACGCCGATGAGCTGGCTGCTGCTGCCGCACTGCTCCTGGGCCTCCATGTGGAGGCGGGTTACCGGCCCGAGGAAGACGTCCAGTACGCCACGATCGTGGATGCCCTGGTAGCTGCGGACGTGTGATCTACCGCGCCGTAGCCGGAAGCAGCGCGCTGCAGCGGCGTAGCACTTGATCGAAGTCGCTGACACGGAGCGTGACTGTGTCCCGGCAGGAACTCTCTTTGACGGTCCAGTAGCCGACCGATCCGGCATCCAGCACCGTCATTTGCTCCGCTCGCTTGGTACGGCCGGCGAGCCAAATCGCTTCGATCGTCCACAGGGCCCGACGATGCGCCAGGGCGATGAGCAGCCAATCGGACCACGGATAGACGAGGCCTGCGGCTCGCAACTCGCGCTCGGCAGCTCTTTGGTCCCGAGCAATTACGTCTTCGACACGGTGCAGCGTCGCCTTCGGCACCGTAATCGCACCCTTGAAAGGAGGTTGTGGTCGGGGAGTCAAATCGGTGACCTGGGCGAGATGGAAGGGGAGCAGCTCTGGTTCGATCTGGAGAAGGTCGAACTGATCCCGATCGGCGGTAGTACCGAGCACGGCGCGGCGCCCGGACTCCCAAATAGTTGCCATTCGCTGCGCTCTCACTCCTGCCGCCTCGACCGCCACCACCATCCTCGGGCCGGTCATCACCGTCATGAGGGTCGCCACCAAAGGGTCGAGTTCCCCGTCGACCAGGATGTCAACGGATTCCAGTTCGGCGATCGTTGCGGCAGAATGCGACTGCTCGCCGGCGTGAAGCGCCAGTATGGCCGGCATCAGGCGCTTCGGTACGGAGAACGAGCGCCGCCTATGGTCGATCGCGCTGCGTCGGCCGGGATCGTTCATGTCGACGGGGCCATTGCGAGGACTTCCCAGACGCCGCTCTCATAGGTCATCTCGAGCGTGTACTCGAGTCTTGGAGTTGCACCGCTCGCAGAAACTGCGGTCAGCTGTGCCCGAATCCGCCCCAGCGAGTCGGCGCCAATGCTCACGATCTCGGCGGACACGTAAGGCGGAGCCGAGAACAGGGCAATCCTGGCAGTCGGGGCGACATACCTGGCGACTTCGCCGTTTCCGGTGAGATATGCGGTCAGGAAGTCGACAACGGCTGTTTCCTGATCTGGGGGCACCGCTCCGGTGTAGCGCGGAGCAGTCTTCGTCCGCGTCGGTTCCTCGGGAATCGGGGTACGACTGGGAGCGGACAAGGCCATAGGCTGTGCGTCGGTCTGGGCAACGATGACTGTGTAGTACTGGATCCCGGCTGGTTCATACGTGTCGTCGACCTTCTCCAAGACCTCCGCCGCCACCGTCACCCGCCAAACGTTCTCATCGACGGCTACGGCCGCAGTTGTCGCCGCCCGGTTGACCCACAGGCCGCTGGGATCTGGGGGCGCACCACCATTCGGGTAGAGCGCAGCTCGGTGTTCCGCGGCGACGATGGCGGACAAGTGGGTGGCGACGAATAGCTCGGCGAATCCGGCGACCCCCGCCGGCACCTCGTTGGCCGCTGCGGCGGTTGGCCTTGGGGCGAGTTCCGTCCTGTGGGGGATCGCGTAGGTGCCGACCGCTACTCCGACGCAGAGAGCGGTCGCAACGACCAAGGAAAGCCGAACGAGGTGACGCCTCGTTGGGTTTGCAACCTCAGGTCGAGTGTCCCGGGCCGGTAGCGGGCAGGGATCGGAAGTCGGCGCGATCGGGTCCGGTGGGTCACAGATCGGAGCTCCCAGCATGTCCGCCATAGTCACGGTTGCACCTCGAGTTTCGGCAACGTCAAGAGCTCGCCGGCGTAGATCAGGTTGGGGTTACGTGAACGCAGGCCGGCGATGTTGATGTCGATCAGCTCCCGCCAGTACGTCGCAATCATTTGCTCGGTCGGTATGTCTCCCGTTGCAGCCTGGACCTGTGTCTCGGCGATCAGCCACAGGCTGTCACCGGGAGCGACCGTGTAGTTTTCTTCACCTGGTAGCGCAGCGACGGGAAGGACCGCAGCCGGCGCAGCTGCCGGGGGTGCGAGTAACAGTGGTATCGGACTTGCTGCCGCGTGGGGGCCGGGTGTCGGGTCGGCTGGGGTAGCGCCCGGGGCGACCGGTTCCGGCCGGAGGTGCGGCACGGGGATGCGGTCCCCGTGGATCTCGAGGACGATCCCCGGTTCGGGGTCCTCGGCTGCGGCCAAGGGATGGGACGGTACGGCCAGTGCTGAGATCAGCAGCGTTGTCGCAAGAGCGCGATCGACGATGTAGCGGATCGCGGGAATCGTCATCCATCGGATCGTCCTCGGCACCCGGCCGCGGCTTCTCGACAGCGCATAGATCGTAGTTGTAATCAACACCCAGTAGCAGAGGATCAGACCAATCACCCGGAGCAACGCAGCGACGGCGACTTCGGGGTCCGCTTGGTCGAGCCAGGTCAGCGACCACTCGGCGGCGAATACCGGATACGACCCGAGTAGGTGGAATCCCAGCGTGAGCGACGCATTAGCCGCCAGAAGGGTGATCAACCTGCCGACCGACTTCTCCGTCATGTCGCGACTCTATACGCTTTTAAACCTTATTGTCAATTGTTAAATATCGTTATATGGTCTGCAGGGTCGAGTCTAAACCACGAAATCGAGAAGCGAAAGGAAGCGACATGGCAGGGATGTTTGGTGCGAATCTTGCGGATCTGGATCAGCTGCGGTCGATGTTCGATAGCAAGGCGGGTGAGGTACAGGGCCTCGAGACGACGCTCACGAACAAGGTGGCCCCCGGCGCAACCGCCTGGGAAGGGCCGGGGGCCGACAAGTTCCGGTCAGCTTGGGAGCAAGAGTTTGCGCCGGCGCTGCGCAACCTGCGTGAGGCCTTGGTGCAGGCAGGGATCGCAGTGGCGAAGTATCGCGACAACATCGAGATGGCAACGCGCTAGCTCCGTGGGTTGATCGTGACATGACGCCGGCAGAGCTCCGCGGGCTGGCCGACCGCAATGTCGCCGACGCCGCCTCCCTTGGTGCAGATGCGGAGCATCTCCGTATCCAGGCGGCGGCGCTGCGCGGTGTGCTCGAACCGCTCATTGTCCTGTCGAGGCAAGTGTGGATGGGGCCGGCGGCTACCGAGTTCGAACAGAACACCCGGAGGCGGGGAAGGGTGCTGGATCAGCAGGCAGATCGGCTCGATCGGATCGCACACGAGCTGGTCGGACGAGCCCGCCGGCTGCGGAGTGAAGCCGCGGCCCTGCGGGCGCAAGCCTCCGCAGCTGAGGCAGCAGCGGCCGGCTTCTCCGGCGGATCTCCCATCGGAACTCAGAGCGGTGTGATCTGATGCAGCTGGTGGTTCGCCTGGGCGACACCGAATACGAGGTCAACTGCGACCTCGCCGGAAGGGACAAGACCTTCGGTGATCTCGCCGATTCGTGGGACCTCAGCGACGCAGCGAGCATCGCAGTCGACGGTTGCGCCGTTGGTCGCACGATGCCGCTCGCGGAGTCGGGTCTCGGTGACGGATCTGTGATCGAGTTCGATGCTCCAGCGGTGGTCGGTGCAGGCTTCACAGGGCAGGTCTCGAAGGGAATCTTCAACCGTCCTCCGCGACGGGTGATCGGGCTTGCCGCACAACCCTTGACCGTTCCGCATGCCCCACAAGAACCTCCCAGGGTCGCCCGCTTCGGCTGGGCCGCGCTCGTAGTGCCGATCTTTCTCGGCCTTACCATGGCCGTGCTTATCCATCCGCGCATGGCGATGTTTGCCCTCTTCTCGCCGGTCATGCTGCTGGCAAACAGGTTCGAGGATCGGCGGCGCGCCGGGCGGGAGCGGCGAGAGACACGACAGGTCTACGGTGCTGCCCTCGAGCGGTTTGGAGCGCAAGTTGCTTCCGCCCATCGTGGAGCCATCGAGGCAGCGCTCGCTGCAGTGACCCCTCCTCGAGAACTCTTGCGAAGGGTGGCCGACAGGGATTCGCGTCTTTGGGAGCGGCGAGCCGACCACGCCGACTTCATGGAGTTGCCGATCGGTACCGGGTGTATTCCATGGCAGCCGCATCTCCGGGGGCAGCTCGATGTGGGGTCGGGTGCGATTCTGCAGCGCTTAGGCAAACTGCATGGCGTACCGTTGCAGATTCGGCTTGATGCAGGGGCCACGACGGGCGTCGCCGGGGCACGTCGCCAAATCCTCGGGCTGGCTCGTCAGGTGGTGCTTCAGGCGGCGGTGCATCACGGGCCCGCCGATCTAGCGATCACCATTGTGACGGAAAACGCGGCCGAATGGGATTGGGCGAAATGGCTCCCGCATGTGACGATCGACGGTGGGCCGCGTCGTCGGTTGGCGGCAACCGACAACGAGGTTGCTTCCGTAGCCACCCATCTCCCCGGCGGCGATGGGAACGAGCCGGTCACCCCGCATCATCTCATTGTCGTGGACGTGCCCAATCTCGTGACAGGGGCCCGACCAGAAATCCGAACGGCGCTCCGCAACGGGGCGAAGCGTTCGATCGCCGGTCTCGCTCTGGCGACGCAGACCGCTGATCTCCCGTCGTTGTCGACAACGGTTGTGGTATTCGACAAAGGGGCGTGCCGGGTGCGGTTTCCGGACGGTCGAGAGTCCGGGGTGAGCCCGTGGCTACTCAGTGCCGCCCGGGCCCGCTCGGCAGCGCGGGCACTGGCACGGCTCAAAGATCCCGAGGCGCAAGCTCTTGGAGCAGCTTTGCCCAGCGTTGCCTACCTGCCGGCGCTGCTGGGACTCGAGCGGGATCTCGACAGGTCGATCCAGAGACGTTGGGAACGGCGCCCGGTTAGTCCGGCCGTACCGATCGGGCATTCCGATAGGGGACGAGTGATTGTCGATCTGATCGCCGATGGTCCGCACGCCCTGCTCGGTGGTACCACCGGAGCCGGTAAGTCCGAGCTCCTCCGAACCCTGGTCGCAGGCCTGGCGGTGGAGTGCAGCCCGACGTTGCTGAACTTCGTTCTGATCGACTACAAGGGAGGCAGCGCCTTC
This sequence comes from Acidimicrobiia bacterium, assembly GCA_029287195.1. Classification (GTDB taxonomy): domain Bacteria; phylum Actinomycetota; class Acidimicrobiia; order Spongiisociales; family UBA5794; genus JAAETI01. The sequence continues at coordinate 9,893 of JARFRN010000031.1, read as the reverse complement.
GATGCATGCGCAGCACTTCCGCACACCGTTGGGGTCGTTACCGATCTAGACGACCACCTCGCGATTAGAGCGCTGTCCTGTCTCGACGCCGAGCTGCGTTATCGGGAGAAGCGGCTGCGGGAGGCTTCCGTGACGGACATCGCGGAGTTTGGGGATACCGACGATCCCCTGCCGCGCTTGCTGGTCGTCATTGACGAGTTCGCCGCGCTGGCGAAAGAGATTCCCGACTTCATCGAAGCGCTGGTCGGCATCGCCCAGCGGGGACGCAGTTTGGGCGTCCACCTGGTGCTGGCCACCCAACGACCCAGCGGTGTCATCTCGGAGAGCATCAAGGCCAATACCAACTTACGTATTGCTCTGCGGATGCAAGACGGCATCGACTCTGTCGATGTGATCGGCTCCGCGGCGGCGGCCGAGATTGGTCGCAATCAGCCGGGTCGGGGCATGGCCCGGCTGGGACCGCAGGATGTCGTGGCATTTCAGGCAGCAATCGCTACCGACCGCTCGCTTGCCGCCGACACGACTCGCTGGCTGATTGGACCATTTGTATTCGCATACGAGCAACCGCAGCCGGTTGCTCCAGCCGGTTCGGGCGACGGGCCGACCGATCTGGAGAGGATCGTTGACGCCGCGGTGCGCGTCGCAGATACTATGCAGCTCCCGCCACCGCGCCTACCGTGGCCGGAACCACTGCCCTTCCGGTTGTTTCCGTCCGAGATTCCCCATCCCGACGGAGAGGGTACGGTGTTTGCCCTCGGTGATGAACCCCATCGGCAGCGACAAGTAGGTGCAGTGTGGTCGCCGTCCTGCGGCAACCTGCTGCTCTACGGTCTGCCAGGCAGTGGGACGACCACGGCTGTTGCATCTTTGGTCACAGGGCTGGCGCACGACTATGACCCCAATCGGCTCCACATCTACGTGCTCGATTTCGACGACCAGTTGCTCGGTCCGCTGAGCCGGTTGCCTCATGTTGGTGCGGTTGTCGGGGTACACGAGGGCGAACGGCAGCTCCGCCTGCTGCGGCGGCTTTCCGAAGAGTTGCAACGAAGGCGCGATACGGTCGGCCACGGTCCCGAGCCCGGCTCGCCCGTCCCCACCGTCGTTGTGGTATTGGACAACTTCGGTGGGTTCAATGACGCCTACGACGAACCCGGTGACATGACGGCACGCAACCTCATTGCCCGGATCGTTGCCGATGGTCCCGGGGTCGGCATCTACACAATCATCAGCGCAAAACGTCCGGGTGACATTCCCATCCGAATCGGATCGCTGGTCGGATCGAAGATCGGGTTCCGTCTCGCCGACCGATACGACTACACCGAGCTGGGGATTCCTGCCGTCGACCCGCCGATTCTTCCGGGCAGGGCCTTTGAATCCGGGAGTGGGCGGGAGATCCAGGTGATGCTTTCCCACCGCGATGGTCTCGAGGCAGCAGTGGAGGCGAATCGATGGGGCGATCCGCAATTGGCCCCGTGGCAAATCGATGTCCTTCCTCAGGAGGTGTGTGCGGCCGAGGTCGTGGGGGTCGGCAGGATCACCGACGACGAGTGGTTTCTACCTCTTGGGATCGGGGACACGTTGCTCCTGCCGTCGGGTTGGGTCCTGCGGGACGGCGAGCACGCCTTGATCACCGGGCCGGCGCGTTCTGGCAAGAGCAGCGCCCTCGCCACCATTGCTGCCGTCGCCAAGGCTGCCCGACCAGATCTGATCGTCACAGCGATGACTCCGCGTCGATCCCCGCTGGGCGGGGCTGCCGCCGTCGACCGCACGATCACGCTCGGGTCGCTCGCAGAATTAGATGAATCCGGTGCGCAATTGATCCTCGTCGATGATGCCGAGCTCGTAGCAGCCTCCCCGCAGCTCAGCGAGCTGGTGAATAGGCGGCAGCGGGCGCTCCGGATCGTGGCGGCCGGGTCTGCCGACGCGATTCGCCGTATGTACGGACACTGGACCCAAGACCTGCGCCGGTCGCGCATAGGCTGTGCTCTGCGACCCAATCTCGCTACCGACGGCGATCTCTGGCATACCGAGCTTCCCCGACGCGGGCCGCAACACTTCCCTGTGGGCCGGGGCTACCTGCTCGCTGACGGACAGGTGGAGCTGGTTCAGCTGGGCAGACCGTGACCGCTGCCGGATTTGTCGGAGCGTACCCGGAAGGTCTCGGGAACCTGGCCCGCCTTTCTCGGGAGAGCTCACGACACATACGCCGCGTCGCCGTCGTCGTTACCGGATTGGCCGCCCGGTGCGGCGAAGCTTCCGCCGCAGAGATCGCCCGTCATCTGCACCTAGCGGCCGAAGCGGTAGCGGAGGCAGCAGAATCCCTCGAGAGGAGGGCCGGGGCAATCCAGACGGCTCAAGAAGTGACCACCCACGGCTATGTGGGCCAACACCGCTACCTGTACGGCCTGACCCATTTCGCTACATATGCCGTGTTCGACCGGGCCAGCCGGAGCGAGTCTTTTAGCGAGTGGAACGGGCCGCCGCACATCGTGGCCTTCCTGGGCATGTCGCCACGTCAGGTCGAGGCAGCATTCTCCCGGCTGGCGCCATCGGTCGGCACAGATCTGGCGGACCGGTACCCCGGCATTGTTGGGCGTCTCGACGGAATACCGCCACAGCTCCGCTACCGAGCCAACCGAGTCCTCATTCATCGCCACCTCTGCGAGTTGGAGGCGGAGTTGAGCCGGCTCCCCGAGGTGAAGCCGCTGAGCTGGGTGGACTGGATCGATCCGGGCCGGCTCGTTCCCGCGTTGCGCCGCCGGGCCGACGCGGATGCGGCAATTGAACGACTGCGGCGCCAGGTGATCGAGTACCGGAGATGGCTCGACGAAGGGCGCCAAATTCTTCTGTTCGATCCCCGCGGGGACGGAAGGCTGGTCGAGGTTTTCGGAGACCTCGACCGGGCCGATCGCATCGCCGTCGTCGTGCCCGGGATCGGCAACGACAAGACCAACTTCAGCTCCGCAGCCGACGGGGGATTCCGATCCAATGCGGCCGCCCTCTACGAGGCCGCGGCAGCGATGGGCCCCGGCATCGCCACCATCGCTTGGTTGGGCTACGACACACCGGACGGCATCGATGCCGGGCTGCGTGGTGCAGCAGAGTCGGGCGCTCCGGCGCTGCAGCGTTTCGTCGAAGGAATCGACCCGCGAGCTCAAACCCAAGTGACGGTTGTCGCCCACAGCTACGGGTCGCTGGTGGCAGGACTCGCGGCTGCGGAGGGGCTCGCAGCCGATGATCTCGTCTTTGTCGGTAGCCCCGGCACGGGTCTGGACGGTGCAACCGACGCCCGGTTGAGGCCGGGGGGCCGGGTCTGGGTGGGACTAGCTGCGGGTGATCCGATCGTCGCAGCCTCGGTGTCAGTCGAGTCGCCGCCCTGGTGGGTGACGGCGGCATGCATTCCGCCGTGGTCGTCGGTCGGCGTGTGCAACGGTCCCCAAGAGTTGTGGCACGGCGCCAATCCCGCCGATGACGACTTTGGGGCCGTTCGTTTCAGCACCGAAGGAACTTCCGGCCACTCCGGATACTTCGAGGCCGGATCCCTGGAGAACCTCGTCAGGATCATGCAAGGTCGTTACGTCGACGTCGACCTTGTCGGATAACGGCATTCAGATCAGGTCCCGATCCTGGGCCCACTTGGTCAGCTCGCGCCGGTTGGATAGCTGCAACTTGCGTAAAACGGCGGACATGTGGTTCTCGACCGTCTTCGTGGAGATGAACAGCTGCTCGCCGACCTCCCGATACGTGTAGCCCCGAGCAATGTGCTGCAGCACTTCGCGCTCTCGCTTCGTCAGCTTGTCGAGATCAGGGTCGAGGTCTCTCACCTCCATCGAGGCAAACGCATCGAGCACAAACCCGGCGAGCTTCGGTGAGAACACTGCGTCGCCTTCGATCACCCGCCGAATGGCGGCAGCCAGGTCTGGGGGAGACACCGTCTTTGTCACGTAGCCCCGCGCCCCGGCCCGCACCGTAGCGACGACATCCTCGGGCGCATCCGAGGCGGAGATTGCCAGGAAGCGGATGTCGGGATGCGTGTCGTGTACCCCCTCGATGACGGCCCGGCCGCCACCGTCCGGCATGTGGACATCTACCAGCACCAAGTCTGGTCGGCGTTCGCGAATCAACTCGATTGCTGCTTCTACTTGAGAGGCATCGCCGATCACCTCTAGATCTGCAGGTAGCTCAGCGCGAACCCCTGCGCGAAATAGGTCGTGGTCGTCGACGATGAAGACGGTGGTCATGATTCCCCGATCGGGAGACGGAGGCGGATCTCAGTGCCGGTTCCCGGAGATGAGATTATCTCGGCCGAGCCGCCGCTCCTATCCATACGTCCAACGATAGATTCGCGGACACCGTGCCGGGATGGATCGACCGCCGCAGGATCAAAGCCCGACCCGCGATCTTTGACGAAGATGAGCACCTCATCTTCCCCGGCTTCTCCATAGACCGAGATCAATTCGGCTCCGGAATGGGCCAGGGCATTGCGAATGGCTTCGGTTGCTGCGTTGACGATCGCCTCGGTCGGTGCTCCGGTGTCGCCTACCACCACGGCCTCGACCTTCGTGGAGCCAACATCCTCGGCCTCGGCGCAAGCGGCCAGCAATGCCTCCCGGAAACCACCGGCAGACTTAGTCGATCTCGCTTGCTCCGGAAACAGCCAGCGGCGCAACTCGCGTTCCTGGTGCCGCGCCAATCCCTTGATATCGGAGGTTGCGGCTGGATTGCGCTGGATCAGCGCCAGGGTCTGCAGGACCGAATCATGGAGGTGGGTAGCGACCTCTGCGTGTTCCTCGGCACGGGCTCGCTCTGCGCGCTCGGTCGCCAGAGCCGCCTCAGCCTCGACCCGGCGCCGATCCGAGGTGCGCAAAGTCGCAGCGACACCGGTGGCAGCTCCCACAGAGAAGAGGAAAGCGATAGCGTTGGCAACCTCCTGGGACAGGCCCTGCCCCTGTCCAAGTAGCGGCACCAGGCCGGCTGCTGTCAGGACGACGGCGCCGATGATGCCGCCCGTGGTGCTGAAGGCATAGATGGCGGCGAACGCCCCAGCCAGCGGATATCCACCCGCAAATTGAATCGTGCCGGCGACCGTTCCGGCCACCACTGTCCATGCTCCGATTGCCAGGTCGACTGCGACGAAACCCCACGATCGGGCCAGTGAAGGTGTCCTGATGCGTGCTCCGGTGGCCAGAACTGCCCAGCCTACGACGCCGACGACGGTCACAGTTACGATCGCCGGACGCTCTACTTCCGTGGACTCGCCGGCAACCACCACCACGCCGAGAATCGAGAGCCAAACAGCCGAAAAGAGGCGATAGCCGGTTGTAATCCACAGCAGAGTCGATTCCAGATCTTCGGACCGTTGTGGGTAGTCCATACCGTGAGCGTAACCGCCCGCACGACGATCCCCACCCCACAGAGGGGCGCGGACTCGATGCTCGCCGCCGACCCTCGTATCATCTCCGCTATGAGTCATCCCACAGTTGCGATACTCGGCGCCGGCTCGATGGGAGAGATCCTCGCCGAGGGCTTATTGCGGGCCGGCTGGGAAACCGGCAACCTGGTTCTAGTGGCCCGGCGTGAAGAACGGGCCCGCGAGGTGGAACGCCACACAGCGATAGAAGCCAGCCTGGATCCGGCCGCAGCCGTCGCCGGCAAAGACGTCATCGTCATTGCGGTCAAGCCAAAAGATGTCGACTTCCTGCTCCACCAAATACAAGCTTCGGTAGAGAATGGCCAAGTCGTCGTCAGCCTGGCGGCCGGCGTCCCGATCGGCGTGTTCGAGCAAGCACTGCCAGATGTTGCAGTGGTGCGAGCGATGCCCAACACCCCGGCGGCAGTCGATGAGGGGATGACTGCATACTGTGGTGGGCGATATGCGGATGATGATGCGCTGGCGCTCGCCGACATGGTCTTGGCCGCCGTCGGCGAGACGATTCGGCTCTCTGAGGATCTGCTGGATGCGGTAACCGCGGTATCCGGTACCGGACCCGCCTACGTTTTCCTGCTTGCCGAAGCATTGACGGAGGCCGCCATTCGCGAAGGTCTCCCGCACCATGCCGCCGAGAAGCTGGTGATACAGACGCTGCGTGGCGCCGGTGCCTTGTTGTCGGTCTCTGACAAGAGTGCCTTCCGGCTTCGAGCCGAAGTGACGTCTCCGGGCGGCACGACCGCAGCGGCCATGCACATGCTCGAAGAGGGAGGTTTCCGCGCTCTGCTCGAGACCGCAGTGCGAGCGGCAGCCCGGCGGTCTGAGGAGTTGGGTGCGGCCGCCATGGCCCGGGCGGAGGAATCGGCGCCGTGAACATCATCGGGCGCGGCCTACTCGGCGTCACCGACAGGAAGTTCTTTCGCAAGTTGATCACGGAAACGGCTCCCGGCCGCGCGCTGTCGCAACGATTCGTTGCCGGGGAGACACTCGAGCAGGCGATTCACACGGCTTACGCACTCAATGAGAAGGGAGCGATGGTGTCGCTCGATCACCTGGGCGAACACGTCACCGATCGAGCGCAGGCCGAGGCGGCACGCGACGACTATCTCGCTTGTCTCGATGCCATCGGCGAACACGGCATCGATGGCAACATCTCGGTCAAGCTGTCCCAACTTGGTATGGGTTTTGACGATGAGCTGGCCGGGGAATCGCTCGATGCTTTGGCGGAGCGAGCTGCCGCGGCCGGAACCACCGTATCCGTCGACATGGAGGAAAGCGCTGTGACCTCGGTGACCATCGACCTCTACGGCACCGCCCAGCGCAAACGCGGGACTCTCGGGTTGGCCGTCCAGGCCTATCTGCATCGCACCGTCCAGGATCTGGACACGATTATGCCGCTGGGAGGGCATGTGCGGTTGTGCAAGGGTGCATACGCGGAGCCGGAGGACGTCGCTTTTCAATCCCGGGGCGAGGTCAACGCGGCCTTCGACCGGCTCACCCATCTGCTGATGGGAGACGACCGCGTCAAGCCTGCGATCGCGTCACACGACGCAGATCGGCTGGAAGTGGCTCGGGGATTGGCGGGAGCCCGCACCGGCCCGTTCGAGTACCAGATGCTGTATGGGGTTAGGACCACACTCCAGGACGAGATGCTGAGCCGCGGCGAGCCCCTCCGAATCTATGTGCCGTACGGGGTGGCGTGGTATCCATATCTGACCAGGCGGATGGCGGAGCGTCCCGCCAATATCGCCTTCTTCCTCCGAGCTGCCCTATCTCGCGGCTGATCCACGGCTTGGGCTGAGCGCCGGCGCCGACTGTACGATGACCCCATGGATTGGATATGCCGCACCGGCTCAGCAACGTTGCTTCTGCTCGTGTTGTTTGTTGGGAGTGCAACGGGCGCGCTGGCGGCTGACATCGGGTCGGTGGTTGATGATGCGTCCGATACCGGCTTCTACCTCGATCCTGGTGTCTCGATCAGCGAGAGCGATGCCACCGAGATCGTCTCGGCCGCACGAAACAATGGGTCTCGTTTCTACCTGATAGTTCTCGACGACACCCCGCCGGGCGGCAACACCGTCTTTGCCGAGGCGGTATACGAGGAACTGGGTATCACGGCAGGCACGGTGCTGGTGCTGTCTCCCGAGGATGTCGGCTACCTCAGTGAAGACGAGGGCCTCAGCGACGCCGACATGGTGGACGCCGTCGACTTCGCAAATGCCGCGGGCGGCACTGATGCCCAGTACGCGGCGAATTTCGTGGTTGGGCTGCTGGGGGAACCGGCGTCGGCAGAGCCGATACCCTTACCTGCCCAGACCGCAACCACAGCTGGGTCGGCCACGGCGGCGACTGATTCGGAAGGTGGGGGTGGTTCGGGGTTCCTGTGGTTCATCGTCATCGTCGGTGGTATTGGCCTGCTGGTCCTGTTCATGGTGCGACGCAGTGGTAAGAAGACGGTCAATGCGGCTGCGGAGCAGACGGCCAAGGCACGGGCTGCGATCCAGAAGCAGGTTGACGCGGTCGCCAACGACATCCTCGACATGGAGGACGAGGTTCGGGTTGCCGACAACGATGAGGTAGATCGCTTCTACAACGAAGCCGGCGAGACTTATCGCACGATCACGGAGCGTCTCCGGCAGGCGGACTCTCCACAGGAGCTGCTCGAGATCAGTAACGATCTGGACGAAGCCATTTGGCAGCTGGACTGTGCCGAGGCAGTGCTCGATGACAAACCGAAGCCGCCCCGACCCGAGGCCAAACGGCTCGACCCGGAACGACGCCCGGACGATCGGGTCGCCATCCCGGCACCGCGTCCCGACTATCAGCGACGGCCATCGCGTCGCAGTTCCTATCTGGAGCCGGGTATGTTCGAGATTCTCGTTGGTGTTGCCGGGCAGGTGCTGGCCGGCGGACGCAGGGGTCGCGGCAGAGACCTCTGGCCGACATTTGGCCGTCCCCCCATGGGCAGCCGACACAGCTCTACCTCCCAAGCCCGCGGCGAAGGTGCGGCCGTCCCCGGTCCAGGAGCTCCGGTGCAACGTCGCAACAGCTTGCGACGGTCATCCTCTCGATCCTCATCGCGACGACGCAGCGGCGGTGGCCGGATTCGAGGCGGTGGCAAGCGACGCAGGTGAATACTGAGCGGACACGGCGAAGCGCCACGTTCTGACGGACATCTACAATCCGAGCAAACTAGGGAAGGAAACGAATGAGCTTTCTGAAGCGCCTTTGGGGTTATGTCACGACGCTCTTCAAGGGCGGCGCCGAGAAGATGATGAAGCCCGAGGTCGAGATCGAGCAGGCCATCAACGAGGCCAGGAAGCGCGATCAGGAGCTGCGTAACCAAGCAGCAAAGGTCGTGGCTCACCGCACGCAGCTCGAGTCGAAGATGGAGAACGCAGCCGACGATGTCGGTGAGGCTCGCGAGATGGCCAAGCAGGCGATACTCAAAGCAGAGGAAGCCAAGGCTACCGGCGACGCGGCCGGTCAGGAGAAGTGGACCAAGGCTGCGCAGTCGATTGCGATGAAGCTGCAGGCTGCTGAAAACAACCTGTCGACGCTCAAGACCCAGTATGAGAACGCTTCGGTGCAGGCGGACAAGGCCAAGCAGGCGGTGCAGCAGAACGCCATGCGGGTTTCCGAGCTCGCTGCCAAGCGTATGGAGCTGCTGGGTTCGCTGGAGGCGGCCAAGATGCAGGAGCAGGTGAACGAGGCCGTTGATGCGATGTCCAATATGTCGGACTACGAGGCGGTCTCGCTCGATAGGGTCGAAGATAAGATCGAGAGGCGCAAGGCCGAGGCGATGGCCAAGGCGGAGCTGCGTGAGGCGACCCCCGAGGGCTCCGAGATGGAGCTCAAGGAAGCCATCAACATGGCGCAGGCCGACGCCAAGCTGGAAGAGCTCAAGACGGAACTCGGACTGGCGTAGGGCCGCGCCGGACTCGATTTTTAGGCAAGCCCCTCGGCTAACCGGGGGGCTCGCTGCATTGGGAGGGGAACATGCTCAATCCGTACGAGCGCTCGGCGCAGGTATACGACCTTTACTACAGCTGGCTCGACTACGAGACCCATGCGATCACGATCCACGAGCAGATCGAGGAACGGAAGCCGGGTGCGACCTCGCTGCTGGAGTTGGGCTGTGGCACCGGCCGCTACATGGAGCAGCTGGGGCAGTGGTACGAAATCGAGGGGCTCGACATCTCGGAGTCGATGCTCACGGTGGCGCACCGCAGGCTCCCCGACGCCGTCCTCCACCTAGACGACATGACCGATTTCGACCTCGGGAGGTCCTATGACGCCATCGCTTGCCTCTTTTCATCGATTGCCTACGTCACATCGCTCGCCGACCTCGGTGCCGTGATTCGCTGCTCGGCGCAGCATCTCAATTCGGGTGGGGTGCTGATCATTGAGCCCTGGTTCACTCCCGATGTGTGGGAGGAGGGACACGTCGATGCCCGGGTTGTCG
>JARFRN010000286.1 GCA_029287195.1 Acidimicrobiia bacterium | reverse complement strand
CTCAGCGAAGCCTCGCCGGTGACGCATGCCAACCCCCTCGACGGCAGCGCGGAGACGGGCTACATCGGCTACCCGCTTCCAAACACCGATTGTCGGGTCGTCGATGAAGACACGGAGACCGAGGTCATGCCGGTCGGCGAGCGCGGCGTCTTGTCCGTTTCCGGTCCTCAGGTGATGCAGGGTTACTGGAACCTACCGGACGCCACTGCGGACGTGCTCCGCACCGATGAGGATGGCAGAGTATGGCTCCATACGGGCGATATTGCCGTGATGGACGAGAGAGGCCGCTTCGCCATCGTGGATCGCAAGAAGGACATGATTCTGGCGGCCGGAGGCTTCAACGTCTACCCACGCGAGGTCGAAGACGCCTTGTTCGAACATCCTGCCGTTGTCGATGTCGGTGTGATCGGTGTGCCAGTTGGCGGTCAGGACCAGAAGGTGAAAGCGTTCGTCGTGCTGGAAGAGGGTGCCGCTGCAACAGAGCAGGAGCTCATTGCGTTCTGCTCCGCCAAGCTGGCTCGGTACAAGCTGCCACGGACAATCGAATTTCGCGATGAGCTGCCCAAGACCTTTGTCGGCAAGGTGCTCCGTCGTGAGTTGATGGCCGAGGAGAAGGCCAAGGCCGACGGGATAGGTGCCGAGAAGTGAACGACTGCTTAACAATCATCGAATCGTCACGGTAGTGGGTGGTGACTGTCTAAGGTCTCGGCCATGCGAAAGCTGATTGTGCTCGTCGTGTTTGCGCTGATGGTCGCCGCCTGCGGTGGTGATGCCGAGCCGGCTGCGTCGGCGGACTCCTCTACGCAGGCTGAACCTGCCGAGACGGCGGCGCCGAGCACCTCGGCGGCCGCCCCGACGGAGCCCAGCGAGGAAACTCCGAGCGATGCGGCAGAAGCCGGCGACACGACCGATGCCGGCGGTCCCTCCTTCGACGGCCCGCCGGCCCCAGATTTCGAGCTCGTGCTCAGCGACGGATCGACTTTTCGGCTGAGCGACGAGCAGAAGCCGGTGTATGTCGTGTTCTGGGCGGAGTGGTGAGGAACCTGCAAGCGGGAGCTTCCCGTGATCGATGCAGTTGCATCGGATTACCAAGACTCGATTCGTTTCGTTGCCGTAGCCGGTAGATCTGATCTGGAGCCAACTGCTGCCCGTGCAGAGGAGTTGTTGAGCGACAACGTGGCATGGGGGCTCGACGACTCGATCTGGGATCTCTATGACATCCTGGGTCAGCCTGCCTCGGTGATGATTACGGGTGACGACATCATCGTCGACGGTTGGTACGGGGCAATTGGCGAAGACGAGTTGCGCTCCAAGTTCGACTTGCTGGCTGGGATCTAGACGAACAAGGTTAGGTGCGGCTCCCGGCACCGACCCCCTTTTGGTTCTCCAAGCCACCGCCCTCCGCCGTGCTGCGCAACTCTCGATAGTCCGTTGGGTCATGGAGAAGTTGTGAGTGACTGAGCTGCCCACATGTCGATTTGGTCTTTGGCGACGGCGCGGAAGCTGCCGGGAAGCGGTGTGAAAACACGACGACCTCCCGGCAGTTCCTGGAGTGCATCAGCTGCCGGTGTTGGTATCCGCGGTCGTAGCTACGGCAGGACTGCTCAGTGTTGCGGCGGTCTCGCCCCGTGTGTACATCGCGTAGGTCCATGCGACCGAGCCATTCAGCTCGACGTCTACCACGTCACCGTCGCCGTCATAGGAGAACTGATATGTGCGAACCTCGAACTCGGTCTCGCTGCAGGCGAAGGTCGGGGCAGAGCCTTGCCAGAAGGCAAACAGGTCGAATCCCGCGCTGGCTCCCCACTCGACTGCCACTTGAACCATGACTTGGTCCGCAGTCAGACCCAGAGCCGGATCGATGGTCACGCAGTAGACACCGAGCTCCGGATTGGTGATCCCCGTCACCCCGGTTCCGAAGACCGTGCCCAAACGGTAGTAACCGGTGCCGAGCGGGGCACTAGCCGTGAGTTCCGCGGCGGTCATACCGTCGAGCAAAGCGGCATCATCTGCTGTCGTTGCTTTGTCTGCGTTTGTGGCCGAATCCGCCTTTGTTGCGCTGTCGGCGGTGATCGCGGTCGCAGCGTCAACCACCTGGTTCTCGGCGAGGCGACGCATGAACGCCGACATCTGCGCCCGAGTTACGTTGTTGTCTGGGCAGTAATTGTTGTTGGCGGGTGGGTTGCACCCCAATGTCACGCCGGCGTCTGCCAACCAGGCAATGTCCTCGTGGAACGTGTTGCTGTCATCCACATCGTCGAAGACGTGGCTGGCCGATACGGCAATAGGCGATATCACCACGGCTGCGAGCGTCATCACCAAAGCGGCCTTGATCAACCTCTTCGGCAAGCGGATCGTCAGGTACTTATTCAAAGCTGGTCTCCTTCCCGGGTTGCGGGTTCGTAGAAGAGTAAATGCACGAAGGCGGAACAGAGTGCGTCGAGATCCTCCATGCTCTACGCAGTGCGCGGGCCTGCCGTTCCCCTCCGGCTTCCAGTTCGAACCTAGCGAAGGTCTAGGCCGATTGGGCGTCAATCCTGGATACTTCTCTCCGCCAGCATTGCGTTGCAGCAACGATCCCGAGAACCACGCCGAGGGTGTACCACCAGATGGGACCTGCCAAAGCCGGTCTCATCGGTTCTGTGAGTAGCCGTATCGCTGCGGCGGCGGTGAGCGCAAGCCCGGCCGCCACGCCCGGTGGCGGTTTGCCGCGCTGCCGCCATTGCGCCAGCACAGCCGCCCCCACGAGGAACGCGAACGCGGCATACAACTCAACAGGGTGCCGACCAACGGTGCTGCCCTGCAAAGTCATCGCCCAGGGCAGATCAGTTGGTGTACCTAGGCACGAGTCGCGAACGATACATCCCAGATGCCAGCCCCCCAGGCCGGCCAGGGCCCCGGCGGCTAGGCCGTCGAGCACCGGCCACAGTTCACGGCGACCCAGCCAGGCGGCGACCGCTATCGCCGCTGCGGCTGCAGGGCCGGTCGCAACCCCGCCGCGCACGATGATGATGTCTGCCGGGTTGGTCATCGGGTTGACACCGTCTGCGATCATCGCAGCCAGGCGTCCAATGAAGAGCCCAGCCGCTGCGGCAGCGATGGCGACCTCCCACAGATCGTGGGTACATCCGGCGGCATTGCCGCGGCGAGCCTCCCAGTAGAGAACCGCGTACAAGGCAATCACCGCCACGAATGCGGCTCCGAGTAGCGTGAACTCCATTAGCGGCGGAGGATTTCGTCGATCTGGAGAGCCAGCGTCCGCTCGTCGATCACCCCGCTGTGGAGCTCGACCAGTTCGCCGTTGCGGTCGTAGAAGAACGTCAGCGGCACCCCCCGGTTGCCGCCGAGATCGATCGGGATGGTGCCCCCCGGATCGGCTAGATGCTCGATCGGAGCCATTGGAAAGAATTCCGCGATGAATCGGCGAGCACCGGTCTGATCGTCGCGCACATTGAGACCGATGAATCGGACTTCACCAACGGTCGTGACCGCAGCCCGCTCCAGCAGGGGAGCCTCCGATCGGCAGGGCACACACCACGAGGCCCACACATTGACGACGACGGGAGTGGTTGTGGTGGCGAGCATCTCTTGTAGTTCGGCCGTCGAAGTCACGGGAAGCTCGGGCACCGCTGAGATGTCGATGTCGGCGCTGCAAGCGGCAACCAGCAAGACGAGAGCGGGAATCCAACGGGAGCGCATCGCCCGAGTGTAAGCCGGTGGCGGCGCCGCTGCGGCGACGTCAACGGGCTCGCGCGTTCAATTCATCGATCACAGCCCCGGCAGCGATGCCACGCTCTGCGAGCAGTGCCAGCAGGTGATAGAGGACGTCGGCGCTCTCTTCGATGACGCGTTCCGGTGGGCCGGCGCCGCTCTCGTGGTTCTTGGCAGCGACCAGGGTCTCGGTCGCTTCCTCGACCAATTTCCGTCCTGTCAGATCGGGCCCCGCCGCGGCGAGCCTGACGGTGTACGACTCGGGTGTGGGTGAGCCGATTCGGTCCTGGATGGTGGACCAGAGCCGCTCGAGATGGGCAAAGCCTTGGTTATGGCGATCGGTGGCGAAACAGCCGACCGCGCCGGTATGACAGGTCGGGCCCTCGGGTCGTACTGTGATGAGGAGTGCATCGCCGTCACAGTCGACAGCTATGTCGACGAGGTTCAGGTAGTTGCCGCTCGTTGCTCCCTTTTGCCACAGCTCGTTGCGTGACCGGCTCCAGAAGTGGACTCGTCCTGTTTCCTGGGTGAGTGCAAGGCTCTTCTCGCTCAGGTAGCCGACCATCAGCACCTGTCCGGTGGTTGCGTCCTGCACCACCCCTGTGATGAGGCCGTCGTTGTCGAACCGAATCTGGCTCATGGGGTGATCCTCGCCGGGAGGCCGGCTGCCGCCAGACCTCTCTTCAAATCGGAGATTTCGATCTCGGAACGGTGAAAGATCGATGCTGCCAGGACGGCATCGGCCCGTCCTGCCTGCAAAGCCTCGATGCAATGATCGATGGTGCCGGCGCCTCCTGAGGCGATCACCGGGACGTTCACCGCGTTGCGTACTGCCTCGAGGAGCTCGAGGTCGTAGCCGTCCTTGGTTCCGTCCTTATCCATCGACGTGAGCAGGATCTCACCGGCGCCGCGGTCGACGGCTTCTGTGATCCATTCAATGGCATCTCGGCCTGTGGGGGTACGTCCGCCGTTGATAACGACTTTCCACCGAAGTTCACCGGGTACGGTCCGGCGCGCATCAACCGCAAGCACCACGCATTGAGAACCGAAGGCGGCAGCACACTCGTCTATGAGCCCTGGTCGCTGCACTGCTGCCGAGTTGACCGAGACCTTGTCTGCGCCGGCGCGAAGCGCGGCGCGCATGTCCGCGACGGCCCGGACCCCGCCGCCGACCGTGAGCGGCACAAAGACATGCTCGGCAGTACGCCGTACGACGTCCAGCATTGTGGCCCGGTTGTCGCTCGAAGCCGTTATGTCGAGGAAACAGATCTCGTCGGCTCCCTCCGCTACATAGCGTTCGGCCAGTTCAACGGGGTCACCCTCGTCTGTGAGGTTGACGAAGTTGACGCCCTTGACGACACGCCCCTCGGTTACATCCAGACAGGGGATGACTCGCTTACGCAGCATCAGTGCGCTCCTCACATGAGGCGACGAAGTTGGCGAGAATACGTAATCCGGCCGTGCCTGACCGCTCCGGGTGGAATTGCACACCCACCCTTTCCCCAGACCGCGCTGCAGCCACAAAAGGCCGGCCGTATGTCGTTTCTGCGATCACGGTTGCTTCTTCCTCGGGCACTACGGCAAACGAGTGCACGAAGTAGAAGGTGGTGTCATCCGGAACTCCCACAAACAGCGGATCTGAATCGAAGGCGACATCGTTCCACCCGATATGGGGAAGCAGCGGAGCTCCCTCCAGGCGAGCAACCCGACCGGGGATGAGACCTAGAGCGTCCGTTCCGTCCTCTTCAGAATGTTCGAAGAAGAGCTGGAGTCCCACACAAATGCCGAGCAACGGACCCTGCCACTGCCGCAACGGCTCCACCATGTCCGCTGCAATCAAGCGCTCCATAGCCGCACCCGTTGTGCCGACCCCGGGAAGCACGACGCCGTCGGCGCGACCTAGCGCCGTAGGGGAGCCGGACACCACAACCTCGGCACCGGCGCGTTCTAGGCCCTGCGCAATCGAAACCAGGTTCCCGGCTCCGTGGTCGACGACGGTGATTCGCGTCATGCAGAACCTTTGGTGGAGGCGATACCCCGGCGCCGGGGATCGATCTCGACCGCAAAGCGCAGGGCGTAGGCGAGCGCCTTGAAGGCTGCCTCAGCGATGTGATGATCGTTCTTGCCGCTGGCCGTCAGATGGATGGTTGCGCCGGCCGTCCGGGCTAGGGCTTCGATGGCATGAGAGATCATCTGGGTGCCAAGAGTTCCAATTCGTTCGGTGGTGAACGGCAGATCGATGACGGCGTCCGGCCGGCCGCCGACATCGACCACGGCGGTTCCCACTGCCTCGTCCATCGGTACCGTTGCGGACCCGTAACGACGTATGCCCGTCCGATCCCCGAGCGCCTCGGCGATCGCGGAGCCAAGAACGAGCGCAGTGTCCTCCACCGTGTGATGCTCGTCGACATCGAGGTCGCCTTCCGTTGACACCGAAAGATCGACCAGTGCGTGGTG
>JARFRN010000275.1 GCA_029287195.1 Acidimicrobiia bacterium | reverse complement strand
GCAAATCGCGGCGGTGTGCGCCCCGGTGACACGGCAGTCATATTTGGGCCGGGACCGGTTGGCCTGCTGGTTGCCGATGCCTGTCGGATTCGGGGAGCCGCGCACGTTGTGGTCGTTGGTCGAGGTCAAAGGCTCGAGCAGGCGGCGGCAATGGGCAACGAGACGGTCGACTTCGAAAATACCGATCCAGTCAGCGCGATTCTCGAGATAACCGACGATCACGGTGCCGATGTGATCCTCGATTGCGCCGGCGTTGCGGATACCTTCAAGTGGTCGCTACCAGCGCTGCGCAAGGGCGGCCGGATCGCCGCGGTGGGCATCCCCGTCGAGCGCGTCGACCTCGATTTCCAGGAATTTGTCCTCTACGAGAAGGAACTCGTTGGAGTGCGCGCGACGGCGGGCGAGATGCGTCATGTTCTCCCGTTGGTCGCAAACGGTTCGATCCGGGCCAAGGAGCTGATCACGCACCGTTTCCCGCTCGATGAGTTCGCAGATGCGCTGGCGACCTTCAACGAGCGGCGGGAGGGCGCCATGAAGGTGATCGTTGAGCCATGAGCTTCGAGATTCTGGTGTTGTGCGCCGGGAACATCGGGCGTTCACCACTCGCGGCAGCCATGCTGCGGCGCGGCCTTGCAGTCGAGTTGGGGGTCTCAGAAGATCAGCTTGAGGTCAGCGGGGTCGGCGTTGGCTCAGCCGGTACCGGAGCCCCGGAAGGGCATCAGGCCTCCTCGCGTGGCGAAGCTTATGCGATCGCCCGCGGGCTCGACCTCTCCTCACACCGGGCCGCACAGCTCACTGAGACGGAGTTGGAGGCCGCCGACGTTATCTACTGCATGGATCGGCAGCAGCTGGCGGCGATTGCCGAGCTTGCGCCGGCGGCACTCATGAGAGCAGAGCTGTTGGCAGGGGAAGGCAAGGAGATCCCCGATCCACACTACGAAAGCGACGGGTTCTTCCGGCGGGTTGCCGAGCAGATCGAAGAAGCGGTAGCGGCTCGTATCCCCGAGCTGCTGGAGCGGATCGAGAGCAGCTGACGGTATTGCCGAGTACGGGTGGCCAATCGCCAATGAATCAGGGGGAATCCGAGTTGAACCTCACATGACCAACCACTATTCTCAAACATAATCGATTATCGAGGATGGAGTCACCTGTGACGTACGTGTACGCGTTCGACCACTCCCACGGGCTGCCGCTCGAGGAGGTCACCTCGCTGATCGGTGGCAAGGCAGCGAACCTCGGTGTGATGACTCGAGAACTCGATCTTCCGGTCCCGCCCGGTTTTGTCATCTCGACTGCGGCGTGCCGCCAATATCTTGCCAACGGCTGGCCCTACGGACTCGATAGCGAGATCAGGGAACACATCGCAAAGATGGAGAGGGCGGCAGGAAGCGGCTTCGGCGACGCCGGCAATCCGCTGCTGGTCAGCGTCAGGTCGGGCGCACCAGTTTCGATGCCGGGGATGATGGATACGATCCTCAACCTGGGCCTGAACCCGGAAACGGGCGATGGTCTGCGGTCCCGGCGGGGCGATGGCGGCTTTGTCGAATCGTGCGCCGAGCGGCTTCGGGAGCAGTTTGCGGGCATCGTCGGTGACGAGACCCCCGAAGATCCGTGGCAACAACTCCGGGCAGCGATCGAAGCGGTGTTTCGCTCCTGGAACAGCCCGCGCGCTCAGGCGTACCGTGCTCGGGAACGGATATCCGATGATCTAGGCACCGCCGTAATCGTGCAGGCAATGGTCTTCGGCAATCTGAGTGATGACTCGGCGACCGGCGTCATATTCACCAGGAACCCGGCGACCGGGGAGAACAAGCTGTACGGCGACCTCATGTTCAACGCCCAGGGCGAAGATGTTGTCGCCGGCACTCACCAGACCGAGTCGGTGAGCGTCCTCGACGAGCGAATGCCGGCCATTGCCCAGGAGCTACGAGCCTATTCCGCGACGCTGGAGCTTCACTACACCGATGTCTGCGACATCGAGTTCACCCTCGAGGAAGGCCGGCTATGGATGCTGCAGACACGGATCGGGAAACGAAGCCCACAAGCCGCCTTGCGGATCGCGGTCGAGATGGCCGAAGACCCCGATTTTCCCTTGACCCGGGAGGAGGCGATTGCCCGGGTGATCGGCTATTTGGACGACCCGCCGCTGCTGCCGGCCGAGCGCGACTCGGAGGCCGATGTGGTGGCAGGAGGTCTTGGAGCTTCGCCCGGGGTAGCTTCCGGTGAGATCGCCCTGACTCCTGAGGCTGCAGTACTCAAAGCAGAATCGGGGAAATCGGTGCTACTGGTTCGAAGGGAAACCTCGCCGGATGACGTACACGGTATGGCGAAGTCTGCCGGGATTCTCACCTCGACGGGCGGCCTCGCCAGCCATGCAGCTGTTGTTGCCCGCGGGTGGGGAATCCCCGCAGTAGTCGGTGCGACAGCAGTGAAGATCGCGGAAGATGTTGTGCTGATCGGCGACCGGAGCTTTGCTGAGGGCGATACGCTGACTATCGACGGCACGAGTGGCGAGGTGCTGCTGGGGGCGGTTTCGGGCGGTGCCCAGGTTGTTCCCGAAGCTGCAAAGCTGCTGGCCTGGGCTGAGGAGTTGGGCATCGATGTCGGACCGGAGGGAGAGACCGTGAGCGATGCAATCGGGGAGGAAGCGCTCAGTCGGGAGGCGCTCGTACATGTGATGCTGATCAAGGGGTTCGTGACCCCGAACGATCTGGCTCCCATCCTGTTCACCGACCCGGAGGCGGTAGCTCGAGAACTGGACGATCTGGTTGCCGAGGGGCTTGCCGAGCTGATCGGCGGAAGCGCTCTGGCGGGGATGTTCCAGCTGGCGGAGGACGGCAAAGCGGTCGGTGCCGAGGCCATCGTGGCTGATCGCGAGCGCTGGGGGCTGGAGAATGCCGTGAAGGCGTTGGACGACCTGTTGCCGCTCGATCTGCGAATGAAGGAGATCATGACCGGGTGGCAATTGCGTGAAGTCGATGGCGAACAGGTCATCAATGATCACACGGATGAGCAACACGACGCTGCGATTCTGAAGGGCTTCCAGTCGCTGCATGAGGATGCAACGGCCTGGCTGAAGTCGTTGGTGGAAGGCCTTTCCCGTTTGCAGTCCTATGTCAACCGATTGGATCGCGCCGCCGGGATGGTGGACGGCGGTGATGCCAACTATCTGGCGTCACCCCGACTCGACAGCTATCACAACGTGTGGTTCGAGCTCCATGAGGACTTGATTCTCCTCGCCGACCGCACCCGCGAGGAAGAAGTCGCCGCCGGCCGGGCGTAACCGTGCGATTCCTGCGTTACCGGCGGCCGATATGAGCGACCGTCAGTCGCGTGACAACGAGAGGGGAACGGGATGAGCAGCGGAGATGAGAGTTCGGCAGAGGGCTATTTCGATCGGACGGCGGCCGAAGGAGGCGCCTCTAGGGGGTTCATCGTGCACGTGGACGAGCTGGATAGCTACGAGATCGCAGCCGGGTTGTTCTTTCGTCCGCTCTTTGCGGAGAACGTCTCGCTCAACTTCGTCACATTCCCTTCCAAGAGCGGATTTCCGTCGCACGTTCATCCGGAGGAGCAGATCTCCATCGTGCGCCAAGGTGCAATGGAGTTCACGGTGGGCGACGTGACCCGGGTCGTCAGACCAGGCGATGTGATCGTGCTGCCACCAAACGTGCCTCACTCAGGTCGCACCCTGGACGAACCGTGCCGGCTGATCGATGTGTTTGCCCCGGCGCGAGCCGGGATCCGGGATGTCATTGCGGAGGCCGATCCGGTGCGTGTCGCGGAAGCGGATCGGTGGTGGTACACCGGGGGCGAAACCGACTAGCCCGGTGGTCACACCCGGTTCTGGATGAGATCAGCGGTCCTTGCGAAATCGGCTCTTCGCATCCTCGCCGGTCCGGACGTGGTGTGAGATCCCGTGGTCGACCTGGGAGAACATGTCGCCCCGCTGCAAGTAGTCCCAGGTCGCCCACAAACCGAACGGCAGCGCAACAACGGCCAGCCAGATGTTCCACATCCACAGGAGCACGAGAACTGGGAATCCCACGATCAACCAGAAGACAATGATTGCGATGATCCGACCACGCGCCGTCAACGGCCTCTCTGTGCCGTAAACCATGACGTCTCCTTGCGTCTCCCCTCATCATGACCGGGACTCCCGGCCATTGCTAGACGGGATCGTGTCCACGCAGCCGACGATGGGGTTCGGAAGAGACTCTCATTCGGCACCCTCCGTCTCGGGAAAGGGAACGTATATTCTCTGGCGAGCGTGGAATCGGATGTGGCGGGTGTACCCGGCCGCCCGAGCAGCAGCGACAACTCGGGACATACCCCAGGCCGCATCCCCCGGACGGTGCGCATCAGACGCCATTGTGATGGGTACACCGGCGTCATGGAACATCTGCAGGAAAGTGGGCGCCGGATAGACCTCCTTGGGAGCCTGACGGAGACCGGCGCTCGACACCTCGACCGCAGTACCGGTGGCCACGGCTCCCGCCACGACGGGTGCATACAGGTCTACGGGAGCCGGCTCGAGATGGGCGCCGGTACGTTTCACGAAATCCGCATGGGCCAACACGTCGACCAAGCCGGATGCAGCAAGCATCGCTTCTGCGGCGAAGTACTTCTCGTATGACTTGCGTACTCCGAGGCGGGCAAACTCGGCGAGCCCCTCGGCTCGATCCGGCCACCATGCACCTACCCAATGCACCGATCCGATCAGGAAGTCGAAAGGATACGGAGCAAGCAGCTCGATGATCTTCTCCTCGGTTCCCGGCTGGAAATCCACTTCGAGACCGAGCTTCACGGGGAGGCCACGTTGCTTGGCGTCGAGCACCACTTCGACGTACCGGCCGAGATGCAGGTTGCGCTCGGTGCGTACGATTTCGGCGATCTCGGCGGCGAGCAGCGGGTTTGGATCTTCTTCCCACCACCGCCCAAGAATCTGGTCGGATTCGGCGCAGCGGTAGAGATGTTCGGTGAAGCCGATCTCAGCGCAGCCCCGCCCGAGAGCCGTTTCCACATACTGGTCGACGTAGCCCGGCGGATACTCGCCCATGGGAGGCGATCCCGGTTCCGGATGGTGCGGATGCAGATGCAGGTGATAGTCGCTCATAGGGTCCTTTGCGCTCGAACGTAGAGGATCAGGGCGGCGGCAAGAGCGAGCACCATTGTTGTGAACCACCATGCCGCGGTGAACGAGACTCTATCTGCGATGAGACCGAAGATAGGGGGTCCGATTGCGGCCCCGAGGTATTTGCCCGTCTGCGTTATGCCTGAGGCCGCCGCCGGCGCCTCCGGGTTGTCTTTGACGACGGCAAAGGTGAACAGTCCCGCCCAGCCCCATCCGGCGGCGAAGGCGATTGCCGCGCCCAGGTAGAGCCCCGGCAAGCCGCCGAGGTTGAGCAAGACAACGCCACCGGTTCCCGTGCCGATCATGGCGGCGACGGCGGTGAGATCTGCGTGCTGGCTGCGATCGATCAGCCATCCTCCTACTACCCGGGCCGTCAAGCCGCAGACGCTGCCAACGGCGAGCAGGATGCCGGCGCTGCTCTCGCTGATGCCCTCGGCTACCGAGTAGCTGACAATGAAAGAGGCGATGGTGTCGATGCCGCCGGTCCCCAGTCCGACGGCAACGGCCAGCATGATCAGGAGGGGGAACGGCGTTCGTAGCGACTGGGGATGCCCGGCCTTGGCTGGGGGAGCCGGGTTGATTGTGTGAGGCTCGCCATGGCGGGGGATGGAGGCAGCCGCCACCAACACCAGCAGCAAGGCAGCACGAAACCCCCACCGCCACCCGACCGTCAGGGCAATCGTCGGCACGGCGAGCCCTGCAAGAATCGCCGCCGTCGGTACGGCGGCGTGTCGCAACCCAAACACCAATCCCTGTCGACTTGGATCCACACACCGGGCCACCGTGTGGTTGGAGGCGATCTGACT
>JARFRN010000128.1 GCA_029287195.1 Acidimicrobiia bacterium | reverse complement strand
CTTCTACAAGGGTTACTCGTTGGTTCTCGATGCCTTTGCGGTTGTGTATCTCGTCGGCATCGTCTGGTTAGGGCTCCGTCGTTACGGCGCCCGTCCCTGGCGGCTGCGCTCCAAGACCAAGCCGGAGGACCTGTGGGTGCTGCTGACGCTCGGTGCCATCGGTGTCACCGGTGTGGCGGTCGAAGCCGCCCGCATCGCGGAGATGGGCCGGCCGGCTTTCGAGCAGTGGTCGTTCATCGGCTACCCGCTCAGCTATCTGGTTTGGGGAGCCGAATCCGGTACTCACCAGATGCTCTGGGTGCTGCATGTAGCCAGCTTCCTCGGCTTCCTGGTCGTGCTCCCCACGACAAAGCTACGTCACATGGTCACGTCGCCGGCCAACATGTACCTGTCGCCGCGGGAACGGCCGGTCGGCGCCATGCGGGAGATGCCGAACCTCATGGAGGTCGACGACATCGAGACCGTGGGCGCGTCGGTGATCGCCGAGTTCACATGGAAGCAGCTGCTGGACACGGATGCGTGCACGGTCTGCGGCCGCTGCACTTCGGTGTGTCCGGCGAGTACCACCGGCAAACCCCTCGACCCGCGGGAGATCGTGCTCAAGCTCGGTGAGGTGGCTGCAGCCACCGCCGCCACGCCGCAGTCGGCAACGGTGAGCCTCGATGACGAGATCACCATCACCTCCGACAGCGTGTTCGAGCGGATCACCCCGGAGGAGTTGTGGGCGTGTACCACCTGCCGCGCCTGCGACGATATCTGCCCGGTCAACATCGAGATCCTCGACAAGATCCTCGACATGCGTCGCTACCTGTCGCTGATGGAGTCAGAGTTTCCGTCGGAGCTGGGCAAGGCCTATATCTCGATGGAGAACTCGTCCAACGTCTACGGGATGGATCAGAATTCGCGGGGTGATTGGGCCGACCAGCTCGAGTTCCCGGTGAAGGTGCTTGGCGAGCCCGGCGTCGAAGCCGAGTATCTGTACTGGGTGGGCTGTGCCGGCTCGTTCGACGACCGCAACCGCAAGGTCACCATCTCCACCGCCAGGTTGCTCCATGAGGCCGGGGTCGACTTCGCCATCCTCGGTCCTCAGGAGTTGTGCACCGGCGATCCGGCGCGCCGCACCGGCAACGAGTACGTGTTCCAGGGCCTCGCTCTGCAGAACATCGAGACGCTCAATGACCTCGGTGTGACCAAGATCATCACTCAGTGCCCGCACTGCTTCAACACTCTTGGCAACGAGTATCCGCAGTTCGGAGGCGAGTACCAGGTCATCCACCACTCCGAGCTGCTGATGCATCTAGTGGAGCAAGGCCGGATCCAGCCCAGATCGAATGGTCAGACCATCACGTTCCACGACCCGTGCTATCTCGGACGCCACAACAGCGTCTTTGTGGCACCCCGCGAGGTCGTCGATGCCGTTGGTGCCAGGGTCGAGATGCCGCGCAACGGAACCAAGGCGTTCTGCTGCGGCGCCGGCGGCGGCAAGATGTGGTTCGAGGAGCAAACGGGGAAGAAGGTCAACATCGAGCGCACCGAGGAGGCTGTCGGCTGCGAGACAGATGTGATCGCCACCGGGTGTCCCTTCTGCTACATCATGATGGACGACGGAGTAAAGGAGATAGGCGCAGACGAGCAAGTCATCGTTCAAGATATAGCGATGTTGCTCGCCGACCGCTCGCTGGACTAGATCGCGATTCGCGTCATTTACGTTTTGTTCAACGCCGCCGCAGCAAATTGGACGCGTGCCTAGACTTCTGAGTGATTCGTAGCGTCCTAGGAGGAACCAGAAAAGGTCGCACCCCCGCGAACCGGCTGCTTCTTCTTGCACGTCTGCGACGACACAAGATCAAGGAAGGTAAGAATGAGGAATTGGAAACTCTTCGTGGGTTTGCTCCTGGCCTTCGCTCTCGTTGCTGCCGCGTGTGGCGATGACGACGACGGTACTGCGGACACCACAGCTGCCCCGGAGACCACAGCTGCCACCACTACAGCTGCTCCCGAGACCACAACCACTGCCGCCCCGGAGACCACGACGACCGCAGCCCCGCTGCCGCCGCTGGTGGTCTGGGCGGACGACAAGTTCGGCGCAGTGATCGAAGAGGTGGCGGGCCCGTTCACCGACGAGACGGGAATCGACGTCGATATCACCGTGATCGACTTCCAGGACATGCGGGAGCAGATCACCACGCAGGCTCCGGCCGGTGAAGGTCCCGATGTCTTCATTGGTGCGCACGACTGGCTCGGCGAGATGGTGGCCAACGGCATCGCCGCTCCGCTCGACCTGGGCGCTGCCAGTTCCAGCTTCGCCGAGGTTGGGATCAATGCGTTCTCGACCGGCGGCAGCGTCTACGCAATGCCTTACGCCATCGAGGCGATCGCTCTCTACTACAACGCCGACCTGGTGGAGACCCCGCCGGCAACCGTCGAGGAGCTCACCACGATCTGTGACGATCTCGGTGATGCCATCGACAACTGCTGGGGCATCCAGGGTGGTGGGGCTTCCCCCGATGCGTATCACAACTTCCCGTTTGTGGCCGCCAACGGTGGCTACATTTTCGGATTCGATCCTGCAACCGGTTTTGACACCAGCGACGTTGGCCTCGACAGCGAAGAGGCCATTGCCGGTGTCGCCGGCATGGAGCAACTCGTTGCCGACGGCTACATCGACCCGATTGATGAGGACGACGCCAAGCAGCTCTTTCTCGATGGGAAGCAGGCCTTCTTCATGTCGGGCCCTTGGTGGCTCAACACCTGGGACGAGGCAGGTCTCAACTACGGCGTGACCACGCTGCCGACCCTGAATGACAGCCCGATGTCACCGTTTGTCGGCGTCCGTGGCTTCTATGTGAGCGAGTTCGGCGAGAACAAGGCTATCGCCGAGGAGTTCCTGCTCAGCTTCATCGCCACCGATGAGACGATGCTGGCTCTCTTCGAGGCCGATCCGCGTGGCCCGGCCTGGCTGCCGATCGTCGATCAGGCCACAGGCTTCGAGGCATTCGCCGAGTCGGCGGCCAACGGTCTCTTCATGCCGAACGTGCCTGAGATGGGCTCGGTGTGGGAGCCGCTCGGCAATCAGCTGCTCGCCGTCCGCGGTGGCCAGCTCTCGGCCGAGGAGGCAATGACCAACGCAGCCGAGCAGGTTCGTACCGCCGTCGCCGGCGGCTGAGTCGAATAGCTGAAGAAGCGTTGCTTGGGGGAGACCCATGGGGGTCTCCCCCAAACGCGTTCGGGCCCTGGGCGAAGCCTCGCACCACGACAGTATGATGCGCCGCGATGACGGGTACCGAGCGGGAGACCAAGCCAAGCGCAGGCACGCTCATGCGGCAGGCTGGCTTTGGCCGCGGCTTCTGGATCAAAATGCTGGTGCTCGCGGTCGTCGATGCCATTGCTCTCTACGCAGTCGTGGTACTGATCAGCGATGGAGCTTGGCTCTTCCTCGCGGCTTTGATCCTCGGGACCCTGTTTGTCAACTGGGTCTATCTGTGGCCGGGCACAAGAGCCTTGCGATGGGTGACGCCAGGGCTGATCTTCATGGTCGCCTTTATGGTCTTCCCGATCCTCTACACGCTCTATATCTCGGTTACCAATTGGGAGACCGGGAACGTGTTGCAGAAGCCGCAGGTCATCGAACAGCTGGAGGCGCGATCATTTGTCGACCCCGACGATCCCGGCGAGCTTTTCGATCTGTACGTCTTCCAGGATGGCGCAGAGATCCGATTCCTCCTGGTCGGAGATAACGGCGAGCTTCTCTTCGGCGAGCCGCGCGATCGAGCGGCCGACCCGCTTCCTGATGCGGCTGCTGATCCCGAGGAATTGGGGATCGTCGACGACGACGGTGACGGCGTCCCGGAGATGATCGGCAGCTACGTCCGATTAGAGCGGGCGCAGGTTTTTGCGCTGGCCGGCACTCTCGACTTCGAGAATCAGATTCTCGATCTCGTTGAGGGTCAAGTCGAGATCACCGGCCTCTCTCAGGGCAGGGTGGTGCTGGCGGCGCAGCGGTTCGAGTACGACTCCGAACGGGACGTCATGGTCGACCTGGTTGAGGGTCGGGAGTGCCTTCCCGGTACCGATTTGGAAACGACCGGTAACTTCGTCTGCGATGACGGTGAGGTTCTCAGCCCGGGATGGGTGGCCATTACGGGCTTCAACCACTACGCCGACATCTTCACGAGTGAGAGCATTCGCGGCCCGTTTGCCGGGGTGCTCGTCTGGAACTTCGTCTTTGCCACCGCTTCGGTATTCTTCTCGTTCAGTATCGGCCTCATCCTTGCGATAGTCCTGCAGCACGAGCGAGTGCGCGGTCGTACGTTCTACAGGTCGATCTACATCCTGCCGTACGCCGTTCCGGCGATTCTCAGCATGTTCATCTGGCAGGGTCTGCTGAACGAACAGTTCGGGCAAGTCAACGACCTCCTCGAGGTCTTTGGCTTTGAGCGGGTCCCTTGGCTGACCGACGGCACTTGGGCCAAGGTGGCGGTCATCCTGGTCAACACCTGGTTGTCGTTCCCCTACATGTTCTTGATCAGCACGGGGGCGCTGCAGGCGATCCCTGTAGAGCTCCAAGAGGCAGCCCGAGTCGATGGGGCCGGGGGCTGGAAGGTTTTCACAAACGTGACTTTCCCGCTGCTGATGGTTTCGCTGGCCCCGCTACTGATCGCCTCGTTTGCGTTTGCTTTCAACAACTTCGTGATCATCTACATTCTTACTACGGGCGGACCTCCGATCCTGGATGCGGCCGTACCGGTCGGCTCAACCGATATCCTGATCACATTTACGTACGATCTCGCCCTCGCCAGCGGCGTCGGTAATCGGTTTGCGCTGGCTTCAGCCGTCACGGTGTTGATTTTCCTCATCGTGCTCGTCGTGTCCGCCATCGGATTCCGTTTCACCAGGAGACTCGAGGAGATATATGGCGGTCTCTGATCGGACCACTCTCGTTGATCGGGCTGCGCGCCTTTTCTCGCGCAACGAGCCGAAGATCACCTACCAACGCCTGCCGCCGGGCAAATGGATGCGTGTGGTCGGCTGGCGCCATCTTGTTGCGCTTCTGGCCGTCGCGTTCTCTCTCTTCCCCATCGTGTGGATGGTTTCGGCGTCGATCAACCCGCTCGATACTCTTTCGGGTTCACAGCTGATCCCCGATGGGGCAACTCTCGACAACTATCGCGACATCATCGAGAACCCCGAAGCCTCGCCGTTCATCACCTGGCTGTGGGCGTCATGGCGGATCGCACTCATCGTCGGTTTGGTCAGCGTGATGTTGACTGCGATGGCAGCCTACGCATTCAGCCGATTCCGCTTCACCGGGCGGCGTATTGGGCTCATGTCGCTGTTGGCAGTGCAGGTGTTTCCGCAGTTTCTGGCCTTCGTCGCCCTGTTCCAGATGTTGCGACAAATGGGAGAGGTATTCCCTGCCATGGGTCTCGACACTCACCTCGGGTTGATGCTGGTGTATTTGGGTGGTGCTATCGGGGTCAACACGTTCTTGATCAAAGGTTTCATGGACTCGGTGCCGACGTCGCTCGACGAATCGGCTCGGGTCGATGGCGCCTCTCCTTCGACCATCTTCTGGCGGATCATCATGCCTTTGATCCGTCCGGCATTGGCAGTGATCTTCATCATTCAGTTTGTCACCATCTTTGGAGAGTTCGTTCTCGCCCGGACCCTGTTGAATTCAGTCGAGAATCTCACCTACGCGGTTGGCCTGCAGACCTTCACGCTGGCTGACTTTGCCAGTAAGTGGGGCCAACTGGCGGCCGGAGCCATGATCGGCGCCATACCAATCGTGGTTACCTTCCTGATCTTCCAGCGGGCCATCGTCAGCGGCCTCACCCAGGGAGCCGTCAAGGGCTAATTCGCCTTTGGCGAGTTAGCTTCGAGTTCCGCTTCGCAGAACGTCGGGTTTCAGCTTGGCTGGCACGTCAGCATCTTGGCGTCCGAGAGCGGAACATATTCCGTTGCGGCACGCCACAATCGATGAGAAGTGCCTTCTCACGGTCCGGTGATTCACATAGCGTGTCAGGGTGACACCCGGGAGGTGGGAAGTGGCGTGCGCGCTGCGAATGTCCGTGGTTCTCCTGCTGGCAACTTCGAGTCTGGTGGTGATATCCGGCGAAGCGACGGCGACGGTGCCGGGCGCTATCGGTCGAATCGTCTTCGGCCACATCGGGGAGGATTTCAACCAAGACATCTATGTCCGCGATTTCGCCGGCGATGCCGCTCAGCGTGTCACCACCAGCACCGACTCCGACTTCTCTCCGAAGTGG
This sequence comes from Acidimicrobiia bacterium, assembly GCA_029287195.1. Classification (GTDB taxonomy): domain Bacteria; phylum Actinomycetota; class Acidimicrobiia; order Spongiisociales; family UBA5794; genus JAAETI01. The sequence goes on along the minus strand of JARFRN010000128.1, from coordinate 5,628 downwards.
TCGCCCGACGGTACCCGAATTGCCTGGGCGCGGTCTCCGGCGGGCGGGCCCGGAACCGATGTGTACGTGATGGACCCTGATGGCTCGAACAAGGTGAACGTCACGAATGGCGGCGGCACCACCAACATCCCGTTGGACTGGTCGCCCGATGGCACCAGGATTCTCATCGCATCAAATCGCGGCGGCCAGACCGACCTCTGGACCATTTTCCCCGACGGATCCAACCCGGTGAGGTTGACCAATGACGTCGATCAAGAGCTAGATGCGTCGTGGTCTCCCGACGCCTCGAAGGTCGCCTACGGGCGTTTCACGCCCGGTTCGGGTACTGATCGGTGGGGCACGCATGCCGTCGGTCCGGTTACCGATTTGTGGGTCATGAATGCCGACGGATCGGGGCAGATCAACCTGACGGATCGGCCCGAAAGCACCGACCAGGGGCCGTCGTGGTCTCCCGACGGCACGCGGATCGCTTTCGAGTCCTACTTCGGCGAGTGGAACGTTTGGGTCATGAATGCCGATGGTTCGAATCGCGCCAATCTCACCAGCACAGCCGGAACCCTGGACTATGCGCCGGCGTGGTCGCCGGATGGCACCAAGATCGCCTTCCAATCCAACCGGGATGGCGATGAGGACATCTGGATGATGAACCCGGATGGCTCCGAGCCGGCGCATCTGACCAACCGCCCGGGCGATGAGGCATCGATCGACTGGGAGTCGGTGAACCGAGCTCCAATCGCCGAGCCCGATGAGTCGGCGGTCCATAGAGGACATGCGGTGGAGATTCCGGTTCTCCACAACGACACCGATCATGACGGCGAGGAGATCACTGTGGTCGATGTGGTCCGGATGCCGGAGCACGGCAGCGTAATGATCAATCCGGCCGGGACGATCATGTACTCCCACAGCGGGGCCGTCTTCCCCGATGTCGATTCCTTCGAGTACGAGATCGAGGATTCACGACTGGCGACGGCGCGTGCCGAGGTCGTCATTGCGGTCCTGCCCTGGTTCGACGACGTCCCGGAATCAAACACATTCGTTGAAGACATCATCTGGTTGGCCGAGCACGACATCACGCAGGGCTGCAATCCCCCGGAGAACACGCTGTTCTGTCCACAGGATCCGGTCAGCAGAGGCCAGATGGCGGCATTCCTGGTAAGGGCCCGCAATTACACCGACGGTGAGGGAGCCAATCTCTTCGTCGACGACGACGGCTCGATCTTCGAAAGTGACATAGACAAATTGGGCACGGCCGGGGTCACCCGCGGCTGCAACCCTCCGGTCAACGACCGTTACTGCCCCAATGGTCACGTGACCCGCGGACAGATGGCGGCGTTCCTGGTACGCGCCTTCGGGTTGCCGGACCTCGGTGTGAGTGATCTGTTCGTCGACGACGACGATTCGATCTTTCAGCCCGACATCGACAAGCTCGGTGCTACCGGGGTGTCCCGTGGCTGCAATCCGCCGGAGAACGACCGCTTCTGTCCTGATGACTCCGTGACCCGGCAGCAGATGGCGGCCTTCATTCGACGGGCAGTCACCTGGGGTCAGGGCTGAATCGGCGGAGCCGATTCAGCTTGGCAGTTAGCTACGCAAACTGCTGGCTACGCCCAGACCGATCAGGCGACGCGCCACACCGCGCCCGATCTGCCGGGGACGGTGATCGAGCCGTCTACCGCGGTTCCCTTTCCCCAGAGGAGATCGAGGTCCTCGCCGGTGGCTGCGGTCGCGGCCGTGCTCCCGGCGTTGACCGCGATCAGCAGATCTTCGTCGTTGGCCCACCTCCGGAACACATAGAGGTGCCCCGCAGCCGAGACCGTCTCGTAGTTGGGGCCACGTAGAGCTGGATGAGCATGGCGCAGTGCGATCAGCTCGCGATGGGCGGTGAGCAACACCGCGTCCCACTCCGTCTCATCCCAGGGGAAGGCCCGCCGGCAGTCGGGGTCGAACGACCCGGCAGTCCCCACCTCGGAGCCGTAGTACACACAGGGCGCACCGGGGAATGTCATCGTCAGCAGCGTGCCCAGGATCAGCGAGTCGCGATCCCCCGATGCGCTGGTGATCAGCCGCGGCGTGTCGTGCGACTCCAGCAGGTTGAGGTTGGCCAAATGCGATTCCATCGGATAACGCTCCAGCGCCTTGTCGATACGTCTCGCGAATCCGGGTGCATCGAGCGGCTTCACGCTCTTGTAGGCCGGGTTGGGAGACAGCCGGCGGCGGTCGATCATCTTTCCCGCGGCAAACGAGATGATGTCGACGGCGAGCAGGTAGTTCATGGTTGCATCGAAGCGAGTGCCGCCGACGATGTACTCGCTGGAGTCCTCCCAAATCTCGCCAACGATGTAGGCCTCGGGGTTGACAGCCCTGACTCGCTGCCGGAACTCCTCCCAGAATCCCTTTGCTGTGATCTCGTCTGGTACGTCGAGGCGCCACCCGTCGATGCCCTTGCGCAGCCAGTGCTCGGCCACCTGCATGATGTACTCACGTACCACGGGGTTGTCTGTGTCGAGGCGCGGCAGTGGTTTCAAGTTCCACCAGCTCAGGTAGTTGGCCGGGCCCTTGCCGTAGGGGTTGAGGGGGAGCTCGTCGATGGTGAACCAGTCGAGATACGGAGATTCGCCGTCGTTTTCGACGATGCTGTGAAACTGGTGGAAGCCCCGGCCGACGTGGTTGAAGACGCCGTCGAGCACAATGCGCACGTCCGCGGCATGAGCGTTCTCGATCAGCTCATCCAGGGCGGCATTGCCCCCGAGCAGCGGATCGACTACGTAGTAGTCGTCGGTGTGATAGCGGTGATTGGCGCCGCTGACGAAGATGGGGTTGAGGTACAGGGCATTGATCCCCAGGTCGGTGAGGTAGTCGAGATGCTCGGCGATGCCGAGTAGGTCGCCGCCCATGAATCCGTAGCGAGTGGGAGTAGCGCCCCACTCTTGGAGATTGGAGGGTTTCTCCAATCGGTCCGATTTCGCAAAGCGGTCGGGAAAGATCTGATAGAAGACTGCGTCCTTGACCCAGGCGGGGGCTTGGTTGAGTTTGGCCATCGGAGCTTGGATGCTACCCGGCGACACCGCGGCGTCCGACGCAGGGGTCGCGGCTCGGTGATGGATCAAGTTGCTTGATCAGTCCCTGCGTCGTCGCATCACCCGATTTTCGATCGCCATCCGTTTGCCCAGCCAGAACAGGCCCGATGCGGCGAAGAGAACGATCGCCCCCACCACGCGTCCCTGCCATCCGCTGCCCATCGTACCGGTGACACCGAGAAGCCCGGCAAGAGCCGTCCAGACCGCAACGATGGCGAGCACGTTGCCGCCTATTTGGAATACGAAGTGGCTCGACGCAGCGACCACGGAGTCGCGGGGCTCCAGATTTGTGGGCTTCCCCCCGGCGTTACGTCGCGCCATTGGTGCTCCAGGTTCGCTCACATCCAGTGTACGTACCGGAGTGGAGCCCGGTAGGCGCCGACTAAGAGCCGGGGACGGCGCGGTACGGGCAAACCGTGGGCAAGGCACGCCGTCCCCGGTTGGCGGGGAGGACTTGGTTGGTGAGTAGACCCTCAGGACGACCAGACCGCCGCCGCGGTACGCGGACTACGTCGGGTCCATCCATCGGACCTCCTCTTCAACATACTCCGCAGCCACGGCAATTGGTTGGTCAAAGTCTTTCCCCAGGAGTCGCGCTTTGTCCAGAGTCCGGTACTGCATAGACGACGACATTGCTGTCGTAGCTGCCGATGTTGCTGTTGAAGCCACCCCCACACGTGATCAAGGTCAGTACGGGCGGGCCTTCGCGAGAGAAGATCACATCGAGGGGAAGCTCATCTTTCCCGTAGGTGACCCGGGCCACGACGCGGAATCTCGTCTCAGACCCATCCGAGTACGAGATGAAGACTGTTTCCCCTTCGTTGAGAGTCCGCAGATCGAAGAACACCCCTGGACCGGCGCTGACCAGATCTACGTGGGCAGCCAACACTGCAGAACCAGGCTCGCCGGGGCTCGGGCCATACTTGTACCAACCAACATCGGTCGCGTTGTCGGGAACCGCCATTTCGCCGGTCCGCTGGTCTACCCCATACGCATCGACCGGGGCATCCACTTCGAGCTTGTCGATACGAAGTCCCACCGGTGCGGCGATGGGCTGCGGCGTTGGCTCAGTTGCAGATTCGTTCCCCGGGCTGTCGGTGCTACCAGGCGGCAGAGTCGTTGTGGGAGCCGGACCCAGTTCGACCGGTGCCGGAATCTCGGGGCGCAGGGCGGCTTCGACCGCAGCGACATCGCCCGAACTGGTTTCGCTGCGCGACAGCCAGAACCCGGCCAGGGCGATCATGCCGATGCTGGCAAGCACTACTGCTGTTCCCAAGAGGCGTCGCTGCATTTCTACTCCAACAGAACTGAGGGCCCACCATTCCTGGCGAGCCCCCAGTGTGTTGTCAATCGTGGGTTCTACTAGACGTTTTCGCGGCGGGCGACGAGTGTGGTGCCACCAACCAGGCCGACGAGGCCAAGGGCGAGGAGAGCAATCGGCAGCACGCTGCTCGATCCGGCCAAGCCCCCGGTACCGGTGGGCACACCTTCAGGAGCCGATTCCAGGCCGGAGATGGTGTTGGCAACCACCTGGAATGAGTCGCCGGCGACCGAGCCGATCGCATAAGCGATGGTGTTGGTGCCCTCAGCGAGGTCGAGGTCGGCTTCAAAAGCAACCGTGCTGGCATCGCCGGCAGCAGTGATCTTGATGTTGTAGGTGTCGGCCGGAACGTCGGCATCGCCACCGGCGCCGTTGGTAACGCCCTCGAATACGGCGCCATCGTTGGCAAGGACATCGACCGCACCGAAGTCGGCGAGGTGACGAGCGGTGACACGAGCATTGCCTGCGTCGGTCGGCTCATTGTTCTCAACGAACACGCCGAGGGTCGGGTCGCCACCCTCCTGCAGGTATGCAGCGATGGTTGCGTATGCGCCGCCCGGGAGGTCGGTCGAACCAGCGAGCGCCGGATCGGACGAGCTGGGGTCGGCATCAGCCGGATAGACCTCGAGGTCGTAGGTGCCGGCGGGCAGAGTCAGCGGTCCGGCTACGGTACCGAATTCGAAGTCCTCGAGCGTCAGATCGCCGTTGACATATACGTCGACCGTCAGGTCAGGGACACCGTGGACAACCACGACCTGGCCCTCGGAAGATTGGGCAAGGGCACCACTCGCCGGCAGTAGTGCCAGCATCATGGCCCCGAAAAGAACGAGCAGCTTGCGCATGGGAGCATCTCCTTTCATGTCCCCACTGCGCTTGGTGCAGTCGGGGCTCTCCCTTGTATGCACCGTTTTCGAGGCCACCCCAGATGCGGATGAGTTTTTAGCACTAAAAGTATTGGAGATGCTAAAAATCGGCTAGTTACAGGTTTGCGACCAGCAGCGTTCCTCCCGCGCTACTAGAGGGCGATGCTCGGCAGAGGATCCGGCGAGATGAATCGAGGGTCCGTTGATCCGGAGCCCTCGGAACCTAGCCGATCCCCAACGCCCGATACAGGAAGGCGGCCATTTGTCCGCGGGTGACGTTGTCGTCGGGGCAGTAGCGGTCGTTGCTGGGTGGGTTGCAGCCCCGGGTGATGTCGGCGGCGGCGAGTGCTTCGATGTCTGCTTCGAA
>JARFRN010000071.1 GCA_029287195.1 Acidimicrobiia bacterium | reverse complement strand
TGGTCGCTTCGCAGAAGCACGGCCTCTGTGGGACGAGGCTTTGGCGCGCGCCCGCCAGGTGGGCGACGCTCATCTGGCCATCACCCAACTCGTCGGCATTGCGGTAAATGAGTTCCACATTGGCGACGAAAGGGCGGCGCTTGCGATCGCACTCGATGCACTCGATGAGGCTCTGTCAATCCACAATGTGCCTTTGACGACGTGGGTACTCGAGGTAGTGGCGTCATTGGCGACGCCCCGCGCACCGCTGGTAGCGCTGTCGCTGGCAACAGCTGTAGCGGAGCAACAGCGGGCAATAGGTGGCGGGATGCCGGTCGGGCCGCTGGATATGGAAGACGCGGCAGCTGCGGCGCGGGCGATGATCAGTGCGGAGGATGCCGACCGAGCTACTGAGCTGGGCGAGCAGATGGATCTGAGTCGAGCGTGTGCCCATGCCCGTGAATGCCTGCGGGACAGGGTGGATGTGGGTGACTAGGAGGTTGATTGTCGTCAGAGACTTGTTCTGGTGGCTGTGTTGGCGACGTTGCTCGCCACCAGCGGTGGTTGCGATTCCGGCAACGAAGACGCAACGGATGCGGTGCAGGAGGCCTTCGACATCTACACCCAGACCGTCCTGGCCGGAGATGCCGATGGCTGGATCGAGATCTGGACTGATGAGCCCGTTGCCTTCTGGCCCGATCAGCCAGCTGTGTCGGGCAAGGCTGCGATGGTGGCGGCGCTGGAGCACGAGTTCGGTGTGCTCGACTACACCGAGTTCGACATTGAAGTCCTCGAGGTGGTCACTGCCGGCGATTGGGCTTATGCGCGCGGGACTTTCACCGCGGCGGTCACAAGCAAAGAGACCGGCGAGGAGGGCGGATACGACGGCAAGTTCCTGACCATCTTCCAGAAGCAGTCAGGTGGTTCGTGGAAGATCCATCGCGATATCTACAACTCGAATGTGCCGCCAGCGAGCGATTGATTGAGGTCGACATCAGAACAGTCGAGGGCATCATCGAGAGCATGCACAGGAGGTATGAAGCGACTGCGCCGACCGGAGACCTAGATCGGTGGAGTGCCCAATGGGCGAGTATGGCGTGCGACTGCCGACGGACACTGCGATGAATGTGGTTCAGGAGGAGATTCGCCGGTGCTGGCCGGCATGTCTGATGTCTTCAACTGCATCGACTTCGATATCTGCGTGAACGACGTCGAAGTTGTCGGGGACCCAGCCTTGGCCCATGGAACCTTCAACTCGGTCGTCGAGACAGTGGCCGGGAGGGACCAGATTGACTTCGACAGCAAATACTTACGGCATTTCAACGGCAAGGTCACGGCTCGTGGAGGAGCTGGCGGGAGGTTTTCAGCTCGAACGTGCCGCTGAATGATCCTTCAGACCTTGCCGTATACCGGGATCGTCGCTCCGTTGATCACCGCAGAAGCGGGGCTGAGCAAGAAGTCGAGTACCGCGGCGATTTCTGACGGCTTCGGCCAGTGCATATAGTCGGCGTAGGGGAGTGCCGCCCGCGTTGCCTGGGTGTCGATAACGGATGGGACGAGCACGTTGGCGGTCAGATTGGTGTCGTCGAGCTCGGTGGCCAGCGACTGGATCATCGACATGACCGCCGCTTTCGACGCGTTGAACGCAGCTTGGCCGGTAGGGTTCTCGATGGCCGCCCTAGACCCGATGGCAATCAGCCGACCCCAGTCGGCGTCGCGCATGTGAGGCAGCGCTGCCCGCAATGTGTAGAAAGTCGACCGTAGGTTGAGGTCGATCATGCGATCAAACCGTACGGTGTCGGTTTCCGCTAGATCGCGACCGCCGGCCCAACCGCCGACGAGAGCAGCGACCACGTTTATGCCCCCAAAAGTCTCGGCGGCCTCCTTCATGACCGACTCGACGGCCTCGGCGTCAGTGCAGTCGCAGCGCCTGAGCATTAGTTGATCCTCGTCGAGACCGACCGCATCTTCGAGTTTGCGGGCTTCCTCAGGGATCAAGTAGGTCACGGCGATCTTGAAGTTGCGACGGATGAGGTAGGGGAGCAACGCCCGGCCCAATCCCCCGGTGCCTCCGGTCACGACAGCTACGTTGTCCTGCATACCGATACCCTAGTGTCCCGTCTGCGACATCATGCTCGCCCGTGACTGCAAACAGACCCGCCGGCGGAACAAAGTGTCCCACCCAAGAATCAGCCAGATGTGACGTCTGTGGTTGGCACGATGTCAGCGCCGAACCACTGATATGCCGGTTTCGCCGAGCTCGTCGAGCAGAGCCCCGACCGGTGCTACCGCGGTCATGGCGGCAGCGCCGCGAAAGCCGACCTCGCCGCGCATCATGAGGTCACACAGTGCAGTGGCCGGGAACGCCGTTGTCCGCGCCAAAGCCGAATACGTGCCGTCGTGCACGTCTTCGATCTCGAGAGCGCTCACGTCGCCACCAGCCGTCATCTCGACTCGCACGAGCACGACATCGGGCGCACCTGCCGGAAGATTGGCGGCCAAGAGGTCGAGGAGTACGGAACGGGGCGCAACTGTGGCGTCACCGACATGGCGAGGCTCTTCATCGAAGAGACCTAGTTCACGCATCGCCTGGAAGATAATGCCATGACCCGGATAACGCAGCGTCTTGTACTCGAGGGCCCTTACCCTGCCCGCATAGTCGCGGCACATGGTCGAAGTGCCGCCCGCCGTCGAAAAGGCCTCAAGCGGCCCCCATCGGTCCCATGCAACATCCTCGAACCGGGTGAGCGGCTCAACAGTCCGGGCAACGCCATCCTCGATGATCTCGCAAGGTTCGGCGTACTCGTTGATGAGACCCCCGGGGTAGAAGGCAAGCTGGTAGTTGAGGGCGCCCTTCGGATGCTGCGGGAGACAGCCGACGCGTATCTGCACACTGTCTATGCGGGTCGCTGAGGAGCCTTCGATGAGGCCCTTTGCCATCACGTTGGCGAGACCGGGGGCCAGCCCACAGTCGGGGACGACCGCGACATCCGCCGCTGCTGCGGCAGCGTCGAGTTGCACCTGACGTTTGACGATGGTGGGGTTACCCCCGAAGTCGAAATAGTGGCACCCGGCGTCGACCGCAGTGGTAGCCAAGCCGACCCCGAACGCGTAGGGCACGGCGGAGATCACCGCCCCCCGGTTGCTCATCAGATTGCGCACGGCACGGTCGTCGGCAACGTCGATGGTGGCTGAGGCAATTGACAGGTTCCCCGCAGCCTGGTCGACCGCAAATGGATCTACGTCGGCGATAGTCACCTCGTGTCCGCGCCGCTTCAGGTCCCACGCCGCAGCTCGACCCACGATCCCGGCCCCCAACACCAGGGTGTCGCATCTGTTACTCATGGTGTGATCCTCTTGAATGACTCGGCCAGGCTCAAGCCCGCCGGCCTGCCCTGTTCCTCCGCCCAGCGGCGCATACGAGCTACAAACGCTTCTCTCCTGTCTTCCGCTTGCTCGGCTCCCCCCATCGTCGTCGTTCCCTGAGACGAATGACAGAGCAAAGCTTCGATCTTGATGTCGAACTGGGCGGTTATGTCCTCGATATGATCGGCTTCGTCCGCCGACCACAGGAGCACTGCGTTGGGACGGTGCGCCTCCAGCCCCTGTTCGGGAAAGAACAAGTGATCGCGAGCCGCGATGACACCGTCTATGATCGCCCAGCCGGTGGCACGGTGATCAGGATGGAGCTGGTACCGGCGCCACGGGTCATGGCTGATGACCACCTCGGGCCGCACTTCCCGTACCTGCCGGCACATGATCTCACGCAGAGCCATGGTGTATTCGAGCTCACCATCGGGATAATCGAGATGCCTTACGTCACCGGCCCCGAGCACTGCAGCGGCGGCAGCCTGTTCGTCCACGCGGCGCCGGGCCAGCTCGCTCGGGTCGACGGCCGGGTCCCAAGAGCCCTTCGAGCCGTCGGTGACGATCAGCATCGTCACGCTACATCCGGCGGCCGTCCATTTGGCAAGCGTGCCGCCGGCGCCAAACTCGATGTCGTCGGGGTGGGCCCCAACTGCCAGGGCACTCGCGGGTACGCTCAGTTCGTCGGGTGTATGGTCGAGTTCGCCGTAGATGTTGCGGAAGGCGGGGTTGGTCGGCATCGGCACAGCTTAAATCGCGGTACCGGCGCCGAGGTTGACGAGTTTTGCCAGCCAGCGCCCATCCGGGTGGCGGACCGCACGTATTAGATCGGCTTCCGTGTCGAGGTCGAGGGCAAGCTGAGGATTCTGCATGACCCGGGCATGCGGGTAGTACGCCATGTGGGTATGGAAACTGGCCGGCCCGTAGGCGAAACGAAAGCTGGTGTGGTGTCCTGCAATGACGTTGGTGCCACCGTCGTGCGAAGGGACGAGGATCAGCTCCCGCTCCGCCGCAGCGAACACAGGAGTGAGAGCTGCCGGCGTGATGAGCGGCAGGTCGGCGTGAATGATTGCCCAGACGCGCTGCCGGCGGGCCGCTTCGAAGATCACAGCTTCGGCCGCGCCGTTCAGGCCCCCCTGTGGCGAGTCCCTCTCGTCGATGGTCAGGTAGCCGCTCGTGCGAGCCCATGAAGCCACATCCGGATCGCCGGTAACGATTGCAACCAACGCCCCGGTATCCGTCGCGGCAGCAGCTGTGCGCCCTGCCACGGCCTTGCCAAGTCGGGACCTGCTTGCCGCATCGAGCTTGCCCGCAAGCCGGGCCTTGGCGACGCCGAAGGGCTTTATCGGAATGGCAGCGAGGATTGCCTTACCCACCAGCGGCTTCACAAGCTAGGTCGATTCCCCCGTTTCGCTTCATAGCGGGAAGCCTACCGATTGATCTTGCAGCGTTGCGGCATGTCGGTTCGGTATGGTGCAGCCGTGCGAAAGACCAAAATCATTGCGACGTTGGGTCCTGCGGTGGCCAGCTATGAGGCTATCTGCGATCTCATCGAGGCCGGCATGGACGTGGCGCGCCTCAATTTCTCTCACGGCGACTACGACAGTCATCGCCGGCTGTCCGAGTGGGTGCGCAAGGCGGCATCCGAACAGGACAGGCCGGTGGCGGTGCTGCAAGATATCCAAGGGCCCCGCATCAGAGTTGGTACGTTTCCCGGCGGGGCGGTGCACTTGGACCCCGGCGCGGAAGTTGTCCTGCGCTCGGGGGAGGCCGAGGGGACCGAGTCGCAGGTGTTTATCGAGAACCTGAATGGTGCGCAGCTGGATACGGGGGCGCGGGTCCTGATGTCGGACGGCCTCATCACGGTGCGGGTGGTCGAGTGGGACGGGGAAACGGCCAAGGCAATTGTCGTGGAAGGCGGCGTGCTCCACGACCACAAGGGCGTAGCTTTTCCCGGTTCGGTTGTTGATGTGCCCGCAGTCTCGGAGAAGGACGTCGCCGACTTGGCCTTCGGGCGCACGCTCGGCGTCGATTATGTTGCGGCGTCATTTGTTTCTTCAGGCCTCGATGTGAAGCGAGTCAAGAACCTCATCCCGGGAACCCCGGTGATAGCAAAGATCGAGAGCGTCGTCGGCTATAGGAATCTGAACGACATTCTCAGCGAGGCGGCAGGAACCATGGTTGCCCGGGGGGACTTAGGCGTCGAACTCTCCTTCGAAGCGGTCCCGCGAGCCCAGCGCGAGATCTTGCAGCGAAGCAATGCGAAGGCGAAGATCTCGATAACGGCAACTGAGATGCTCGAATCGATGAATTACTCGACGCGTCCAACCCGCGCCGAGGTGAGTGATGTCGCCGCCGCTGTGCTCGACGGGAGCGATGCCGTGATGCTTTCGTCGGAAACGGCTGTTGGCAAGTACCCGGTGCGAGCGGTACGAGCGATGGCGCGCATCTGCCGGGAAGCCGAAGCGAGCCCCGATTACGGTCGCGGCCCGGAGATTCACTTCCTGGAGGATCGGGCGCGATTTGCGTCGGCGACCGCGCAGGCATGTGTCGACGCTGCCGAGAATCTCGATTTGCGTGCGATAGTCGCATTCACTGAGTCGGGTAGCACGGCACGGCTGATCTCCAAGTACCGACCGCACTCGGACATCTTTGCCTACACACCGCACGAGTTCACGTATCGACGCATGGCCATGTATGCGGGCGTCACCCCTCTTCGATTCGCAGCAGTGGACTCGACCGACAAGATGATCGCTCATGCTGAGCGCAACCTGCTCGAGCTCGGCATAGTCGAGCCGGGGGATGGGGTAGTGATGGCGGCGGGGATCCCACCGAACCAGGCAGCCACCACCAACCTCATGAAGCTGCATTCGATTGGTAGCTCCGCCTAGAGTGCTCGCGACTTCGCGACATGGCGAGGAGAGCCAATGGGCCAATCCATAACTGTGGAGTCGAGGCAACTCGACAGCTTCTGCGTGTTCAGTACCGATCGAAGCATGAGTGGGCAGGAGGGGTCAGCTTTTGACTCGGCCGCCGCAACTCAAAACGACAACACGTTCCCAGCGGTCCTGGCGCAGCGACTGTTTGCCGCTGATGATGGCATCGACCATGTCTACGTAGCTTCGAACGACGTGGTGGTGCGGCGCTCCCAGGGCTGGGATGAGCACCAGATTGCCGCTACCTCCCGAGTGATCGAGGATCTCTTCCGTTACTACTCGGGCTAGCCACCACCTTCTCCGCCGCCAGCGTCTCCATCGTCTCCGCCGCCAGCGTCTCCACCATCTCCGCCGCCAGCGTCTCCATCGTCTCCGCCGCCAGCGTCTCCACCGTCTCCGCCGCCAGCGTCTCCGCCGTCTCCGCCGTCATCCGGTGGCGGTACATAGACGGCGAGTCTGACTGTGACCGTGCTGCCCGATGCGATCCACTGGCCACCTCCTGGGCTCTGCTCGACAATCAGGCCGTTCTGAGCCTCGTCGCTGACCTCGACCGCAGCCCCTTCAACCAGGACCAGCCCCAAACCCTCGAGGGCGTTTCGAGCATCGGCCACCGACCAGCCCGTCAGCGTCGGAACCTCCACCGGGCAATCTGATGTATCCGGCTCCGCGCCTGCCCTGTCGGGCAACATGCACGGGTGTACCTCGATGATCTTGGGAGCGGGCTGGTACGTCCACTGATACTCCTCTTCGAGGACCCTTCCGTCGGACCACGTCATAACGCGCTTCACTGTGTTGCTGAAGCCACCCCAGCCGTTTTGGGTCACTCTCTGCTCGTCGGGGTCGAGATTCGCGTTGGCCTCATACTCTTGAGGAGGCTCAGTGAACGCATAGCGACTTCCCAACTGGCGTTCCGCAATGCATCCACCGTTGTTTCCGTAGAACTGAACCGTGATGTCGGTCTCGGTGTATTTCGTCTTGATGATGACAACGGTGTCGGTGTTGTTGCGGAAAATCAGATGCGGCGACGGCCATGAGATCGTCGCCTCATTGACCTCCGGATAGCGCGAGAAGTAGTAGCTGTGCGGCTTGTGGTCTATCGGCTCATAGCAGCCGTAGAAGACGGCGTTGTAAAAGGTGGTGGCGAATTGGCTGACTCCGCCACCGACATCGTCGATCAACTCGCCGTTGAATATCATCGGGGCGGGGACGTAGCCCTTCGCTGCCGTCCGCTGCCCGACGTACTCGTTGAGTGAGAATTCCTCGCCGGGCCGTACCATTGCCCCATCTACCGTATCGGCCATCAGATGGATGTTGGTAACACGTGGCTGACCCGCCGGATGAGATGTGGTGAATTCGGAGACGAAGCCGATGTCGCCAAGCGCCTGAGCATCTTCGGTGCTGAATGCCGGGGCGGCTCCCTGGGCGAACGGGAACTCTCCGCTATTCCCCGGAAGTGAGGCGGCTTCGATCAATGCGGCGGCGACCAGCTCGATGTCGAGCACGGTTCCGTAGCGAGACGGAATGAGTGTTACCTTTTTGGCTTCCTCATCGATCACGATCTCGGCATCTCGCGGGGGCTGTTCGATGTCGGGTCGCAATGGTGCCAGCACCGGCTCCAATGCCTGCTCATCGAACTCGAGCACAACTCGATGGTCCGATTCGTGACGGACGTCGCTGACCAGAGCCCCCGCCAAGTCCTCTCTGCTGAACACGACCTCGAACTCGGGGTCATCTGAACGAAGAGTTACCGGAGAATCGATGAGGCGAGCCGCCTCAGCAGTGGCCGCATCGATGTCGGCATTGGTGAGATTGGGTTCGATCAGTGCCGTTCCGAGCACAACGAGCTCACGCTCTATTGCCTGCACACTGGCCAAGACAGCGTCGTGTGCCGAATCCCGATCGATACCCTCTCCGGGTGTTGGATAGTCGGGGAGAGCCCGCGTATCGCGGATGATGACTCCGCCTTCATATGCGGGCGAGTCGATGGCCTCGCTTTCCCAGGTGTCGAGGACGTCGTCCAGCAGGACGGTGTCGATCGTAGCCGGGACGTCGAGTTCAATCGGGTCCCGGAAACTCCCGAACCATGAAAAGAAGCCTGCGATGAAGCTCTTGTCGCGGCGCTGCGCCATCGCTTCGGCGACGACCGCGTCCTCGTCGACTTCCAAGTCGATCTCCTCAGGATCGAGCAGGAATTCGACCCCCTTCACTTCGAAGTATGCCGGCGTGCTCGCCAGCTCCGCCTCATACGCTTGGATCGCCGCTGTTGCCTCCTCCTCGCCCAAGCCGCCGAGGTCGACGCCCGCCGCAGTCACGTTGCGAGAAACTTCTCCGCTGGCCCGGATCGTGTCGAGGGTATAGAGGATCATCGGCAGCAGAACGAGCGCAGCGGCACCGATGAGGATCGATCTTCGAATATCTTGAGTCATAGCGGCACGAGGGAGGGGAGGGGAGTAGCGAACCCGGATTGTACCGCTTTCTGGTTTCAATCTGGTGTCGGCTATCTGCTCTGTTCGAGGACGCAGCGTAGCAGCCTCTTCACCCAGCGTAGCATCGGGTATGAACACCCGATCCGGTTGGGCTAGATAGCATCTACCCATGATCGAGTTTCCAGAGGTGGCACCGGGAGATCCGCTTGTCGTCAGCGCAACGCTGTTCGTCACCTACTCGAAGTGTCCCGATCAGGCATTGGGGCGCATGCGCGGCAGCTATCCCCCAGAAAGCCGGGCCTCCTTCAGGGGTGGGCTGGCGCACCGGGTCTTTGCGCGACATCTCAGTCGAGGTGAAATCGGCGCTGCCGAGTTCAACCAGGTGTGCAGAGAGGAAATAGGGTCATCGATGAATCCCAAGCTTGGATCGCTGGGTCTCAGACCCTCGCAATTGGATGGTGTCATCAGAGAAGTCGGCGATCTGTATGAGCGCTTCAAGATCATCTCGACCGAAGGGTTTCGAAGGTCAGAAGTGCAGGTCGACGTCGAGCCAGTAGAGGACCTGACGCTGCGAGGATCGATCGACGCCATCTTCGATGAGGGTGGCGGCGTGCGGCTCGTCGACTGGAAAACGGGTGGTCTGTACGAGGTCGAACGCCAACTCGAGTTCTACGCGTTGCTGTGGGTACTCGATCGGGACGAGCTGCCCTGCAGGGTCGAGGCGGTTTCTATTGGCTCGGGGGAGCGGGTTACCTCGATCCCAACCGTGGAGACCGTCATGACAACAGCCGAGTCGACCGCCCAGCTGGTCACCGAGTTGCGTTGCGCCTTTGATTCTGGCAAGGACCGACTCCCCAGATTCGCCGGGCCATGGTGCCGGTATTGCGCTCTGCTCGATGGCTGCAACGAGGGGCGGGCGGCAGTCCGGGTTGTCGACGCCTGATGGGCTCATCCAGCAACCTGTGGTTCCTGGTCCCGACCGAGCACTAGGCAACCTGTTTGTCGGCCGTCGGAGGGCGCAGGGCACGTGCGATGTCATCCACCAAATCGATCAATTGGGAACGGAGCGAGTCGAGGTCATGCCGGACGGATTCGAGACCGTCCTGAGCCGCCCCGAGAGCTCGCTTGCTGCGCGAGAAGTGCTGCGCGAGATCGCGAATGCGATTGAGCCTCTCCTGGGCTGTGACGGTATCCACGGCATCGGCTCCCTGCGTCGCAGCCACGGCGGAAGAGTTGATCCACCGGATCCCCACTCCGGTTAGCGTTCCTTCGCCGGCATCGACCACCAGCACTCGGTTGCCGTAGACCGCAAAGTGGCCAACCTCACTTGGAAAGGAGTCGCCGCGCGATACGCAGATTGCCCACGACGCGTTGCGGTTGTCCATTGCCTGGTCTAGCTCACTGAGGATGCCAGTCGTGCCGGTCAGGGACATCCTTCCCACGTTCTTCGCCTCGACGACCACCCGTGTTCCATCCGCAAGCGTCACTACGAAGTCCCCAACCTTGGAGTTGAGCCCCAGCTTTCCCGCGGTGAGGCCCGTCCGCTCGACGATACATCCACCGATTGCTCGCGCCTGAGAGCGCAGGACTGCCTCGACCTGATCTTCGAACTCCAGACCTTTCGCAGTTCCGCGAGCCGCTTCCTTGGTGCGATTCTGCTCACCGACGACCAGGTCGCGCAGTTCCTGAAAA
Organism: Acidimicrobiia bacterium; assembly: GCA_029287195.1. Taxonomy (GTDB): domain Bacteria; phylum Actinomycetota; class Acidimicrobiia; order Spongiisociales; family UBA5794; genus JAAETI01. The sequence continues at coordinate 10,754 of JARFRN010000071.1, read as the reverse complement.
CGACGCTCGAAGGTCTCCACAACACGACCAAGACTGCTATCGGTGTCGGTCGAGTCGAACGCCGCTTCCAGACGCTGCGCCAGCTGCCCACCTGGTCCGAGCAAGTCTGTGATGGCGGCTACGAGCCGATTGGTGTAGCTGTCGCTGCGATCTGGGTCGAGCCGAGCCAGCATCGAGGCGTGGAGTTCCTCTAGTTCGGCAAAGGTACGCGCTGTCAGCGAGGTCCGAACATCTGGGTCGAGGTGGGCGGCAAGCTGGGTCCTTCCCGAATCAACCGCCTTGTTCAGGTGTTGCTCGGCGGCCGCTGTTGCCGAGTCCAGGATTCGCCGCACCTCATCTTTGACATCATCCAGCGTCGCTCGCATGCTGGTTGTTGCCATGCCGTGGATGCCGAGGGCTACCGCTCGGCCTACATGATCAGCTCGATGTGCGGCCGGTAGTGCCAGTAGGTAGTCGGCAACCAATGGGTCGTCGACTACGAGATTCTGGATGGTGACCGCCGATCCGGCAATCGCAATCGGTGACGCGGTACCCGCTGAGGGGACTTGGGGAGCCTTGTTCTGTTCCATGTCTCCGACGCTATCTGGAGCCTATGACAAGAAAAGCGCCGGCCGCAGCTGACTTCGCCCGGCAGCCGGCGCCGGTCCGGTGGCAGGCCAAAGGGGCTCGATGTGGTGTAATCGGTCTCATGCAGGCAGACGCGACAGCGATTGCGGCGCTTCGGCCGCAGTTGGAAAGGCTCGTCGAGCTGCTTCGGAGTGTCGAGTTGAGCTTGCCAACCGATGATCGCGAAGAGGCCGAAAGAGCTCGCAGCGCCGTTATCCGCACGGTGACGGAGTACCTGATTCCGCGTCTCGATGAGCCCGACGCACCGGTAGTCGCCGCCGTTATCGGTCCGAGCGGCACTGGAAAATCAACTGTTGTGAACTCTCTTGCGAATGACCGGATCTCGGAAGTAGGGGCGCTGCGGCCGACAACGCGCAATCCGGTCTTGTGGGCACATCGCGACCACGGAAACCGATATTGGTCGGAATTTGTTGCGCGCGTCCGCGAGAGAGTCGGGCCCACCGTTGAGGTGGTCATTGGCGATGATGAGTTGACGAAACAGCTGACTGTGGTGGACACACCTCCCGCAGAGCACGTTGGGCCATCAGGGAAGAGGGCGGCTCTTGATGTTCTCGCCCTGGCCGATCTGTGCGTTTTCGTCTCGAGTCCCAGTCGATATGCGGATATCTCCGCTTGGAGTTTCCTTCGAGAGATTCGGTGGCGCGGTGTTCCGATGCTATTCGTACTCAACCGGCTGCCTCCTGATCGAGCGGAGGCGGTCGCACTCATGAATGACTTTGCCTCCCGCTTGCACAAGCATGGGCTCTTGCTCGAACCCGACGCCGCCATGGTTTTCGGTATCAACGAGGCTCTCGGTGACAGATGGCATGGTGGATTAGATCCAGCCGCGGTTGGCGCGTTGCGCAACGAACTAGGAGCCGTATCCGATGCCCGGTATCGCAAGACGCTGGTGTCAACCACGGCCTACACGACTGGACGCAACGTTGTCGACCGAAGCCGGCTACTTCTTGGCGAAATGGAGTACGCGGCGGGAATCGCGGAGACGCTCGGTGCTGCGGTTACCGCTGCGTATGCTGCTGAGGCCGCAGAGATAGCCGCGATGATCGAGAACGGCGACCTGAGCGAGATGGCCCGCCACAGGACTTGGTCGGAGGCCGCAGTTGATCTGACTGCGATCATCACACGGCGGGCGGGGGTCGCCGCGCAAGACACCTCTCGCGTGTGGAGGAATGATCCCATCGGTTCCCAGGTCCTCGAAGGGGAAGGTACGTCGCTATGGCGCCACACCGAGGACACATCTTGGGACGTCCAGGGTCGGCTCGAGGACTGGGAGAGCGCCCTCGCCGAAGTGGCGACGGCCAATGCCGCTCGGCCGCTCGGAGCGCGAGCGGCAAAGCGGACAGCCACCCGGACTTGGCAACGGGTGATCGACCCCGCCGTCCGGCTGCCGTGGTGGGAGCAACGCAAGTTTCGTGACAATCTGGAGTCGTATGTGGCCGCCGCACAGGACAGCCTCGCTGGGGCCGTTGCAGCTGCGCTGGAATTCGATGCCAAACGCTTTCGCGATCATCTGGCAACCGACACGGAGCTGCTCGCAAATCTCGGCCTGACGATCGACGTCATCGCCGCCCTGCTCCGGGGAGACGATTCACAGTTGCAGGCGGTACCCGTCGCCGGTGAGCAGTCCACCGAGGCGTCCGGCGATATCGAGTCCGAGAAGGTGGCCGAGCCGGCCGGCAACGACAAGCAGTTGGAGTCTCCGGATGCGTGATGTTCCGGAGCTGCTGGATGCGATCGACTTGGTGGTTGCCCGATCTCACGGTGTGATTCCGCCAGATGAGGCCGGCTTGGCGGCTCAGCTGGCAGGGGAGATTCGCGAACGGCGCGGCTTTCTCGGGGAAACCCTAGTGTTGGCGATCGCCGGGGGAACCGGGACGGGCAAATCGAGCCTGGTAAATGCGCTTGCCGGCGAGATCATCACCTCGGTGAGTGTGCTCCGTCCTCACACCGACGAGCCGTTTGCGGTCGTCCCCCAGGATCCCGAGCCGGCGGTGACCGTGCTGCTCGACACGCTCGATATTGCATACCGACATGAGCACGCGGCGTTCACCAGGACCGCAATCATCGATCTTCCCGATATCGACTCGATTGCCGACTGGCACCGGCAACGCGTAGAAGATCTGATCCCCCGCGTTGATGGTGTGATCTGGCTCTTCGACCCGGACAAATACCGCGACCCCATCGTCCATGACGAGTTCCTGGCACAGCTTGCAGAGCACCACAGCCAATTCATCTTCGCTCTGAACAAGATCGACAAGCTCCGTCCCAATGATCTGCCGAATGTTCGCCAAGACCTTCTCGACACCCTTGCGGCAGACGGGTATATGCGACCGGCCTTGTTCGCCATGGCCGCCGATCCCCCAGGGATCGCTCCTCGCGGCATCGACCTATTTCGGGAGCACGTGATGGAGCGTATCGACACCAAGGCGGTCATGCTCCACAAGGTGATCGGAGACGCCGTCCGAATCGTCCGGATGGTAGGCGATGCTGCCGGAGTCTGGCAGGGAGCTGCCATCGACTTCGAGCGGAGTTGGAGTCGGGTGCGATCCGAGGTGCTTGCCGGGCTTGGGCCGGAATCCAGCCAGGCCGACAGGGAAGACGCTCTGTGTCGCTTGGAAGACCTTACGGCTCTTATCGCCGTTAGGGCGGGTCCGATTCTGGGGGATGAAGTACGTCGCATAGCTGATCGCGCCACGATTGAGGCGGCTGTGACCGAAGTGGCCTCCGCTGCCGGTTCGGTGCCGGTCGACTCAGCCGTCGGTTTGTGGGGGCGTCTGACGGGTGCCGAGCCCGCCGAAGGTGATGATCCGCGTGGTGTAATGCTCGAGGCGAAGCTCGGTGGTCCGCTGCGTGACGTGCTGTGGCGTCGTGCATTGCTGGGCGCAACCGTTGTTCACGCAGCGGTCGGTGCGGCGCAACTCGATGATCGGATCGGCTCTTTGGGGCGGGACGCGGCAGATGATCCAGAGGGGAGCGAACCGCGGCTGGAGGAACTCGCACCTCTGCCGCATGTTGCGGGAGAGGGCGCTAGTCCCGCCCCGGGGCAATAACGGAGAGTGCGTCATAGGCGGGTGTGATCTCGACCGAATCGGCCTGACCCAATAGCTCACCATCCGCCTGGAAGGCGGATGCCGGCTCGGCATGCACAATGAGTTTCTCGAACTCGTGGAAGACGTGAGCCCCCTTCTGCTTGGGAAAGTGGCCGCCGAGCAGTGCGCGGGATGCGAGTCCCAAGGTAACCGGAACGGAGAGGCGTTCGACCACCATCGCCGTGGGTCCGTCGCCGGGGTCCGCGGCGAATCGCAGCGGGAGTCGGCCCCAATAGGTGTACGAATCGTGTACCTGAACGAGGACTGATGCCGCATGGACCCTTTCGCCGGCGCACTCAACGGTCATGGTGGCGAGGCGGGAGTGGTAGTTGCGGATCACCTGATTGGCTGCGATGCCTGCGAACTTGGCAGACGCGAAGTAATACTTGGATGCGGGGCGGCGGTCTGAGACGGCAACGACATCAGCATCCAGCCCCATGCCGAGAGAGAAGACTGCGTACTCCGAGCGGGCGGCCAGCGGACTCTCGGTGGCGATGTGGGCCAGGCTGATCAACCTCCTATGTCCCGACACCAGCCGTTCTGCTGCGGCCCGGGCTTTGAGGGGGATTCCAAGGATCCGGGCGACGACGTTTGTCGTTCCCGTGGGGATCACTCCCAGTGATGTCCCGGTAAAAGCCAGACCATTTGCTACGTGATGTACAACGCCGTCGCCGCCCATTGCGGCCACAACCGAGTAGCCCTCAGCTGCGGCGTCCGCCGCCGCCTGGCGCGATTCCGCCGGTCCGATGGGCCAAGCTGTTGTCACCGCGAACGCTTCACCGAGAATCATTTCGACATCGCGCAGACTGGCTCCGGTGAACCCGGAAGCGGATGGATTGGCGATGAGGAGTAGGCGTTTCACGATGTCACAAGGCTAGGTGCCGGCTCGATGCTATCGGACGCATTCTGCCTGTCGAGCAGGGAGGAGTCGAAACAGCGTTCAGGAGGCAATCATCTTGGCGACACGGTCCCGAAGATCAGTCGGCCGGAACGGCTTCGTCATGAAGTCGTCGGCTCCGCCTTCCTGTGCCTGGACGGCAACCTCAGGTTGGGCGTGGGCGGTGAGAATCAGCACCTTGGTCTTGCGGGTAGCTTCATCGGCACGGATTCGGCGCAACACCTCCCACCCATCCATGCCCGGAAGACCGATATCGAGCACAACCGCAGCGGGGAGCGTCTCCCGAGCAGCATGTAGACCGGCAACACCGTCGGCAGCGCCTACGATGTTCAGACTGAGTTCGCGCAAGCACACCTCGATGAGGCGTCGCACACTCGACGAATCCTCGACAATCAGGATCGATCCGGTCACACGCTCAGTATCGGCCGAAGTGATCGAAACTGCAGGAGTTTTGGTCACCCGGTCACGGTAGTCCTGCGCCAAGCCGGCAGCGTCGGAACCTCTCATATCTGTGTCTGCGGGCCGGCGGACGTCGGCTCGGTCGTCGCCGATCCCGAGTCGTCCATGGGACGCACCGGCGAACCGAGTGCGAGGAGACTGAATGGCACTGCTAGGTGGTTCGGCGTAGCCTCAACCATAGAGAACCGGTGAGCAAAGGAAGTGTCATGGAGCCTTTCCGCAACGAGCCCTATTCGGACTTCTCCACCCCGGAGCCCCGTGCCTCCTATCTCGAAGCGTTGGAGACGGTCGGGACAAAACTAGGCGGGCACGTGCCGCTGATCATCGACGGCAAGCCGGTCGCCACGGATGACCGAATCACGAGCATCGATCCGGCCCAACCGCACGTGATCGTCGGCACCACCGGGTCCGCCTCTGCTGCTGAGGCGCAGCTGGCAATTGATGCGGCGTCTCGCGCCTTCCGGGACTGGTCGCACCGTCCTGCCACCGAGCGGGCCGAATACGTTCACAGGATCGGCGATCTAATGGCTGAGCGAAAGTTCGAGCTTGCTGCGTGGATGACTCTGGAAGCAGGGAAGAATTGGGTGGAATCGGAAGCCGATGTCGCAGAGGCGATCGACTTCTGCCGGTTCTATGCACACGAGGCTGTACGCCTCTCCGAGCCGCTGCCGGTGGTGCCCTATCCGGGGGAGACCAACGAGTCGTTCCTCATTCCCATGGGCGTCGGGGTTGTCATACCCCCGTGGAATTTCCCGCTGGCGATCCTGGTCGGCATGACGGCAGGCCCGGTAGCTGCAGGCAACACGGTTGTGCTCAAACCCGCCTCGAATACACCAGTGCTCGGGGCTCACTTCATGGATATCGTGTCCGAAGCCGGCTTGCCCGAAGGTGTCATCAACTACCTGCCGGGTCCGGGATCCGAGATCGGCGACTTCTTGGTGGACCATCCTGAGACCCGCTTTGTCAACTTCACCGGCTCGAAGGAAGTGGGGCTGCGGATCGCCGCCCGCGCCGGCGTCGTTCATCCCGGGCAGCGCTGGCTGAAGCGTGCCTTCCTGGAGATGGGCGGCAAGGACGCCTTGATCGTGGATGAGACTGCCGATTTGGATCTGGCCGCCGATGCCATCATCAAGAGCGCCTACGGGTACCAAGGGCAGAAGTGCTCCGCCTGCTCTCGTGCCATCGTTGTCGATGCCGTGCATGATGCGGTACTCGAACGCGTGACAAGCCGGGCCGCGCAACTCGAGCTGGGTCCCGGTGCTGAGAACAAGCCGGTTGGGCCGGTGATTTCCGATGACCAGCACCAGTCGATCCTCGGGGAGATAGCGCGGGGCAAGGATGAAGCCGAGCTCGTTCTGGGAGGGAGCCCGGTTGATCGAGACGGCGGGTACTACATCCAGCCAACCGTTTTCGCGGGAGTGCTACCCGAGCACCGACTCGCGCAGCATGAGATCTTCGGTCCCGTTCTGTCATTCACCCGGGCCGGCGACTTCGACGCGGCGCTCGAGATTGCGAACGGGACTGAGTATGGACTGACCGGCGGCCTGATCTCATCGGATCGGGATCGGATCGAGCGCGCCAAGCGCGAGTTCCACGTCGGCAACCTGTACATCAACCGCAAGATCACCGGCGCCCTGGTGGGGGTGCAGCCATTCGGTGGTTTCAAGATGTCGGGATCGAATGCCAAAGCCGGCGGTCCCGACTATCTTCGTCTGTTCATGGAGATGAAGACCGTTGCCGAATACGTGACCTGAGAGTGGATCCTTTCATGTTGCATAGGCACGGTACGGAAATACCCTGACATGAAGGGGCAGGGTGGGACAATCCCGTCACCGCCTTCCCCGGGTGATCAATGCAAATGCTCTTGAACAATCGCGGACGGATAATCCTCATCGTCATCGCACTCGCGGCCGTGGTGGCAACGATTGCAGGTGCTGCTGCCCTGATGGGGGTGAGGGAGGCAGAGGCCGAGCCATCTGCACCCACATTGGCTCCAACGCCGGCTCCAACGCCGGTGGCGAAGGTGGAGCTGCCGGCTACCGGTGTTGCACGGATTCCTGACGGCGGCGCTGACTTGTGGCTTGGTCCGGATCGGGACCCGTACTTCCGCATTCATGAAGGGATGGCGCTGCCCTTCCTTCATCGATCCGATGATTGGCTGCTGGTAACGACCAACTGCAACGATACCGCCTGGGTACGCGAGGAGGATGTGACCGTTGTCGCCGCAGGCGAGAATCAGCCGGTAGGCCCCGAGTTCGATGTGAGCCAAGCTGTAATCGTGCTCGATCCTGGTCATGGAGCTCGCGACTGGGGCGGCGTCGGGCCCACCGGCCTCGCCGAGAAAGCGGTCAACCTGGACATCGCAGATCGGGTACGTCAGTTGATGGAGGCGCCGCGCGATGTTGACTGGAACTCGGGCTCAGTTGCCCCGGGCAATTCGGTTCCCAGCTTTGGGGACGTTGTCCTCACCAGGGACGTCGTCGGCCCGAACGAGGGTGATTTCGAAGCGAATCTCGGGTTCCGGTCGACCATGGCAACCGCTGCGCGAGCCGATGCGCTCATCTCGATCCACAACAACACGGTTCCGCGAGTGGATTCCGACATACCGGGATCGGAGGTCTTCTACTCGACCGCGGTGGAGGACTCAGAGCGTCTGGCCGGCATCATCTACGAGGAGCTGCTGCTCAGCCTGTCGCCGTTCGATGCAGACTGGACGGGTGGCGAATTGCTCGGAGCACGCGCCAGGCTTGATCCCGATACCGGGGAGGACTACTACGGGCTGTTGCGCCGGGCGACCGTCCCGTCGGTGATCGTCGAGGGGGTCTACATCTCGGAGCCCGATGAGGAGGCGCTGCTTGCTTCCGGCGAGTTCCGGCAGGCGTATGCCGAGGCGATCTATCGAGGTGTGCTCCGCTTCCTGACATCGACCGACGTGGGCGCAGAGCCGAATCGTCCCGAGTATTTCCTGTACGACGCGGGAACGGTATCGGGCGACGTCTGCACAGTTCCGGCACAGCCTTAGAGTCGACTAGATGCGTCGCCTCTTTCTGGTCTTGGGTGCCCTGCTGTTGATTGCGTCGTGCACCGCCGGTGAAGCAGAGACAACCTTGGCCCCATCCAGCACTACGACGGAATCGCCGTCGCCTACCACGGCGACCACCACAAGTGCGGCTACAACCACAACTACAACGACAAGCGCTCCTACCCCGACCACTCCGCCAACGCCCTACGGTGTACCTGCGGACCCAAGGCAGGGGCCGGCCCCCCCGCCCCCGGGTGTCGTTGAAGGTTTCGAAGGCGTTGGGGTGGTGACAGTCGGTGCCGGTGGTGCGCCGCTGCACGAAGCTCCGGGCGGGGACCCATTCGTCACTGCGCGCGAAGGGCTGATGTTCTCGGCCCAGCAACAAAGAGGTGATTGGATCGAGGTGTTCACAACCTGCGACGCGGTGGCCTGGGTCAAGGCCGCCGATGTGTTGGCACAACCCCCGGCCGAACCCGGATCGATCGGAGAAGGATTCGACTTCGCCAAGGCGACCATCGTCATCGACCCGGGCCACGGTGGGCCTTGGAACACCGGGGCCGCGAGTCCATCGGGTCTCGCAGAGAAGACGGTGAACCTCGACATAGCCCGCCGCGTCAGGGACCTGCTGAGTGAACCGCGGTCGGTGGATTGGTCGACCGGAGCGATCCTGAATGGGACCGACATCCCTCCGGCGGGCTGGGTGATTCTCACCCGAACCGGTTCGGGTGATGAGGGCGACTACGAGGCCGGACTGTTCTACCGCTCCTTTCTGGCTAACGCCGCCAACGCGCATGCCATGGTTGCGATCCACAACAACGCCGGATGGGAGGTACGCCTCGACTCACCGGGAAGCGACGTCTACTACCAATCTCAAGTTCCCGAGTCACGTCGCTTCGCCAAGATCATGGTTGAGGAGTTGCTTCGCAGCTTTGCGCCCTTCGAGGCCGATTGGGTCGGTGCACTCGAGACCGGAGCGAAATCGCGTCTGAGTCCCCGCGATGGCAATCCGCAGTACTACGGGATTCTGCGACGCAGCGAAATGCCCACGGTCATAGCTGAGGGTGTATACATCTCAAACCAATCTGAAGCAGAGCTGCTTGCCACTGCAGAGTTCCGTCAGGCCTATGCGGATGCGGTGTACCGGGCATTGGTGCGTTTTCTGACCAGTGACGATACGGGGGACGGAAGCGACAGCGACCCGCAGGTTTGGTACGGCGATGCCGGCAGCGGTGATGCCCGACCGGATTGTGTCATTCCCAGTCAAGATTCACCCGACGAGTGACCGCGGCTAGTCCCGGAACACCCAACCGCGTTCTTCGGCGAGTTGGCGGGCTTCCTCATCGGTCATACGGACGAGGGCGCCATAAGTGAGGCCGCCTTGCTTGATCATGCCGATGAATGCCTCCACGAGCTCCGGATCGAACTGGGTTCCGGCTCCGTTGCGCAGCTCCCGAAAAGCCTCCTCCTGGGTAAGCGCCATGCGGTAGGGCCGGTTGCTCGTCATGGCATCGAACGCATCGGCGATGGCAAGCACCCGCGACTCGACCGATGGAACCTCGCCGTCGCTACTGTGATTGCCTCGATAGCCGCCGCCGTCGTAATGGGCATGGTGGTCCGAGGCGATCTCGACCAAGGGGTGCAGCCACTCGACGTCCTTGAGCAGATCATCGATATGGTGCACATGACCCCGCATCGCCTGGGTCTCGTTCATGGTGAGGCGACCGCGTTTCTTCAACAGTTCGCGGGGTACTGCCAGCTTGCCCAGATCGTGAATGAGTGCGGAGTGCCGGATCCGCTCCTGCGCGTCACCCGACAGCTTGAGTTCCTGTGCCAGTTGCACAGCAAATATGGCAACCCGTTCGGTATGCCCTCGGGTATAGAGGTCCTTCGCCTCGAGTGTCTTTACGAGCGTCGCCAGCATGCTTTCGCGGGCAACGCGGAGTCGTCCCAGTGAGGCAAAGAAGAGGTGACTGATCAAGAGGGTGGCGATTACGAGAAGAAGCATGGCGTTGAAGGTGCTGTGGTCGACCGAGTACTGAACATAGGCATAGCCCAGGAACCCACCCATGGCTCCGAGACCGACAAAGCCGACCAGGATCTGTCCTAGATTCGACCAAGGCCCAGCCAGCTTCGAGCCAAAGACCTGACGGATAACCAGACGGGTCAGGGCGGTGCTAACGAAATCAGCCGTGGCTGCGGCAATTTCCCCGGCGGCCACGACATGAATGAGGCTGGCGCGCGTCACGTCGCTGGGGAGCAGCACAACCAGGGTGAGGGCAGCTGCAGCGGCGTTGAGTGTCCCGATCCCGAGGTTCGCCAAAGGTTGGAACAACCTGCGATCGGCAAAGTCTCGAGGTTGGAGGAATCCGATGAGCGCCATGGCGAGCAACCCGCCAATCGCGTCGTCGGGTCCGAGTGCCACGCCGGCCGCAACCAGCACCGAAGTGCCGGGTGAGGTCATCATCAGGTCGTTGACTTCGACCGCGTAAAACTCGAGCACAAAGAATGCCAGCGCGAAAGCTGCCCACAGCAACAGCTCGTCGGGCAATCCGTAGAAGTAGATCGCCGCCGCAGGGATGGACACACCTATCACACCGAGCAACGCGGCGTACCGGCGCTTGCGTTGGCGCTGTATCGGATATGGGGTTTCGTAGTAGGC
>JARFRN010000045.1 GCA_029287195.1 Acidimicrobiia bacterium | reverse complement strand
CTCGAGGAACCCCCGGTTCCTTTTGTAGACGCGCGCCGCCTGGAGCTTGAAGACGTCCAGCAGTTCAGGGGCCACGTCACCCGCGTCGCGAAGCACCTCGAGCTCGGCAATCGCGGACTGCACCTCGTCGAGCCGTCTGCGACGCGCTTCGGCGACAATTCCCTCGGCGGTCATCCCTGCGAGCGGCTTGTACAGGTCGAGCACCAGTTGCGCGTGCTGCGGCTGGGAATCCTGCTGCAGGACCGCTCCTTCGCCCACCAGGTAGTGCAACGACTCCTCGAAGTGAGCACGTTCCGCCTCCACCATCGGTTCACGCAGTGCGGTCAGTGAGCTTTCGAGCTTCTCGACGCTGGTGGTCTCGAGGGTCTGCGGCCCGCAACCTGCGCCGAGCCCGGCGATCACGCCCGCAAAACAAAGGAGTACGACACGAGACAACTTCTCTGGGCTCTTCATTTTGTCATCTCCGCTGCATTGTTCCTTTTCCACTGTATCAGCCCGAATGATCGACACGAAGGTCCACGACAAAAAAGGGGCGGCAGCCGAAGCTGCCGCCCAGATTTCCGCGTGTCCAGACGAGACTGTTACTTCATCGGGACGGAGATTCCGTCATTGGTTTTCGAGTCAACCACGGTCGCCGAGGCCAGAACGCCTTCACCTTCGACCACCTCGACGAGGGCAAAGCCCCAACCGAGGTCGGGTTCACCAGCGCGGTTGGCGAATGGCTGCAGATCCTGTACGACCATACCTGCGGAGACCCACAGCGTGTAGTCGTGGAGGTTGTCGCCGTTCTCGGCGAAGAGGGTCACCGCCACCCGAGCAGTTGACGACCCCGTGTTGGTGACGGAGATATTCGTGCGGAAGGCACGGCTGAGCTGGCGCAGGCCGATGAGTCTCGCCGATTCACCGGCGGACAGGCCGCTCCCGTCCATGAAGCCGTCAACCAGGGTCCCGAAGGTCCCGTCGTCGGACTGGTTATAAACCCGCGACAGCACCTCGAGCGGCTGGCTCGAGCAGATCTGCAGAGATCCTTTGCCCGCGAAATCCATCATGCCGACGATGTCCTCGAATGCCATTTGCGCCCCGGCTCCAACGATTCCCTCGACCATCCTGGCGCCGGATTTCGTGCGAAGAATGAGGTCGAGTTCGGCCGCAGCCTCACCAGCGTTGCGCGCCACCAGGTCGGTGCGCCACCTGCTGCCGGCTGCGCCGACGTTGTGTGCCGCGATCTCGGTCCAGTAGACGAAGTCCGCATCGCACGCGACGCCGCCCGGCCCCTCACCACCGCCGACCGCGATTCCGGCCTCGACGATCTCGGTTTTCGAGACCTCGACGGTGTTGGTGGCGAACGACGGGTTGTGGACGCCCCGGCTACCGTCATTGTGGAACAGGAGGTAGTTCCATCCCGATTTGAGCAGAATCGGTTCGGCCACCTCGTACAACCCGACGGGGTCACCCGTCGTCGGCACCACATCAATGTCGGTCAACCGCATCGGCCCGACCGTCTCACCATTTCCGAAAACGACCGTGATTGCCTGGCGACCCCGGGTCTCGGAAAACTCGATTCCGGCGACGTCGGCCATGCTATCGATCATTGCGTCGCCGTCGAGGTCGATGGTGTTGCCGGCGTCAATCTGATCGGACATGAGGTTGTAATGACCCTCTTCGACCAGTTCTTGCAGCTCGTGCATGGAATCCTCGAACTCGGCCTGGAACGATTCGCCGCTCTCGAATCCGTGGCAGCTTCCACAGATGTCGTTCCGCGCATAGAACGTGTGGTTGGTACCGCCGCTGTTGTACGAGAGATCCGGCGGTGGAGGGGTTGCTTCCATGTGGCATGCGACGCACGCATCTTCCACGTTCGAGTGCTTACCCCGTGTTCCGACCTCGACCATATAGGCGTTCTGACCCATGACCACATCGGCCTGGGCGCCGCCATGCGGCGCACGCGCCGCCTCCGAGGTCCCGTCGATCTCATCGTAGTTGTCGTCGTTCCGCAGACCGCGACGGGTGTTGTGGCAGGTCATGCAGATGGCGCCACGTCCCACATCCGTGGCGGTGAAGCCCGCAATGAGGGGCGGCGTGTCACCGCTGATCCGAACGGTGGCGTTGGGGTCGCTGCCCGACGTGGTGCCGATCGCGTGCGGGTCGTGGCAGGTCTGGCACGTCTGAGGGTGAACGTCGTCTTCGGTCCATGTGACCTCGATACTATCCGTCGGGTCACCCGGCTCGTCCCCGAGGAGCACCGGCAGCCATGTCAGGAAACCATTCCCGGTGTGGCACCTCGAGCAACTCCCGCTGGATCCTTCCTCGATAGCCAACTCGTAGTTCGCGTGGGCGCTGAGCTGCCACTGCTGGAAGCGGGCGTGGCGAAGCGGTTCGCCGTGGCACGTCGCACACACGTCGGACGCCAGGCTGCTGCGCATACCTTCCTGGGTGTGGCCGCCGCCCTGCTGCGGTCCGTGGCAGTTCTCACACTGGATGTTGGAAAGCTTGGCTGTATGCGGGAACTCGTCGAGCATCGTCGTCCAGTTGTCGCCCGGATTGTTGATCAGGCCCGAGTCGAGAAAGTCCTGATAGTCCGATGCATCATCCATTCCACCATTGTCGCTCCCGTGGTTGAAACCCACGGCGTGGCACGGGAAACAGTTGGGGCCGTAGTGCGTGCTCGTGTTGAGATTGTTGGTGAGGATTTCCGCATGTCCGGTCTGGCGCCAATCTGAAAAGACCTCAGGTGCGATCTCGTCGTTGTGGCAGCCGTAGCACGACTGGTCGACCAACGGCCGTCCGTCTTCGTCCTGGCCCTCGACGATGCCCTGCCAGGTTCCTGCGAAGATCGACATCGTGACCTGTTCACCCGACTCGTCATCGTTCGCGTACATCCAGTAACGCCCCGACACGTCGGGGACGAAGCTCGGGCTCTGCGACGACGCGTCGTCGAATGCCGCGCTCGAGTCGGCCGGCCTGCCGAGTCGCCAGGAGTAGTAGTCCTGCTCCTTGCCGTGCAGCAAAACCGGTACATCGATAGGCACGTTGTGGATTCCGGCAGTCGGCGACCACGGCAGGGCCGTGTGAATCTCCGCTTCACCGTGATAGGTGCCTGACGTCGTCGTGACCTCGATCTCGAGGACCACGGCTCCGGCATGCTCCAGCGCCAGGGGATTGATACCCACGACCTGGAAACGGTTCTGCAGTCCGCCGGGGAACTCTCCTTCAGGCAGAGGAACATTCGGGGGCAGCTGGTCTTCCGAGATCCCCGGTTCCGACAGCGCATGAATAAGCTGGTCCTTGTAGGCCGGCAGGGTATTCAAAACAGCGGTCACCGTGTCGGTATCCACACCGCTGAGCATTGCATCTGCGCCGCTCACCTGCATCCAGTGCAGACCCTGGATTTCTGAACCGTCCTGAATGTCGACCGTGGCTGAAGCCACAACCGTGCCTCCAGGCACCGCGTCCCCCGACACCACCACCGACACGCTCACGGGACTGTCTTGGGCTGCCGCCGCCGCACCACAAGCGACCAGAGCAATCACCAGGAACACCGTCTGTTGCCATCTTCCCTGACGACCGGTCTCTACCATCCTGTCCCCCTTGTCCCGCCCGGCGGCGGGTAAAATTAAAATTGTTGCTCAAATATTACAACTGAGCACACGTAGAATATATGACTGAATTATTACATAAGTCAATTGTTTACTTAGAATAGAGACATATTC
>JARFRN010000007.1 GCA_029287195.1 Acidimicrobiia bacterium | reverse complement strand
GGTGCAGGTGCACCGGGTGAGCGTCACCCGTGACGTTCCAGATCTCCCACTCTTCTGTGGAGTCGAGCGCCGGGTTCTCCGTCGTCGGGCTGTGCCATGCAATCGAACCCTCCATCTGACCAACCAGGGGCGACGAGGTTCCATCGGGAAACACGGCCTGCTGGTATTCAGGCTTGGCGGGCCAGTTGACTGGGTTGGCGGCATAGTCGGTGGCCGGTTCAGCGGTACCCAGCAGCGGCTGCAGCCGGCCGAACTCATCCTTGCCCTCGAACAACGCCACCTTGCGCAGCCGGGTCGGGGTCGGCACCACCGGCCCGAAGTTGATCCCGGTTGGGGTCACATCCGGAACCGAGGTGTCGAACGGAGACACAACGTCGAATGCCATGATCCGGTCGGTCTCCCCGAACACCTGCGGTCCGGGAATGTCGCCGCCGAACGGCTCGTCGCCGCCGATGTTCTTCACGATGACCCGGTTGCCAAAGGCCACGCTCTTGAAATCGAAGATGATGTCGTAGCGGGAGCCGGTTTCCGACAGCAGGGTGTCGACCGTGGTGGGGCTGGAGGCCAGGCCCTGGTCGCTCCCGATCACCGTGAAGGGCAGCGGACCGCTGATCACGGTGGAAAAGTCCGTTGCTCCCGGCGGCACCTCGAAGAACTGCAGGGCCAGGAAGCGGCTGTCGCAGCCGTTGAGGAAGCGCAGCCGGTAGTTGCGCGGCTCGACGTTCATCTTGGGCCAGATCTTCCCGTTGACCACCATGTGGTCGCCGAAGAACTCGGCGAGACCGGTTGGTCCGCCACCCGGGAACGTGCCTGGCGGCAGTATCGCACCTTCGCCGGTGATGAAGTCGGCGTAGAACGGATCCCCCGGGAACGCCGGGTAGAACAGCTCGCCGTTGTCCTTGAACATCTTGTCCTGGATGGCAAGCGCCGCCTCGTACGGGAACACCGGCAGATCGAGCGGGTTGCCGCGGAGCCCGGTGTCATCGTCGTCCCGGATGATGAAGAAGCCCGCCATCCCGGCATACACGTTGAGCCGGGTGATGCCGAGGGCATGGTCGTGATACCACACGGTCCCGGCCGGCTGGCTGTTGTCGTACAGGTACTTCTTGTCGACCCACTGCGGCCCGCGAATCGTGTAGCCGGGGCTGAAGAAGAACTCCGGGTTGCCGTCGTACTGGAAGTCGGTGTGCCCGCCGTGCACGTGAGGGACGATCGGCACCCCGTCCTGTTCGAACGTGTACCGCTCGTACCCGTGCAGGCTGTATGCCCAATGCAGGCTGGTGTCGATCACAGGCCGGCCGGTGTAGTCGCCGAAGCCGATGCCGGTGTTGTTCTTGCCGGTGATGAGGTACGGGACCCTCTTGAGGTTGTTCTCCCACTTCACCTCGAGCGGCTCGTAGCTGCGCACCTGGAAGGTGCGGCCCGGCCAGGTGTAGCCCTTCTGGTTGCCGTATCCCCAAATCGTCGTCGGCACCGGGGTTACCCCATCGAGAGCTACCAGTCCGGTCTGGTGGACGGCCTGCCCCACACCGACCTTGATCTTTCCCTTGCTGGTGTCGTAGATGAACCCGGGGTCGAGCGCGTTGGGCACCACCTCCGCGAACTTGGGTTGTTTCGCCGGATCGCTGAGACCGGGACCCTGCGTCGCTGCCAACGCCCTTGTCGTACCGCTGAGAGCGGGCGACAGCATCACGCCGGCCCCCTGAGAGAGCAGAACCCCTGCCCCGGCGGCCGCGCTCCCCTTTAGGAACTGCCTTCGAGTAGTCGCCACGTATTTCCCCTTCCGCGTCAAACTCGCGGACCACCGATATGAAACGACTCGCCGTCCCCCATCGAACCGCCCCACGCGGCTTAGCCCGAATCACCGCCCCACGCGGTGACCGGAACTCACTGTA
Organism: Acidimicrobiia bacterium; assembly: GCA_029287195.1. Lineage (GTDB taxonomy): Bacteria > Actinomycetota > Acidimicrobiia > Spongiisociales > UBA5794 > JAAETI01. The sequence continues at coordinate 13,998 of JARFRN010000007.1, read as the reverse complement.
GTAGACGAGAGCCCGGCATGCTGGGCCTTTTTGGCGGCGTGCTTCTGAGCTTGGACTACCCAAACGCCCCACCACGCCGACCGCCGAACGCTTGCACTTTGCGTCCCGGTCGACCAGTTTGTCCACATGGAGCGCATCGAACGCAGACCTTTCCCCGCCCGGCGCAAGTTCGTAGTCGGGGCGATGCGGGCCGGACACCGCATGGCCCCAATGGTGGCATTGGTGCAGGTGGACGTAACCCGGGCATGGCAGCGCCTGGAAGGGGAAGATCTTTCGCCCACCGCATACGTGTTGGCGTGTGTGGGCCGGGCCGTGGCGGCCCACCCCGAGGTGCACGCCTACCGGGACTGGTTGGGGCGGCTGGCCATTCACCCTCGAGTCGACATAGCAACGATGATCGAGGTCAAAAGCTCGACCGGTCTGTTTCCCCTGGCGCATGTGGTGCGCAACACGGAGCAGCGTTCGGTGTCGGAGTTGTCCCATGAGTTGCGGACCACGAAAACCCGTCCCGAGAGCGGGCGCTCGGGACGGCTCTTGAAACGCTGGGGACGCCTGGCCGGCTGGATTCCCGGCGTGACCTCGCTCGTGTACTCCCTTGCGAAGCGGTCCTCGACGGTGCGGCAGGGCACAGGAACGGTGGCGCTGTCGTCGGTCGGGATGATGATCGGTGGCAGCGGGGCGGCGATCGGCGTGATGACACTGGCGTCCGTGCTGGTCCTCGTCGGCGGTGCCGCCGACCGTCCGTGGGTTGTCGACGGCGAGGTGACGGTGCGTCGCATCCTCGATATCACCGTACAGATCGATCACCGGGTGGTCGATGGGGGCCCGGCGGGGCGCTTCGGGGCCACGCTGCGAAATCTCCTCGAGAACCCCGACCTCGTCGACTGGTAGCAGTCACGAGGTCGGGCACCGCGGACATAGGGGGTGCTGCGGCGGTGCCAGAGCTGGATGGCCGTTTCCCGGCGTAGCCTGGGTGACGCGACATTGCGAGAGGACGAATGTCTGGCCGAGGTCGATGGGCGACTGTTCTGGTCCTGGGAGGCGTGGCGGCAACGTCGGCTTCCGGACTCATCTTCGAGATCGCGCTGACCCGGGTGTTTGCGATTGCCCAGTTCTATCACTTTGCGTTTCTCACGGTTTCGATGGCGTTGCTCGGGTTGGGTGCCAGCGGCTCGGCACTTGCCGCGTTTCCCCGGCTCGGCGGAGGAGGCTCGCGCCGGTGGGCGTGGCTTGCTGCCCTGCAGGGGGTGGCGACTGTGGGTGCCTATTTGGTTGCCAACATTCTCCCGTTCGATTCTTTCGCCATCGCCTGGGATCGGGCCCAGCTGGGCTATCTCGCCATCTACTACCTGACCCTGGCGGTACCCTTCTTCTTCGGCGGTTTGGTCATTGCCGTGTTGCTGACTGCGGGCGATCAGGCGGGCGGTGTCCCATCTCACCTCGTCTACGGGGCCAGCCTGGTCGGGTCGGGACTCGGGTGTGTCGTTGCGGTCGTCACGCTCGACCCACTTGGTGGCGAGGGAGTGATCATGCTTGCCGCGGCCGTGGCGATGATGGCGGCGGCAGGGTTTGCCACGCTGGGTTGGCCGCGGCGCCGCGGGGTTGTGCTGGCGGGGTTGACCGCGGGAGCGCTGCTGGTGATGGCGGTGTGGGTCCCTGCTCCGGTGGCCATGAGACTGTCTCCCTACAAAGCCCTCGAAGGTGCATTGCGTTTTCCCGACGCGCAGGTTGTCTCTTCCACCTGGGACCGAGGAACGAGGCTCGATCTAGTGTCGAGCGAAGGGATCCGCTCGCTGCCCGGCCTCAGCTTCTCGTACACGGGCCGGCCGCCGGCTCAAGACGGTGTCACCCTCGACGGAGACGACCTCAGCCCCATCCCGGAGGCCTCTCCGAGCGAAGCGGCATACGCTTCGCATCTCTTGGTGTCGCTGCCCTGGCTGCTCCGGCCGAACGCCTCGACATTGGTGCTGGAGCCGCGCGGCGGCCTGGATGTACTCGTTGGCCTGGCGGGCGGCGCCGACTCCATCGTGGCGGTCGAACCGCACGGCGCGATTGTCGACCTTGCGTACCGCGCCGGCAGTTCGCTCGTGGACGATCCCCTCGTGAAGTGGGTGATCGCCGAACCGCGCGCCTTTGTGGAGCGAACGGCCGAGCAGTTCGACGTCATCGACCTGGCGCTCACGGCCCCCTACCGGCCGGTGACGTCCGGCGCATACAGCTTGGCCGAGGACTATGCGTTGACCGTCGAAGCCTTCACCGCATACCTGGAGAGGCTTGGATCGGACGGCATTTTGGCTGTGATGCGCTGGGTGCAGACGCCGCCCAGCGAGGAGAGCCGCCTGGTGGCAACCGCGGCGGCTGCTCTCCGTGACATGGGAGTCGAACCGGCGGCCGCCACCGTGGTGTTGCGCAACTACTCCAACGCCTTGCTGCTGGTCCAGCCGGACGGTTGGTCGTCTTCCGATCTCGACATCGTCGCAGACTTCGCCGAACGCGAACGGTTCGACATCGTTACCCGGCCCGGGCTGCGATCCGAGGAGATCAACCGCTTCAGCGTCATCCCCGACGAGGAGTACTCATCGCTCGCTGCCGAGCTGCTCGCAGCAGCGGAGCCGACTGAGACCTATGCGGTGAGCAAGTTCGAGATCGTCCCACCCACCGACGATCACCCCTTCTTCGGCCACTACTTCAAATGGGCGCAAGCCGGCGAGGTCATCGACACCCTGGGGCGGAGTTGGCAGCCGTTCGGCGGTGCCGGATATCTCGTCCTGGTGGCCTTCTTGCTGCTGGCGACGCTGAGTGCGGCGGTGCTGATAGTGGCGCCGCTCGCCATCCGACGTCGCAACGATGCCTGGGCCGTCGCGCCTTCAGTCGGATGGTGGACGCTCGGCTATTTCGGGTTGCTGGGTCTGGCATTCCTCCTGGTGGAGATACCCTTGGTCCAGCTATACATCCTGCTAATTGGCGACGCCACGACGGCGTTTGCAGTGGTGCTGTTTGCGGTGCTGCTCGCCTCCGGCATCGGGTCGATGCTGTCGCCGCGTCTGCCGTGGCGGCTGGTTGCGGTTGCGCTCACGCTGGCCGCACTGGTCTATCCGTTCCTGGTCCGCCGGCTGACGCCGGTCCTGTTGCCGGGCCCGCTGCCGGGGCGAGTGCTCGTTGGAGCGGTGGTGATCGCTCCACTGGGTCTGCTGATGGGTGTCATGTTCCCGAGCGGGGTGGCCTATCTGGAACGTCGCGCCCCGCAGCTGGTTCCGTGGGCGTGGGGGATCAACGGAACGGCATCGGTGATCAGCGCGGTGCTGGCGGCGCTGCTGGCTCTCGCGTTTGGCTTCACAACGGTTCTGCTGGTTGGTGCCGTCGGTTACGGGTTGGCTGCGTTGCTGGCAGGTGTTGCGAGCCGTTCACTCCTCGGCACGGGTGAACGGCACGAACATGACTCCGCCTAGGTTCTCGCCGGTCACCTCACCGGAGTCGTTCGTCGTGAACTTCCACATCGTCTGCACCGCCCCGATGGGGCCGACGGGGATGACCAGTGCCGCTCCCGGCGCCAGCTGCTCTAGCAGCGGCTGGGGTACGTGATCGGGCGCGGCGGTGACGATGATGCCGTCGAATGGGGCGTGTTCCTCCCATCCAAAATAGCCGTCGGCGTTGCCGACGGTGGCGGTGTAGCCGAGGCTCTCCAGAGTTGCCGCGGCGCGCTCGGCCAGTTCGGGGATGATCTCCATGGTGTACACCTCGCAACCCATGGCGGCCAGCACGGCCGCCTGATAGCCGGAGCCGGTGCCGATCTCGAGCACCTTGTCGCCGGGCTCGACATCGAGCGCCTGGCTCATCATCCCCACGATGTACGGCTGGGAGATCGTCTGCCCGTAGCCGATGGGCAGTGCGTAGTCGTTGTAGGCGCGCGGGGCGACGTTGTCGGGTACGAACAGGTGGCGGGGCACGGTCCGCATCGCTGCCAGCACGTGGGTGTCTGCGATATCACGGTTGGCTATCAATTCGACCATGTCGAGTCGCTCGGCGGCACGCTCATCGCTTACGTCCGCGGCGACGGGCTCCGGGGACTCAGTGATGGTGTCGGGCAGGTCCGAATCGCTCCGGGCGACCTCGTCTACCGTCGACGTCGAGCACGCGGCGGTCAAGAGCGCAATCAGCCAGATCCAGCGCCTCACCCTGTCCAGGCTATCGGATGTAGCGGCTACCCGGCCTCGGCGACAGCTTTGATTCCCGCCAAGGTGGCTTCCATGTTGGTGTGCCACTCGGTCAGGCGGTTGGCGACGATTTCCTCCTCGCGGTCGGGATACCGCTTGATCAACGAGGTGAGGCCGGAACGGCCGGGCCCCATTTGGGCCCACATGGTGAGTTTGGTTCCCTGCGCATTCGGGGCGAGGTCGAAGCGCCACCGCGCCGCAGGATCATCGACGTCGTTGACGGAGTAGCCGAAGCTGCGGTGCGGCTCGAACCATGTGACCGTGCAAGTGGTTTGCCATTCGCCGGCAGTGCGGTGGCGGTTGCGACCTATGAACCGAGCGCCGTGGTGGGGAGCGGCGTCATCGATCCAGTCGGCGCCCCGGAACTCGTCGGAGAAGCGTGCCGGCATGTTGATGTCGGTGACCAGGTCCCACACCACCGCAGTTGACGCGGCGATGTCGACACTCAGCTCGACGGTTGGCCTGTCGGCGTATCGAACCATGGCCTCGAATCTACTCCCGGCCGGCCGTGCTATTCGATGTAGCCTCGCTCTCTTCGTCGTTTCCGTCTGGGAACATCTTCTCGACCTCGGCGTTGAATTCTGCCCCGACCAGCAGCGCCACGGCGGTGATATAGATCCACAGCAGCAAAACCAGCGGTGTCCCGAAGAAGCTATATGCAGAGTCGCTTTCGATGAAGCTGGTTGCGTAGACCCTCAGTCCGAAACTGCCTGCGAGCCAGACCACAAAGGCAAGTACGGCCCCGGGAATGTCGCGCCGCCAGCGAGTCGAGTGGGGGGGAACGACGTGATACACCCACGCCAACAGCGACAGCCCGAGGGTGATCACGACCGGGAAGTAGAGAGCCCGCCAGGTGACATCAAAGGCTCGACCCAGCCCAAATTCCTCAGCCAGCGCCTCCCCGGCCTCCGGACCGACTATCAGCAGCGGAAGGACGATTGCCAGCATGAGTATCCCGGCAAAGGTGAGGCCGAGGCCGAGTAGTCGATGCTGCCACCAAGTACGCCGATCCTCGAGGTCGTAGGCAATGGTGATGGCCTGCACAATCACCTTGAGAGCGCGAGATCCGGACCACAACGCCAGGATGACGCCGATCGAAAGAACGTCGGCCCTGCCCCGGGCCAGCAGGCCGTCGACGGCGGGCCGGACCACGTCGTCGATGGTCGACTCTGTGAGCACTCCGGAGGCGGCATCGAGGATTGCCCGCTCGACCTCGCTGACCGTGTTCGGTCCGAACCAGTCTCCGGAGTAGCTCAGTGCTCCCAATCCGACCAGCAGCAGTGGCGGCAGGGACAACAGGAGGTAGAAGGAAACCTCGGCCGCCAATCCGGGCAGCCGGTCTTCGAGAGAGTCGTGCACGGTCCGCACTCCGAGGGTGCCGGCGGTGCGAATCCTCCGGCGCCACGCAATTCTCTTTGGATCGGAAGAGGTGTCGACGTCGGTCATGGGCCTCACGGTAGAGCGCCGACGGCCGAATGGGACGCCAACCCGGTGCTGCGCCTCCTCCTCTGCCGGAGCGTTATCGGCTGAAGCTCACGAGCTCGAGCTTCTCATCGACGATGAGGCCCACGCCTCTGGCATATCGCTTCGGATCGACTCCACCGCCGATCGGGTCGATGTCGATTGCCTCCAAGGTGTCGGGAAACGTCCCCGCAGGTACGGTGAACGGATCTCCAATGGACACGATCGCTGAGGCATCCTCGGCTTCTCCAGGGGCCACTTCTTGAGCAAACGAGACGCCGACCTCGGGGGTGCCGGGCATCAAGATGCCGGGCCGGGCGTCTTCGGTACCCGCGAGCCAGGCGCCGCCGTGACCTACTACCCGATCGTCTTCGTAGTCGTCCACCTCTTCCCCGAAGTAGCAAACAGATCCGTCGGCTGCCTGGGCCACGAAGTTACGTGACACTTCGACGAGGGCATCGTCGACCCACTCGCGCTCTTCCACAACTCGGGTGGTGACTCCGGCCACGGTTCGGGTTTCGTCGAGCACGGAGATCTGGACGCGTTCGGGGCCGCTTTCGAGGATCCACTGTTGGCCGGCGAGATAGGGCAGATAGTCGTTGGTTATCTCCAGCGTGAAACTGCCCGTGGCCGGGTCGCACCGGTCGATACTCAGCCGGCGAGTGTCGGCGAGGGCTTCCTCAGCGGCCGTCGTTCCGCAACCGGACAGGGCCATCGTGAGCAGAACAGCGGTAGCAGCAAGCAGTCTCATCGGAACCTCCGATAGCCACCACACCATCATCACTATGGATTGCTGAACGGGCCCTGAACCGCGCAGCCGCCGGCGGGTCGCTGCGCCTGCCTACCGGGCCTTCCGGTAGCGGTTTACCGAGAGCGGGGCGAAGATCGCAATGATCACGATGATCCAGATGATCGTGTAGAGCACCGGGTTTTGCAGCGGCCACACCGTCGGCTCCGGGGTTCCGGGCGGGATGTTGCCGAACAGCTCGCGCGCTGCCTGGGTCACAGCCGATACCGGGTTCCATTCGGCGAAGGTCCGCAGCGCGCCCGGCAAGTTCTCCGCCGGGACAAAAGTGTTGGCCACGAAAGTCAGCGGGAATATGACCACGAAGGACGCATTGTTGATGACTTCGACGCTGGGCACGATCAGGCCGACGTAGGCCATCACCCATGAGAAGGCGTAGGCGAACGCCAGGAGCAGAGCGAAACCAAACGCGGCGCTGACAAAACCCTCGTGAATCCGCCACCCGACCAGCAGCCCGGTCAGCGCCATGATGATCAGCGAGAGCACGTTGTAGATGACGTCGCTGGCGGTTCGGCCCACCAGCACCGCGGATCGGGACATCGGTAGCGCTCGGAAGCGATCGATGATGCCTTTCTGCATGTCGTCGGCAAGGCCGGCGCCGGTGAAGGTCGCACCGAAGATGACCGTCTGGGCGAAGATGCCGCCGATGAGGAACTCCCGATAGGAACCGCCGGGGATCTCGATCGAATCGCCGAAGACAAAGGCAAAGAGCAGCACGAACATGATTGGCGAAATCAGCACGAACATCAGTACTTCGGGGACTCGCCGGATCTTTATGACGTTGCGCTTTGCGATTACGTGGCTGTCGAGCGCAGCCCACATCAGGCTGTTCATACGCCCACCGTCGCAGCGCGAGAATCCGGTTCCGACTCGGCCACATCACCGGTGAGGGTCAAAAACACGTCGTCGAGGGTGGGACGACGCATGCCGACGTCGTAGACGGCGATGCCGGCCTCCTCGAGATCACGCAACACATGGCGGAACTCGGCGGAGCCCCCCGACATAGGTGCGATCAACTTGCGGGATCGCTCATTGATCTGGACGTCGCCACCGGAGAACCGAGCCAGAATCTCGGCGGCGCCGGTGACCGAGTCAACAGAAGTTACGGTCACTTCGATGCGCTCCCCGCCGATCATCGCCTTGAGCTCGTCGGCGGTTCCGTGGGCGATCTGACGACCGTGGTCGATGACAACGATGTCGTCGGCGAGCTGGTCGGCTTCCTCGAGGTACTGAGTAGTCAGCAGCAGCGTTGTGCCCTTGCCGACGAGATCGCGGATCACTCCCCACATCTCGGTACGGCTGCGTGGGTCGAGCCCGGTGGTCGGTTCATCGAGGAACAGCACCGGCGGCTCGGCAACGATCGCTCCGGCGAGGTCCAGGCGGCGCCGCATACCCCCGGAGTAGGTCTTGACCGGACGATCTCCGGCTTCGGTGAGGTCGAAGCGCTCGAGCAGCTCCCGTGCTCGCACCCGGGAGTTATCTCGCCCCAGGCGGTAGAGGCGTCCGATCATGTCGAGGTTCTCGAAACCCGTCAGGTTCTCATCGACGGCGGCGAACTGGCCGGACAAGCCGATACGTTTCCGTACCTTGCCCGGTTGTTTGACTACGTCGGCCCCGGCAACGGTGGCCGACCCCGATGTGGGCCGGATCAAGGTGGTGAGGATGTTGACCGCGGTTGTCTTCCCGGCGCCATTGGGCCCGAGCAGACCGAGGATGGTGCCCTCGGGGACATAGAGATCCAGCCCGTCGAGCGCCTTCACCTCACCGTAATGTTTGACGAGACCGGTTGCTTCGATTGTGCTCATGCGTCCCCTCTTCGCAGCTGGTGCAAGGTTCGGAGGCCCAGACTCGGAAAGGCACGTTACACAGAGCGGGGGACGCAGATCGACGAAGGGCTCCGTGAGCGCCGCGGAGCCCTTCGACTCAGAGTGATCGTTCTACGGAGTGAACGTGACCGTGTGAGTAGCGGTGATTACCTCGACTGCTGCGTTCGGTTTGGGGCAAGCCTCAAACCAGAGGCCCTGATCAACCGCAAGCAGGCATGGCATGAACCAGTGGCCGGTGAAGGTCACCTCTCCTGCCGGCATGCCATCCTCGAAGTTGAACAGCCACACCCGTACCAGGTTCTCCTCCGGGCCCCCGAGAGTGGAGTTGACTAGCTTGCCCTTGCCTTGGTCCTCCCCATCGACATCCAGCCTGAAGTCAAGGTGGCCCACGGCACTGTGGGTAATCGACGGATCAAGAGCGCCCCACCCGTGCACGATGTGAAACGGCTCGTTCGCCGGATAGAACCCTGGGTCGGCGAACAGAACGTTGATCCGGTCACCGACCGGTTGCGGCGCCGCCAGCGCCGGGGCCGCCATGCCGACGAGCAGCATGCAGGCGGCCACGAGTAGGAGAAATTTGCTTCTCATGAGGTTCCCTTTCCTCGACGCCCCAATGTCTCGAGCGACGAGTGCGGAACGTCCTCATTCCCCCGCAGCTGCGGTTCGACTGCCAGCGGCGGTAGCCGAGCGCGGTGCCCGTGATGCGGCACACAGGTCCCGTTGCAGCGCCTCGATGCGGAGAGACTGTCGGACGGATCGGCCGACTCGCCTCTCGTCGGCCAAGTCTATCGGTCGAGCGACGATCCGGCGCAGGCGCAAGGGCGAGGCTGAGCCACCGGCGTCGCGCTTTCAATCGCGATCGATCGCGCCCACAATGGTGCTGCACTGAGGCATTGAAGGGGTAACAGCATGCGCATCGAACTACCGCACCGCTCCGAGCGCTTCGGGGCCGTGCGCATCCACGGCGTTCAGGAGGTGTGGGAGCTGGATTCGGGTGGGGAGCCGGCGTCCGTCGATGACAACGCATGGCACTCGATTCATCATGTGCCCTCCACGACGATCAACGACTACGAACGTCGTATGGCCATCGTCGTTCCGGTGAAAGGGGAGCGTCTCAAAGTCCTCGACGGGGTCCTCTCCGGTATCCCGCATGACTGCCTGATCATCCTCGTCTCCAACAGCGAACGCGACCCGGTCGATCGCTATCGCATGGAGAAAGAAACGTTGCGCCGCTTCTGCCGTCTTGCCTCGCGCAGCGCCCTGCTGATCCACCAGCGCGACCCCGGTATTGCCGCAGCCTTTGCCGAGGCCGGTATGCCCGAGATTCTCGAAGACGACGGGCTGGTGCGTGACGGCAAGGGAGAAGGCATGCTCATCGGCCTGGCCCTCGCCAAGCTCTCGGGACGCGAGTTCGTCGGCTTCATCGACGCCGACAACTACGTGCCCGGTGCCGTCTATGAGTACGTCCAGGCTTACGCGTCGGGTTTCCACCTCGCCGAATCTCCGTTCTCGATGGTGCGGATCAGTTGGCGTTCCAAGCCGAAGATTCAGGCCGGGCGGCTGTTCTTCAACCGCTGGGGGCGCAGCTCACAGGTCACCAACAGGTTCCTCAATCTGCTGCTCTCGTCGTACTCCGGCTTCGGGACGGAGATCATCGCCACCGGCAACGCCGGAGAGCACGCATTCAGCCTCGATCTGGCGTTGCGCATGCAGTTTGCGGCCGGCTTTGCAGTGGAACCCTACGAGTACATCAACGTATTCGAGCGCTACGGGGGAGTGCTGGCGAGCCCGGACAAAGACGTGATGAAGGCGGGGGTCGAGATCTTCCAGATCGAGACCCGCAACCCACATTTCCACGAAAACAAGGGCGCCGACCACGTGCAAGAGATGCGCCTCCAGGCGCTCAACGTGCTCTACCACTCGCCGATCTCAGTCCAGGATGTGCGGGATGAGATCGCCGACTTCCTTCGCCAGGAAGGTGTCATCGGCGAGGGCGAAGAACCTCCCCAGGAGCTGCTTTATCCCCCGATGTCGGGTATCGACTGGGACACATTCGGTCGTGTGCTCGGCGACAAGAGCGAATCGTTCCGTCAGATCGAAAAGGTGCGGCCCGCCTCTCTCGAGAGGCAAACGCCGATCCCCGAAATCCCCGATTCGGAGTCGAAGGGTTGATGGAGCGGCCACAGACCGTTGTCTTCACAGATCTGGACGGCACCTTCCTCGACCACGAAACCTACCAACCGGGACCGGCGCTGGGTGCACTCGAGGAGCTGTTGGCCGCCGAAATCGAGGTCTACTTCTGTTCCGCAAAGACCCGGGCCGAGCAGCAAGCCATCGCCGGTGAAATCGGGGTCGAAGTCGGCTTCATCGTCGAGAACGGAGCCGCCTTGTATGCGGCGGACGGCAGCGCCGCGGTCTTTGGGATGCCCTATCTGCAGGTGCGGGAGGCACTTCACAACGCCGCCACAGCCTGCGGGGCAATCGTGCGCGGTTACGGGGACATGGACGTGGCGGAGGTGATGGAACACACCGGTCTCGACGAACGGCGGGCCCGGTATGCGCAGGATCGCGAGTTCACGGAGAGCTTCATCATCCAGCAAGGTGGGCCGTATGAGCTTTCGCAGGCAATGGGCGAGTACGGGCTGCGCCTCCAGCGGGGCTCTCGCTTCTGGACGGCACAAGGCGAGCATGACAAAGGTATTGCGGTCCGGCACGTCATCGCCGGGCTGGGCGCAAACGTCGAGTCGTTCGGGCTGGGAGACTTCGACAACGACATCGAGATGTTGGTTGCCGTAGATACACCAATGCTGGTTCAGCAACACGACGGGACCTGGCGCGATCTGCATGTGGAGGACATGGTGCGCTTGAGCGGCATCGGCCCGATCGGTTGGCAAGGCGGCGCCGAGATGATCTTGCGGCGGCACAACTCAAGATGACCGGCTCTGCAACCGATTCCCGTTAGGGTGCAACGCGATCGCGGCAGATGGAGTCAACGTGAGTCTGGTCGTATTCCCCTTCAAGACCGAGAAGCCGGAAGTCGTGGTCAACAATATCGACACCGCGGCTTCCCATGAGAGGGTCAGCGAGGTTCTCTGCGTAGGTGTCGAGGAGGAGCAGACCTATGCGGCCATTGCGGCGGCGGCCCCCCACGTCACGGCCGAAACCGGGACACCCGTCAACCTGATTCTCCAGGACCGCATCGGATCGCTACGCCCCGGCAAGGGCGACGGCATGAACACCGCGCTGCTGTACTTCCTCGAAAAGAGCGATGCAGCGCGGATTCATTTCTACGACTCGGACATCACGAGCTTCAACCAGAGCTGGATCACGAAGGCCGAGGAGTTCGCCGATTTGGGCTACGACGTAGTGCGGCACTACTTCCCGCGGGCGGCAACCGACGCCATGATCACCTGGTTCATTACGCGGGTCGGCTTTGCCGTGCTGTGGCCCCGTTCCGAGCTGCCCTGGATAGAGCAGCCCCTGGGTGGGGAGCTGCTCATGACCCGGGAGGTCGCTGCCGACCTCTTGGCGGATGAGGCCGTGCGGGCGCAGAGCGACTGGGGCGTCGACACTCTCTACACCTTCCGGATGATCCAGAACGGGGCCAAGATGTTCGAGACCTACGTCAAGGAGGGGAAGGCCCACAAGCTGTACGGTCGGCTCACCGACTTGCGCACGATGCTCGTCGAATGCTTCGCCGCCATCCAGTCCCTCGAGAACGAGACCGTTGACGGAACGACCTTGCACCGGGTGCAGCCGCCCGATGTTGTCCCGAGTGCGATCTCCGAGAAGCTCGGCTACGACATCGAAGCCAGCATGAGCCTACTGACCGAGCGCTGGACGCCCCGACAGGAAGAGCTGGCGGGGTTCTTTCCGGTGCCGATTCGGGACGGCTTGCTGGCAAACCTGCAGCGACCCCGCTTCGGGTTCTTGGACGAGTCGGCGTGGTTCGACACCTACCTCGTATTGCTGTCGGAGTTCGACAAGGACGATCCCGATTGGCAGGAGCTGATCTTCAAACTGTGGATCATCCGCGTGCTCAACTACACCACCACCGCAGCAGCCCGCGGGTATGCCTACGGGATGCGTTATCTCCGCTCGATGGTGGAGCGCTACCTGCGTCAGGCGGCGCTGGCCAAATAGGGTGGTCGAAGCGGGTGGGCAACAACGGGCAACGAGGCGGCGGTCGACGACCACCGCCTCGTTGAGTCCTGGTTCGTCTCTTACGGTGTCGGCACGGTTCCTGCTGTCGTGAACAACGCCGTCAGGCTTGGCGCGTACACCTCGGTTCCGGCGCCGGTTGTAGCTGCGCCGCAGAGTGTCAAGGTGTGGCTCCCAGCAGTGACGGCATAGCCCCCGGTGATCGCCGCGGACTGCCGGCGCGAGTTGGCGTACACGGAGGCATAGGCGAATCCAACCTGAGATACGTTGTTAGGGATCGGATTGCATGTGGTGTTGTCAACCTGGATCCACCACAGACTCTGCACATCGGTATCCGGGTCGTATATGGACGCCGACGAGTTGATCAGGAGATACCCGGCGTAGGGGGCCTCGACGGTCATCTCTGCCACGGTGGCCCCACCTGTAACCAGTGGATCGGGGAGGATACCGGCCGGGACGTCCGTAGCCCACACGATGCTCTCGTAATACGCAGGATCCTGGCCACCGAGCTTGCCGGCATCGACAACTTGATTGTCTGCCAGCCGATGCATGAAGGCCGCCATCTGTCCCCGAGTAACCGATTTGTCCGGGCAGTAGTTGTCGTTTGCGGGCGGGTTGCACCCGAACGTGATACCGGTCGATGCCATCCACTCGATGTCGGCCTCGAACACCGATGTGTCGTCGTCGGTAAAGGTCCCGCCGGCCGCATACACGGCCACCGGCGCCAGTACCGCGACAACGAGCAGGGTCACCACCATCAATCCAACTCGCCGATAGTTGAGGAGCATTCCGTCTCCTTCCCTACATGGGACGACCCCATGCCATCCCTTCCTTTGAAGTGTCATCCAGCGGGACGCCGCGGACAAGGCACAAATTGGCTCCCGAGGTCCCTTCTTCGGCGCCGATGCGGTTAGCGAATAGCGTCGCCGCGAGCCAGCACCTCATCGAGGCCGGGCAAGGGGGTCTGAAGAATGGAGCGCGCCAAGGATGTGTCCATCGTGCAATCGAGAGGGCGCACCCAGTCGGCCGGTGTCGGAGCGGCCTCGACCCGGCCGGTGTCGGCCCCGGCAAAGCGCAACAACTTGATCCCGAATTCGTAGCGGGACACGACCTGCGAGCCACCCAGATGAAGGAAGCCGGTGTAGTCGAGGCCGGCAAGTTCCACCAGCGCTGCCGCCAGGCTCTCGGCCCATATCGGGCAGCGCAACTCGTCCGACCACAGCTGAAGCGGTTCGCCCCGGTTGGCGGTGTCGATCATCCACCGGGCGGCCCGGGCTACGGTCGGGCGCCACCCATAGATCAGGGAAGAGCGAATGATCACTGCCTCGACCCCGGCAGTCGTCACCGCATCCTCGGCTCCGGCTTTGGAGCGGCCGTAGTCGGTGACCGGGGCAGGGCCGTCGGCCTCGCTGTAGTTGCCTTTGGTGCCGTCGAAGACGATGTCGGTGGAAGTGTGGATGAGCCGGGCTCCGACGGCGGCCGCTGCCCGGGCGACATTGCCGGTCCCGACGACGTTCACACCATGCAAGTC
>JARFRN010000279.1 GCA_029287195.1 Acidimicrobiia bacterium | reverse complement strand
TCCCTGAGCTGATGGCTGCTTCCTGCGCTCGGCTAATTGAGGTAGGCACAACCAACCGCACTCGACTGTCGGACTACGAGGCCGTTGCCGATGACGCTGCGGTCATCCTCAAGGTGCACCCATCTAACTACCGGTTGGAGGGGTTCGCAGAGTCGGTGGGCTATGCCGAGTTGGCCCGCCTCGCCAAGGAGTCGGGCGTGCCGCTGATTGCCGACGTCGGCAGCGGGCTTCTCGACGCCCGAGTTCCATGGTTGCCGGAGAATCCGCCGACGTGGCTGGCTTCCGAGCCCGGCGTGCAGCAGACCTTGGAGCTCGGCGCAGACATCGTGCTGTTCTCGGGGGACAAGCTCCTGGGCGGGCCGCAAGCCGGAATCATGGTCGGCCGGAGCGATCTGATTCAGCGCATGGCGCGCCATCCGATTGCACGCGCCGTTCGGATCGATGGCCCCACCCATGCGGCGCTGGCGGCAACACTGGAACTCTACGCGTCCAATCGCGGAGCAGAAGTGCCCTTCTGGGCCATGGTCGCGCTGAAATACGATGAGCTGGAGACACGCCACAGCCAACTCCTCGAAGCGATCGGAGGGAACGGCGAGGTCATCGCCGGCGAGTCCCTCCCCGGTGCCGGCTCGGTTCCCGGCGAAACGATTCTCTCACCGAACCTGCGGATCAGCGGCAAGGCTGATGCGATCTGGGAGGACTTGCTGAACGCTGCCCCGCCGATTCTGGCGCGTCGCAAGGAGGGCAACCTGATCATCGATCTCCGTACCGTCGATCCCACTGACGACGCACATATTGCTGCAGTCCTCTCTTCTCGGCACACTGGAGTATCTGAGACCCCTGAGCGAGTCTCAGATACGCCGGACGCGGATTAGGGCAAGCCGTGCCGATCATTGCCACGGCAGGCCACGTCGATCATGGGAAGTCGACATTGGTTGAGGCGCTGACCGGCCGTGATCCCGACCGCTGGGCCGAAGAGAAGGAACGCGGGCTGACGATCGACCTGGGTTTCGCCTGGACCAGAATCGGCGGCTCCGACGTGGGCATCGTCGACGTTCCCGGCCACGAACGATTCATCAAGAACATGCTGGCCGGTGTAGGTGCAGTGGACGTCGCGTTGTTCGTCGTGGCAGCGGATGAAGGGTGGATGCAGCAGAGTGAGGAGCATCTTTCAGTACTGGATCTGATAGGGACGCGCCACGGTGTAATTGCGCTGACCCGGATCGATCTTGCGGATGCCGACACGATCGACGGCTCCGAGTTGAGCATCCTCGAGGCGGTGGAGGACACCCGGCTACGAGACTGGCCGATCGTTCGCTTGTCACCGGTCACCGGCGAAGGGGTGCCGGCTCTGGTACAAGCCCTCGACGATCAACTGGCCGCGGCGGGCCCTGCGCCTGATTGCGGCCGCCCCCGGCTCTGGGTAGACAGATCGTTCCGGATCCCGGGCGCAGGGCTCGTCGTAACCGGAACTCTGACCGGAGGATCCATCGCAGTGGATGACCAGCTCATGCTGTGGCCGGGCCGGCATCGAGTCAGGATTCGCGGGCTGCAATCACATGACGCCGCCGCAACGGAGCTGGGGCCTGGGACGCGCGCCGCCCTCAACATCACTGGAATCGAGGAAGCCGGCCGGGGAAGCATGCTGGGGAGACCAGAAGCCTTCGGGACGACGAATCGGTTGCTGGCCCGGGTACGCGAAGTTCGCTATCTCGACGAGGCGCTGCCGGCGCGCGGCGCCTACCACCTGCACGCGGGAACAGGTGCATGGCCGGTAGAACTTAGGATCATCAGCTACGACGAGTCCGCGGCCACGGTATTGATCCGTTCCAGGGGCCAGATGCCGCTTCACACTCGCGACCGCTTCATCCTCCGCGAAACCGGCAGACGGGTAGTTGTGGCCGGCGGGACGGTGCTCGACCCGCACCCGCCGCGAGGTGGCAAAGAACTGCGTTCAGCCATCGAGGTGCTCGACCGCATTGGAATCAGGACCGCAAACGATGCGGCCGATGCCCTTTTGGAGATTCGTCGCAGCGCAGTGCGTGACGATCTTGTCCGTGACTCGGGCGGTGGCGAGCCCTCATCGACGTTCCGGATCGGCAACGAGGTGATGGCGGCCGGAGCGGCGGAAGAATTGCGCGACCGGCTGATCAGCGCAGTGTCACGCTTCCATGAGGAGAATCCGCTGCGTCCCGGGATTCCACGAGCAACGCTGAGCTCGTCGCTTGGAGTCGAGCCGCACATGATCGGCTTTGTGGCGACCGGTAGTGAAGCCGTAATCGACGACGGTGCCACTGTTCGACTCGCCGATTTCTCACCGGGACTATCAGCCGGCGAGCAGGTGGAATGGGATCGAGCCAGGACCAGCCTGGCGCAAGGGTTAGCCGTGCCCCGAGCCTCTCAGTTGGGTCTCGAGCCTGAACTCCTCCACGCCCTGGTGCGCGCACAGCAACTCGTGAGAGTTGCGGAGGACCTCGTCTACCTTCCCGAACAGGTATCCACGATCGAAGGCCAATTGAGACTGCTGCCACCCGAGTTCACAGTTGCCGACTTCCGCGATCTGTTGCAGATCACTCGGCGTCACGCCGTTCCACTACTCGAGTGGCTTGATTCCCGCGGACTGACGACGCGTCGCGGCGATGTCAGAATCGTCCGCTGAGGAGACTCCTAAACCGCGGCGGGGAGCTGACGCCGTTCCGTCTCGGTGTAACCGCCCCAGATCCCGTACTGCTCGGTCGACTCCAGAGCGTATTCGAGGCAAGACGACTGGACAGGGCAGACCTGGCAGATCGATTTTGCCCGCAGCTCCCGCCGTTCTCGTTCGTCCTTCCTTTCGGAAGTTGTGGGTGGAAAGAACAGATGAGAGTGGTTCCCCCTACACAGCGCAATTGGCTGCCACGAACGATCCATCGGCGTCACAGGCTCCTCCTCCTCAGACTGCAATGCAGCGGCCGAAGGACGATACCCAACTGTTCCGACGCACGCCAGGAATAAATTGGTAAGAATTAGGTTCGGTTTTCGCGATCAGCCTGCCGTGGGTCAATCTGCCGGATCTCGTGGGCCCACCTGCAAGGTTATCCCTTCGACCGCAAGCACCTCTATTGGCGAGCCCGGTCCGATGGTGACGGCGCGATGCGCACGGGCTCGCCACCGTGCACCGTCGATGACCACAAAGCCGTCCGGCTCGAGCACCGTCTCGGCAACTCCACTGCTCCCAACCAGATAGTCGCGACCAATCGTTGGAGTGCCAAAGCGGGAGCGCACGATCGTTGTCATGGCAAACAAGTAGAAGAGCATGATGCCGGCGACAGTAAGCAGCACCGCCCACCAGTTGGTGCCGATCTGCGGAGACCCACCGACGAACATCAGACCGCCCCAGATCATCAGGACGGTGCCGACGATACTGCGGATCCCCAACTCGTGACGTTGGAAATCCCAGGTGTAGAGACCAAGCCCGACCACCGCCATCACCACTGCCCACCAGTTCATCGGCAGCGTCGCGAAACCATATCCGGCCAAGAAGAGCGACACAACAGCCACCGCCGCAGCTATGCCGGCACCTGCCGCATAGAACTCGAACGCCGCGACCGCCAGCCCGGCGAGCAAGAAGAAGAAGGCTGCATCCGGGCGAGTACCGAGGCGAAGGAACCGGGTGAGCAGTGTCGGCTTGAGGAACCGGATCTCCACCGACGACACGGTCACCGGCGTCCCGTCGTCGAGCTTGGCCTCCGTGGCGGTCTCCAGGGTCACATTGCCGAGCTTGGTTCTGACGTCCATCCCATCGAGTTCCGCAATGAATTGCCCGATCGTTGGTTGGACGACATCGACACCCGGATGGGACTCATCATCCTCGATTACAACCTCGACCTCGTTTAGGTCATGCCACGGGGGAGGAAAAGATTTCTCGTCCTGTGTAGACGGGTCGGAGGCCAGATAGCCGATACCGGCTCCCGGGGCCGCTCCCACCACAGCAAAGTATTGGAGTAACTGTGCCACCTCTCCGTAGGCCACTGCCCCGTCGGGACCGACCCAGGTGACGATCGGGGTCGCCGATGTCTCGATAGTGGTTATCAACTCGGTCATCGAACCAGAGGCAACGCCGACGTTGTCGAGCTTGAACACTACGAGCTGGGCGTCCTCGGTCCGGACCGCCCCAGCCAAGAAGTCGAGCGCACGCTGATCGAGAGGGCCGCGCACGTCGGCCACCACCACCGGACCGGCCAGGTATTCCCGGGCCGAGGCCGGGGCGAAGCCCGCAGCGGCGCCGATAGCAATGAACAGAAGGGCAAGACGTCTAAGCACGAGCGGGCATGGTAACCGCCTGTGACGGGAGCGGAACGTGGAGGCAGTTGTGCCGGTACTACCCTTGCCGCCATGACATCTCGCATCATGGTCATTGCCGACGAACCGTGGACGCGCAATGAGGTTCATGCCGCGCTCGCCGAGCCCGATTACACGCTGATTGACCACGATGATCCTGCGACTTCGGGCGATGTCCTGCGCAGCGAGCAACCCGATGCTGTCGTCATAGACCTACAGGTGGGCAGTATGGGGGGCATGGCAATCGCTCGCGACCTGCACCAACAGGCTGCGATGGCCAAACGCGAAAGCGTGCCGGTCGTTCTCTTGCTCGACCGTAAGGCGGACAGCTTTCTCGCCAAGCGGTCGGGTGTTGCTGCCTGGGTCACCAAGCCTTTCACCGCTCACGATATCCGCATTGCCGTGGAGAGCGCCATAAGTGGATAGGCCAGGCACATGTGTCATCCCCCCTCGTCAGAGCTGTGGGGGTGCTCGAGCAGGCAGGCTTTGTCCCGACCACCTCGATCTGCTCGGCTCCGGCTTCGCCGGACCGAGCATGGAGGGCCCGTCGGCCGTGAGTTCCCTCGATTGGAAGTCCGGGGAGCCAGCGAGCGGACGACCAGTAGCTCCTTCGGCAGACGAAGGTTGTGGAACGAAATGAGTGCGACGAATGCCGTCTACATCGCCATCCTTGCGGTGTGTGCCGTCGGCTCTGGGTTCTTCTCCGGCTCTGAGACTGCACTGATCGGCATCGGCAGGGAGCGCGTCCACCAGGTCTCGGCGCTTGGGAGACGCGGAAAACGGGTCGCTCAACTGGTCGCAGATCCAGAACGCCTGCTGTCAACGCTGCTGGTAGCCAACAATTTGGTCAACATCCTCGGAGCGGCGGTGGCCACCACCCTCTTCATCTCGCTGCTGGGCGAACAGTGGGGTCCGTGGGTCTCGACGTTGGTGGTCACCATCGTGGTGCTGATCATCGGTGAGATCACACCAAAGACGCTGGCGGCTCGCTACCCGGAGCGCTTTTCGTTGGCCGTTGCCCCAACTATCTGGCGCCTATCGCTGGTACTGGGACCTATTGCCCGCATGTTCACAGCAGTGACGCGCGGCCTGCTGCGAATTTTCCGGGTTCGCGGGGACGACGAGAACCGTGGCGTAACCGAAGCCGACATCAAGGCCCTGGCCGAGCTCAGTGCTGCAGGGGGCGAAATCGAAGCCGCCGAGCGTGAAATCATCAACTCCCTATTCACACTCGCCGACCGACCGGTCAAGGATGTGATGACGCCGCGGGTAGACATCGTCACCCTGGGAAACCCGATCGACATCGGAGATGTCCGCGACGCTATCGCCAGCGCGGCTCATTCTCGTTTCCCGGTAACCGGGGGCAGTCTCGACGACCTGGCCGGGATCCTGTACGTCAAGGACGTTCTCCGCCTGCCCGGTGATCCGGGGCCCGGCGAGATAGCGACGCTGATTAGGCCTGCCAACTATGTGCCGGAGTCGGCACCCATCCTCCAGGTGCTCCAAGACATGAGGGCGCGGAGATTCACCTTTGCACTGGTGCTGGACGAGCACGGAGGGATCGAGGGCATCGTTACGATCAAAGATCTCGTCTCCGAACTGATAGGGGAGCTACAGGACGAGTACGACCCCGGCATACCATCGATAGTCCAGATCGGACCTGGGAGGTGGATGGCGGATGGGCGCCTCCCGATGGACGATCTCGACAACGCGCTCAGCCACGAATTCCCCGAGGGTCCGTACAGCACCATCGGCGGCATGTTTCTTGCGCTTGCGGGACACATCCCCGCCGACGGCCATCAGCTCACCGTTGACAACTATCGATTGGTGGTGATGCGGATGGATCGCAATCGCATCGACCGCATCCGTGTCGAGAGGCTCTGAGGGTTTCGGAGTCCGACTGTTCGTCTGTTCGCAGGTTGGCTACACTCTCGTCCCCTACGGGACGTGGCGCAGCTTGGTAGCGCGCATCGTTCGGGACGATGAGGTCGCCGGTTCAAATCCGGCCGTCCCGACCAGAGGCCGGCATCACTGCCGGCCTCTTCCCTTTCCCAGCTAGCAACGGAGATGGCAACGAACTAACGGTAGGCGGGTACGGGTGCAGCGAGCCGGCGGGAAGTCGATTTCAGCTGCGGTTGCGCGTGATGCTGGCGCGCAAGGCTTCCAGCTCCTCATGGAGTCGGCGCATAGTGCTGCGTTGCAGGATTGGGCCAAAAACAATCCCGGCCAACCGCGCCCCCAGGCTCTCAGGCCCGGTCTCGACGTTGGTCGTAACCTCGGTTCCATCCCTGACCTGTCGCAATTCCAAAGTTCCCTTGAATGGGAACGAGAACGGTCCTCGCTCCGACTTGGTAGCAAAGCGGGTGGGACGTTCGAACTCAACCACCTTGAAGCCGATGGCCGACTTGCGCATGCCTTCGGCATATTCCGCGGTAAACCGAGCACCCGCCTTCACCTTGTCCGACAGCAATCGCACCCGCGATACCCCGGAAACCCAACGGGGCATGTTCTCCACGTTGCTCACGTAGTCGAACACCTCGTCGATGGATCGCTCGATAACAATGGATGTCTTGGCAATCATTGCGACCTCGTAGCGCCTCTGCCCTTACCGTACAACATCTATCGGCTAAAGGGCACGGGTACCTAAGGGCACAACGGACTACCACCCGGTTGGTACGCAGGATGACGGCACATATCGGCCGCCGGTCGCACAGTAGCGAGAAGGGAAGCGTCTACAGCAGCTCGGCGAGCTGGACGGCGTTGAGGGCCGCTCCCTTGCGGAGATTGTCGCCCACCGTCCACAGGCTGATACCGCCTTGCTCGCCCACTGTCGGACGCACTCGTCCGATGAGGACGTCGTCGATACCCGCCGAGTCGAGCGGGGTCGGCACCTTGGCATCGTCCCAGAGCTGGGCCCCGGGAGCATCGCTGAGGATTTCCTTCGCCTCATCCAGGGAAACGGGACGATCGAAGAACATCGTCGCGGCGATACCGTGCCCAACCATCACCGGCACCCGCACGCAGAACGGCTCCACCTCGACGTCGGGTGCATCGAGGATCTTGCGTGTCTCGTTCACCAGCTTCCACTCTTCGTCTGTGTAACCAAGCTCGGTGAACGAGCCGGCATGTGCCAGCACATTGAAACCGATGGGTCGGCTGTACAGATCGCTGTTGGGATCCGACCAGCCGCCCCGGGTAAGGCTCTCCCGATCCTTTCCGAGGATGTTCAACTCGTGAGTGAGCACCTCGATTCCGGTCTGACCGGAACCGCTGACGGACTGATACGACGTGGCCGTCATACGACGGAGCCCGGCGGCACGATGCAGCGGTCCGACGGCCATCATCACGACCATGGTCGTGCAATTGGGATTGGCGACTATGCCGTTGTGGGAGTGGATCGCCGCATCGTTGACCTGGGCAACCACCAGCGGCACGGACGGCTCCTGCCGGAATGCAGAAGAGTTGTCGATAACGGTGCATCCCGCAGCGGCGAACTTGGGGGCGTATTCCCTCGAACGGCTGCCGCCGGCTGAAAACAATGCCACATCGAGTCCGACCGGATCGGTCGTCGCCAGGTCCTCGACCGTGACGTCACCCCATTTGGTCGGAACGACCCGGCCCGCCGAGCGGCTCGAAGCCATCAACCGCAACTCAGAAACCGGAAAGCCGCGCTCCTCGAGAATCGAGAGCATCGTGGTGCCGACGGCACCAGTCGCCCCGACGATCGCTGTCCTCTTACCCATTGTCCGCTCTCTCCTCGTCATCGCCCAGTGAGAAGCCGTCGTGCACACCGAGCACCGCGGCCTCCACATCATCGCCTCGAACCACACAGGATATGCGGATCGGCGATGTACTGATCATCTCGATGTTGACGCCGTGGTCGGCGAGGATGCGGAACATCTTGGCGGCGATACCCAACTCGTCCTTCATTCCCGCCCCGACCAGCGACACCTTGGCGATGTTGTGGTCGACGTCGACGCCGGCTGCGCCGATATCTGCGGCCGCGTTCTCCGACACCTTCCTTGCCATCTCGAGATCGCTCCGAGGCACCGTGAAGCTGATGTCGGTTACGCCCTGCAAAGAGACGTTCTGGACGATCATGTCGACGGAGATGCCGGCCTGCGCGAGTGGATCGAATAGCTGAGCGGCCAAACCGGGCTGGTCGGGTACACCATGGACGGTCACCTTGGCCTCGGAGACGTCGTGGGCTACACCGCGGATTATCGCTTCTTCCATGGTTTCCTCCTTCACCCACGTACCGGGGCCGCCGTGGAAAGATGACCGCACGTGTATTGGAATGTTGTAGCGGCGGCCGAACTCGACGGATCGAGCCATCAACACCCCGGCACCGGCGGCCGCCATCTCGAGCATTTCCTCGAATGAGATTTCGTCGAGCTTCTTAGCGTGGGGAACCACCCTCGGATCGGCTGTGAACACGCCATCGACATCGGTGTAGATCTCGCACACCTCCGCGTCGAGCGTGGCAGCTAGAGCTACCGCGGTGGCATCAGATCCACCGCGGCCGAGGGTCGTCACGTCACGTGTTTCCGGGCTAAAGCCCTGGAAGCCGGCGACGATGACGACCTTCCCGGCGTCGAGCCCCTCCCTCACTCGGTCGCCGCGGATTCCGATGATCTCTGCGTGCCCGTGTTCGACTGTGGTGAGGATGCCGGCCTGCGATCCGGTGAGGCTCATCGAACCAACACCGTGGTCCTCGATGGCCATCGCCACCAGCGCCATCGAGATCCGCTCCCCCGCAGTGAGCAACATGTCCATCTCGCGCGGGTGGCTCGCGTCGGTGACCTGGGACGCCAACGTAATCAATTCATCGGTGCTCTTGCCCATCGCCGAGACCACCACAACCACGTCCTTGCCGGACCTCTGGGCTGCCACCGCCCGAGCGGCTACCGCCTTGATTCGATCTGCGTCGGCAACCGACGTTCCACCGTACTTCTGTACAACGATTGACATGGGGGCGAGTGTACAGGTGTACCACCACGGCAGAGCTACCATCCCGCCGCATGTCACGACCAATCTCGAGACGCTTGGTGCCGGCCGTCATCCTCAGCGCTATGTCGCTGGCAGCCTGTGGTGCCGGAAGCGAGCCCGTGGCACAGGCCGGCGCAGATTCAAGTGAGAACAGCGGCCGGTCTACGACCACCCAGAGCGAAGAACCCTCGACAGCCTCCCCCGCGGACACCTCGCTCCCAGAGATCACGCTACCGCCGCGGCCACCGTCCGACTATGCAGGCTTCATTGCCCAACCCACGGCCTGCACGGGAACCGCCCCCGAGACGGTAGTACCAATGGTCTTTGACGCACCCGAGGACCAGGGCCTCGACGAAACAAGCAAGGTCGAGGCCGTCCTCTCGACCTCATGTGGTGAAATAGCCCTCGAGTTGGACCCTGCTATCGCACCGGAGACGGTCAACTCATTCGTCTTTCTGGCACGTGCCGGCTACTTCGACGGGACGGTGTCACACCGCATACTTCCCGGGTTCGTCCTCCAGGCAGGCGACCCATCGGCAACCGGTCGCGAAGGC
Source organism: Acidimicrobiia bacterium (assembly GCA_029287195.1). Lineage (GTDB taxonomy): Bacteria > Actinomycetota > Acidimicrobiia > Spongiisociales > UBA5794 > JAAETI01. The sequence continues at coordinate 17,276 of JARFRN010000279.1, read as the reverse complement.
CCCGGGTACACGATTCCGGATGAGCTACCCGGCGCAGGGTTCCTCTACGAGAAGGGGATCCTGGCGATGGCCAACTCGGGGCCCAATACGAGCGGTTCACAGTTCTTCGTCATGCTCGACGACGCACCGCTTCCACCCAACTACAGCGTGTTCGGACGGGTTATCGACGGCTTCGATACGCTCGAGCGAATCGCTCAGATCCCGCTCGGACCCAATGCCTTTGGCGAAGTCAGCGTCCCGCTCGAGACCCTCTACGTGGAGCGAGTCACTATCGCCGACTCCTGAGGACTAGGTCGGCTCGGTTCCCCGTCCCAGTTCATCGATGAGTGTCGCCACAAGTCCGGTCCACCCGGTCTGATGTGAGGCACCGAGTCCTTCCCCTGTATCGCCGTTGAAGTACTCGTGAAACAACAACAGGTCGCGCCAGGCTGGGTCTGTTTGGAGCCGTTCCCTCTGGCCGTGGAAGGGACGACGCCCCGCCTCGTCTCGGAGGAAGAGTGCTATCAAGCGGGTCGAGAGCTCATCGGCTATTTCGCCGAGCGTGGCAAGCTCCCCAGAACCAGTCGGAAACTCGACCCGAAATTCTTCCCCGTAGTAGGAGTGGTACTCCCGCAGCGCTTCGATGATCAGGTAGTTGAGCGGAAACCAGATCGGGCCACGCCAGTTCGAGTTGCCGCCGAACATGCCGGATTGAGCCTCCCCCGGGTCGTAGGCTACGGCGAAGTCCATCCCTCCAATTTCGACCGTGAACGGGTGCTCGGCGTGGTACCTCGATAAGGATCGGATGCCGTACGGAGAGAGGAACTCTTCTTCGTCCAGCAGGTACCCGAGCACAGAACGCAGCTTGTCCTCGTCGAGCACCGAAAGCAGCACCCGTTCCCCCACTCCGGGGCGATCCACCGAGGCAACGTTCTGCGCCAGATGGGGCCGGTGTTTCGAGAACCATCGCATTCTGCTACGAAACTGCCCGTTGGCCTCGAGCAGGTCCGGTTCGATCACCTCGACCCCGATCAACGAGATCAACCCGACCAGGGAGCGGACCCGAAGCGGCACAATCCGCCCATCCGGGAGATGAACCACGTCGTAGAAAAACCCATCCTCGTCGTTCCACAGGACGTGATCCGGCAGGTTCATGGCCCGCGCGATAGAGAGAAAGTGTTCGTAGAACTTGGTGGCGATATCCTCATACGCCGGCCGTAACCGAGCCAGCTCGAGCGCAAGACGGAGCATGCCGAGTGTATTGAACGCCATCCAGGCTGTGCCGTCCGACTGATCGACACGGCCTCCGCCGGGGACTTCGTTGGCGCGATCGAAGACACCTATGTTGTCGAGCCCGAGGAAACCCCCCTGGAAGACATTGTTGTCGTCGTAGTCCTTGCGATTGACCCACCAGGTGAACTCCAGCAGAAGCTTGTGAAACATCGCTTCGAGGAAATCGGTGTCGCCGCTGCCACTGATCTGGAGCTCGAGCTGACTGATGCGCCGCGCCGCCCAGGCGAACACCGGTGGGTTCACATTGCCAAACTCCCACTCATAGGCAGGCAACTGGCCGTTGGGATGCATGTACCACTCCCGCGTCATCAGCCGCAGGTTGTCTTTGGCGAAGTCGGCGTCGAGTAAACCGAGGGGAAGACAGTGGAAGGCGAGGTCCCAGGCGGCGAACCACGGATACTCCCACGGGTCGGGCATCGACAGAACATCGTGCGCGTTGAAATGTTCCCACTCGGAGTTGCGAATGCTGCGCCGGCTCTTCGGAGGCGCGGGGCCGGCCGGGTCGCCGGCAAACCATTGCTGCATGTCGTAGCTGTAGAGCTGCTTGCCCCAGATCATCCCCGCTAGAGCTGCCCGCTGTACGCGCCGTACTTCCGGCGACGCCGCATCTGGATGGATCGCCGTGTAAAACACGTCTGCGTCGCGCCGCCTCTCCTCGAGGACCCGCTCGGCATCACCAAAAGGGTCTGCCACGGCGGAGCTCGTCAACCGCAGCATGAGCTCCGTTGATTCTCCCGAGCCCAGCTCGAACGTGTACCACATTGCAGCTTTCGTGCCTGTTCGATGCGGGTTCACCGCACCTGCCTCACTACCGATCAAACGACGGTGAAACGCGTCTTTGGCGTAGCGGGGCCCGTCCGAGGCACCGTAGAGAAGACCAGTGTTGGTCTCATTCTCGGTGAGCCACAGGTCTCTCGCCCGACGGGCGTACCAGTGATAGGTCCCGAGAACGGGATGACGAGCAACTGCCTCTATGCGACCGTCATCTATCGAAGCCAGATCGATACTGGGCTTGCCGGGCACGTCGAGCATTGGACCTGACTCATAGCCCCATGCCCAGGTGTTGCGGAACCACAAGCTGGGGAGCAGATCGAGGTGAGCCGTGTCCGGTCCGCGGTTGGTCGCTGTAACTCGAATCACGATGTCCTCGGGAGTCGCCTTGGCATACTCCACGTCGATGTCGAAATAGCGGCCGTAATCGAATATGCCGGTATCGATCAGTTCGTACTCTGGATCATGCCGACTGCGCCTGGCCGATTCCGCACGCAGTTCGTCATAGGGAAAACGGGCTTGCGGATAACGATACCGCATTGCCAGATAGCTGTGCGATGGAGTGGCATCGAGGTGCCAATAGGCCTCCTTGACGTCCTCGCCATGGTTGCCTTCGTGATTGTCGAGCCCAAAGAAACGTTCCTTGAGGATGGCGTCTTGGCCATTCCACATGGAAAGTGCAAAGCAGAGGTATTGCATGTCGTCGCTGATCCCAGCCAGGCCGTCTTCGTTCCAGCGGTACGCTCGTGCCGGAGCCATGTCATGCGGAAATGAACCCCATGCGTCGCCTTCGGAGCTGTAGTCCTCCCGCACGGTTCCCCAGGAACGTTCCGCCAGGTATGGGCCCCACCGGCGCCAGGAGCCGGCTTCCCGACTGTTGATTCGATCATGTTCGCGGTTGGTCACACCGAGCATGATGGCACTTGCGTAGGCCTGAAGTGACGCAGTAGCCCAATGCCCTCAGTTCAAGATGAGCGGGTCCCACGCCGGGTAGAATCCCGCACATGGCGACCGACAAACGTGAGAGACAGAGGCAGAACCGCGCCGTCAAACAGGCGCAGGAGGCCAAGATCGTTCGCAGGGAGAAGATCATCGCCACAGCCAGACGGGTCGGATTATGGGTGGTTGTGGGCGTCGCCCTTCTCGTCCTGGCGAACATCGTCTGGGGATGATCCAACCGAATGGCGGTTGACCTCCACCTACACAGCGTGTTCTCGGATGGCACCGCTACCCCAGAGGAGATCGTTGCGACTGCGGCAGAAATCGGTCTTACGGGGATAGCACTGACGGATCACGACACCCTTGCAGGCATCCCTCGGGCCTCGGCGGCGGCCGATCGAACAGCCATCAAGTTCATCGCAGGCACCGAGCTGTCGGTGGAATGGCGCGACCAGACGATGCATCTGCTCGTCTACTTCCTAGATCCGGGACCGGGACCTCTACAGGATCGCCTAGTGGAGCTCCGCGCGGCGAGGGATGAACGCAACCTTCGAATTGTCTCACTACTTCAGGGACTGGGCCTCGACATCTCGATTGAAGAAGTGACCACCGAAGCCGGATTTGGTGTCGTCGGCCGACCCCACTTCGCCGGCGTCATGATCGAAAAAGGCTACGTGGAGTCGGTGGCGGAGGCGTTCGATCGCTACCTGGCGGCGGGTAGACCGGCGTACGCGCCTCGGCAGAAGCTAACTGCTGAAGCCGCCATCAGGCTCGCCCGCGATTCGAGAGCGGTGCCGGTGATAGCCCACCCGCACACCATCGGCCTTCGCGCTGCTGAGTACGCAACCGGCTTCCGGCAACTCGTGAGCATCGGTCTGGGGGGTATCGAGTCCTACTACGGCGAGTACTCGCCGGAGATGAGGAACCAGATAGCCGGGATCTGCGATGAGCTGGGAATAGTTGCGACCGGTGGCTCGGACTATCACGGTCGCTACAAGCCCCATCTCGAGATCGGAGTCGGACGCGGTGACCTCCGGGTACCCGACGCCGTCTTCGACCAACTCGTTTCGGCGCGCCAGCCGTGCCGGCAACTGGGCCACGATGCTTCTCAGAATGGCGTAGTCTGACGACCACCGAGGGGAGTCGCGTATCGAGCAACCCGGGAAGCCATAGTGAGCACACTCAATCTCGCCGAACTCAGGGCGCCCGTCGCATACACGGACGTCCGCTCACGTCTCAACGCCATGCGGGGCATCTTTGGCCTCGTATTGGCGATCATGGCCATCAGCGGCTTGATCGATGGGCTCGAGCCGGCGCCGTGGGTGCTCGTGCTCGGCACTTACCTCGTAGGCGATGCAATGTGGCGGCGCGGACGTGGCACGAGCGCCGTTCCAATGCTCGTGACCGACATCTTCGTCTTCAGCGCACTTGCGATCTTGCGCGACGATCCGGGCCTCATCGAAGCTTCAGCATTCTTCTACATACTCACCGGGGCTCTGCTGTTGTTGCGTATCCGGGCGGCAGCCGCAGTGATCGCTGCTGCCATCGCAGTTGGAATCCCGGCGTCGATGATCAGACCCATCAGCGACCCGAATGTAGGTTCGCTGCGGCAGGTGACAGTCGACATTGTCGTTGTCGCCGCCATCGCCGGCCTGATGGTGACCCTTCTCTACGGTGCGGTGCAGGCACTCAATGCAGCCACTGTGCGCCACCAAACTGCGCTCAATGCCGAACGGCGGGCGGTTGAGCTCAAGGACGAGTTCGTGTCGATGGTGAGTCACGAGTTCCGCACCCCGCTGACAAGCATCGCCGGCTTCTCCGAAACGCTGCGGGCCTCCTGGCGTGAGCTGAGCCAGGAAGAGATCGAGGAGTTCCTGATCATCATGCGCCAGGAGGCGCACCACCTGAGCAACCTGGTGGAAGACATCCTTGTGATCCCGCGCATCGAAGCGGGCCGGCTGCGGCTCCGCCCCGAGGAATTCGACCTCGCTGCCGAAGTGGCCGCAACGTCGCGACTCGTATTCGCCGACACCGGCAAGGAGATCAACGCCTCGATACCCGGTGGTGTGATTGTGAGCGTCGACCGCGGCAGGACCGGGCAGATCTTGCGCAACCTCATGGACAACGCCCGCAAGTACGGAGGAGACGCCGTCGAGATCCACGGCGAGGCCGCCACCGACACCTACACAATCAGCGTTTCCGACAACGGCCCGGGAATAGCCGAGGACGATTGGGAGCGCGTCTTCCAGCACTTCGAGCAGGGGACCAAAGGGGACGCCCGCTCGGATGAAGGGGTCGGTCTCGGCCTCCCGATCGCCCGTCGACTCGCCAGGGCCATGGGAGGAGACGTGTGGTACGTACCTCGCTTCCCGACCGGCGCATCCTTCCGGTTCTCGATGCCGCTGGCGCGCATCATTCCTGAAGCCGGAGCCGCCACTCCGTCGTCCGCAGCAGATGACGCCGACTCGAGCCAACACACCGGGGCCGAGGGTACCGGGGTCGGCCCATCCGCAGAATCGTCCGCTTCCTAGCGGAAGCGTCTCCAAAGCTGCGAGCCCTAATCGAGGACCTCACCAGGCTCGGCCGAGTCCAGTTCGGCCCAGGGCCGCTCATCAAAGGTGTGGGATGGCAACGGCGCCGGGACATCGCGCGGACGCCACGCCAGCACCCAGGAACTCTGGCGAGGAGCCTGAGCAGGCGTGGCCAGTGCGTTCGCCTCTTCCTCGATAAGGGCTGCGATCACAGCAGTCACAGCTGCTGCCTCCTCGTGGCCGGGCCGGCCGGAGATCTGGATCCACGGGGTCATGAGTGCGACTCTACGAGCTCGACAAGGGTCCCGGCGAACGCTCTGGGATGAACGAAAGCGATCCGCGCTCCCCTGCCACCGATGCGAGGCTCCCGGTCAACGAGCCGTGCCCCCTGCCGCACTAGGTGCTCCAGAGCACCCTCGATATCGGCAACTGCCAGCGCAATATGGTGTAGACCCTCGCCTCGCGTCGCCAGAAAGCGGCCTACCGGGGTGTCCTCGCTCAGTGGCCGGAGCAGCTGTACAAAGGAACCGCCCACCGCAATCATTGCCTCCTCGACGCCTTGCTCTTCGATCACCTCGCGGTGGAGCGGCTCGCCGCCGAACAGCCGGCGGTAATCATCGATAGCTGCGTCGAGATCGTGCACCGCAAGGGCAACATGGTCGAGGTTGTAGGCGAACATGGTTACAAATTAGCGGCCCCGCTACCTGCCATCATGGTGGAGTCCCCAGATCTCATGAAAAACCTCGTTTCGGACCTGCGCGGGAGCGCCGACCAACTGCTGCTGGCAGACCGGCGCTCCTTTCATCGCCGCATAAGTGGAGCGGCCAAGATCGCCGCGCCCGCGAAGAGAGAGAAGGTCTTGGCCTCGCTTGCCACCGAACTGGACGCTGCCGTAGCCAAGGCAGAGGCTCGTCGGGCCGCCCGCCCGTTGCGAATCGCCTACCCGGAAGAACTGCCGATCACGGCACGCCGCCGGGAACTGCTCTCCACGATCGAGGCTCATCAGGTGGTCATAGTTGCCGGCGAGACCGGATCGGGCAAGAGCACCCAGCTACCCAAGATGTGCCTAGAACTCGGCCGGGGTGAACTGGGTTGGATCGGCCACACCCAGCCGCGCCGCATCGCGGCTCGCTCGATTGCCACCAGGGTGGCGGAGGAACTCAATACGACGGTCGGGGACCTGGTCGGCTACACCGTGCGGTTCTCCGACCATGTCGGTGACAAGACAACGGTCAAGCTAATGACTGATGGAATCCTCCTCAACGAGATTCATCACGACCGCCGGCTCAACCGATACGACACGATCATCCTGGATGAGGCCCACGAACGGAGCCTCAACATCGACTTCCTGCTCGGCTACTTGAAGAGCTTGCTTCCCAAGCGCCCCGATATGAAGCTGATCATCACGTCTGCCACCATCGACACAGAGCGGTTTGCGCAACACTTCGACGGAGCCCCCATCGTCGTGGTCTCAGGACGAACCTACCCGGTCGAGACCCGCTATCGCCCGTTGGATGATCCGGCGCTGCCGGAGCCGCGCGACCAAACAGAGGGCATCGCCGACGCGGTGTTGGAATTGTTCACGGAAGCCGACGGGGACATCCTCGTCTTCTGCTCGGGAGAACGCGAGATACGCGATGCAGCCGAGGCTGTTGCGGAGTTGGAGCTGCGGCACACAGACGTGGTGCCCCTGTTCGGGCGGTTGTCGGCGGCGGAGCAGAACAGGGTGTTCCAGCCGCATCGCGGTCGACGCGTCGTTATTGCGACCAACGTGGCCGAAACCTCCTTGACGGTTCCGGGCATCCGGGCTGTGGTGGACGCGGGCACGGCACGCATTTCCCGTTACGGACGACGCACCAAGGTGCAGAGGCTCCCGATCGAACCGGTCTCCCAAGCATCTGCCAATCAGCGAGCCGGTAGATGTGGTCGACTGGGGCCGGGCGTTTGTATCCGGCTCTACTCCGAAGACGACTTCAATTCTCGGCCGGAGTACACCGAACCCGAGATCCAGCGAACAGGGCTGGCATCGGTCATCCTGCAAATGGCTGCACTCGAGCTGGGGGATGTCGAGTCTTTCCCCTTCATCGATCCACCCGACGCACGCAGCGTCCGTGACGGGATCGCGCTCCTCGAAGAGGTGAGAGCTCTGCGACCGGGTCCCGAAGCGGCCCGCCGCCGACTCACGAAACTCGGAAGGCAGATGGCCCGTATCCCGCTCGACATCAGATTGGCTCGGATCGTACTGGAGGCCGACAGAAACGACTGCCTGCGCGAGATCGAGGTGATTGCCGCTGCGCTCTCGATCCAGGACCCGCGGGAGAGACCGATCGATCACGAGGAGCAAGCAGATCAGAAGCACGCCCGATTCGTCGACTCCGATTCGGATTTTCTCAGCTGGCTGCATCTGTGGCGCTTCTTGCAGACCGAACGACGAGCCCGCAGCTCGAATCAGTTCCGTCGCCTTTGTCGGGAGGACTTCCTGAGCTATCGCCGGGTCCGCGAGTGGCAAGACATCCACACCCAGCTGCGCGAGACCTCCGACGAACTCGGACTCCATCGCAACCGCAGTCCGGCCGCTGCGCCGGCCGTACATCGCTCACTGCTTGCCGGTTTCTTGTCCAACATCGGCCGGAAGGATCCGGATGGATTCGAGTATCGCGGCGCCCGCGGCGCCAGGTTCTACATCTCGCCCGGTTCGACCATGTTCAAGCGCTCGCCGGAATGGGTCATGGCAGCCGAACTCGTCGAAACCAGCCGGGTGTGGGCACACAGCGTCGTAGCCGTCACGCCGGATTGGGTCGAAGAGATTGGCACACATCTGGTGAAGCGATCTCATTCTGATCCCTGGTGGGACCCCGATCGCGGAGCGGCGGTTGCGCGAGAGTCGGTGTCGATCTTCGGGATTCCACTGCAAACGAATCGCGTCGTGCAGTGCGACCGGGCGAATCCGGAGGCGGCTCGGGAGCTTTTCATCCGCCATGCCTTGGTAGCAGGAGAGTGGGAAACCCAACACGCTTTTGCCGCTCACAATCGGAAAGCGATCGAGGCCGTGCTGGAAATCGAGACGAGAGAGCGTCGTGGCAACCTCCTGGTTGACGACGACGCACTGTTCGCCTTCTTCGACGCCCGTCTCCCTTCCGACATCACAACGGTGCGACACTTCGACCGCTGGTGGCGAGATGCCCGCGACGAGCATCCCGCGCTGCTCGATCTCACCCACGAGACCCTGGTCGAACCGACGTCGCCGCCGCCGGATCCTGATGCCTACCCGGAGGTCTGGTCGTACGGAGACCTCGGGCTCCCGCTGGAGTATGAGTTCGATCCGCTCAGCCCCAGCGACGGTGTCACGATCGACATCCCGCTGCAGAGGCTGGAGCGGATCGACCCGGCCGTATTCGAATGGCATGTTCCCGGGTTGCGCTTCGAGTTGGTGACTGCACTGATCCGATCGTTGCCGAAACACCTGCGCAAAGCGTTCGCGCCGGTGCCAGAGACGGCAGCGGCAGTCATGCAACGGCTCGACCCCGCGCACGGAACCGGCCTCCTGCAACCGCTGCGCCGGGAACTGAGCAGAATCAGCGGAGTCAGCATTCCTGCGGATGCGTTCGATCTGGAGAGCCTGCCGCCGCATCTTCGCCCTCGGTTCCGTGTCGTCGACGAGTCCGGCCGATTAGTCGAAGCCGGCGACGACCTGGCCAAGTTGAAGGAAGACGTGCGCACGGCAATTGCCGCTGTGGTCGTAGGGGAACAACACGAACTAGAAGTCAGCGGGCTCACCACATGGAGTATCGGAGTGCTCCCCAAGTCGGTCAGGATCACCGGCAGCGGCCATGCGGCGGAGGCCTACCCGGCGCTCATCGATGAGACCGACTCCGTCGCCGTCAGACTGCTCGCCACCCAGGCCGAGCAGGAAGCGGCTATGTGGAGGGGAACGACCCGGCTCCTTCTATTGAACCTGCCCTCCCCCGGCAAGCTGTTGCGGCCCTACCTGACCGAAGACGCCAAGGCGCTCCTACGGGTGGGACCGCATCAGAACCAGGCCGAATGGGTCGAAGACTGCCTGGGATGCGCGGTCGGCGAGATCATGGCAGAGGCGGGAGGTCCGGCGTGGGACGCAACCGGATTCGACCGACTACTGCGACGCGCCCGTGACGAACTGCACCTGCGGATTGCCACGGTGGCGGGCACGTCGCTCGAGGTTTTCGGGGCGCTGGCGGACCTCGAAGCGGCATTCAATCGCCCTGCGGTGCAGAGGTACGGGGCGGCGCTTGCCGATATCGCCGATCAGGCCGCATCTTTGGTCTATCCCCGCTTCCTGACGGCCATCGGTTCTGATCGACTGGCCGATGTGGGCCGCTACTTACGTGCGGCGACCCGTCGCATCGATCGGATTCCACATGATCCGGATAGAGATCTGAGACACATGAAGGCGGTTCAAGCTCTCGAAGCCGAGTTGGAACGGCTGCAGTCCGCACTTCCGGATGAACCACGACTGATCGAAGTTGCATGGATGATCCAAGAACTGAGAGTGAGCCTGTTCGCTCAGGTCCTCGGCACCAGAGAGAAGGTGAGCGAAAAGCGCATCCGCGCCCTGATGCACGACATCGAAATGGGCTGATCAATCGATCCCTGCGCCAACGGCGGCTCCGGCGGCGGCCGGTTACGCAAGAACCGAGGGGGTACCGCATCGCATGCCGGAGTTCGACTAAATCGAACTCCAGGCTGCTGGTACCAGCCGGTTAGCATCTGGGTATCGCGGAAAGGACTTCGATGAATCCTGTCATCTGCTCGATCGCTCGCACTCCGATTGGGAAATTCAACGGAGCATTCACTCCCCTCAAAGCCACGGATCTCGCCACCGTCGCTATGAAAGGCGCTATCGATCGGGCAGAGCTGCAGCCGGACGAGATCTCCGAGGTCATCTTCGGACATGTCATCCAGGCCGGGCAAGGTCAGGCGACCGGCCGCTTCGCCGCCGCCGCTGCCGGAGTACCGATGAGTGTCCCGGCAACCGTGATAAACAAGGTGTGCCTTTCGAGTATGACGGCGATTCAGGACGCCGGACGACGCATCCGCCTCGGCGAGGCGAGGTTCATCCTGGCTGGAGGCATGGAGTCGATGACCAATGCCCCGCACCTCCTCCAGGGGGCCCGCCAGGGATTCCGCTACGGCGATGCCACCCTGGTGGACAGCCTCAATCAGGATGGGCTGAGGTGCGCCTTCGACAAGTGCATGATGGGCGAAACTACCGATCGCAAGAATGCAGCCCTGGGGATTAGTCGAGAGGAACAAGACGAGTGGGCTGCCTCATCGCACGAGCGGGCAGCCAACGCAACCAAAGCTGGGCTCTTCGAGGAGGAGATCTTGCCGGTGGAGGTCGTCCAGCGTCGCGGCGATCCGCTGGTCGTGGAGTCCGATGAAGGGATTCGTCCCGGAACAACCGTGGAGACTCTGGCCAAGCTACGTCCGGCATTTGCCTCAAATGGGACCGTAACGGCGGGCAACGCCTCGCAGATCTCAGACGGTGCAGCAGCAGTCATCGTCGCCCAGCGGAGCGCTGCAGAAGCAGCCGGACTACCGATCGTGGCCGAGATACTCGCCTACGGGCAGACGGCGGGCCCCGATGCGACGCTCCACGAACGTCCCGCCGAGGCAATCGACAAGGCCCTGGCGAAGACCGATTTGGCCCGCAACGACCTCCACCTCTTCGAGATCAACGAGGCGTTCGCCGGGGTTGCGGTTTGGTCGACGAAGATGCTCGAGGTCGACCCGGAGAAGGTCAATGTTCATGGCGGGGCGGTTGCCCTCGGCCATCCGTTGGGCGCTACCGGCGCCAGGATCACCGTCACCCTGATCAACGCGCTACGCGCCCGCGGTGGCGGGATCGGAGCGGCCGCACTGTGCGGTGGCGGTGGCCAGGGTGATGCCCTGCTTCTCAGGGTGGAATAGGGGTATCTAATGAGCCAAGTACCGGACAGAAATCTAGCCCTCGAGTTGGTTCGTGTTACCGAGGTTGCTGCGATTGCAGCGGCTCGCCATCAGGGTCGCGGCAACAAGGAGTCGGTCGACCAGGCGGCCGTCGATGCGATGCGACAGGTGCTGTCGACCATCGACATGGACGGTGTTGTCGTGATCGGCGAAGGCGAAAAGGACGAAGCCCCGATGCTCTTCAACGGCGAAACGGTCGGTAACGGCCACCCGCCACTCGTCGACGTTGCCGTTGATCCCGTCGATGGCACCCGGCTGACCGCTCGCGGCATGCCGGGAGCGCTCGCCGTGATCGCCCTCGCCCCGCGAGGAACCATGTACGCGCCGGGCAAGCTGGTGTATATGGACAAGATCGCAGTCGGACCCGCAGCGGCCGGAATGATCGACATCGAAGCCCCGGTCGCCCACAACCTGCAGCAAGTAGCAAGAGCAAAGGACATACCGATCTCCGATGTGACCGCCATCATCCTCGATCGACCTCGCAACGAACCCTACGTCCAAGCTGTGCGAGAAGCCGGCGCCCGTATCGCGCTCATCGGCGACGGCGACATCTCCGGAAGCATCGCAACAGCCAAGAGCGACAGCGGGGTCGACATTCTGTTTGGTATCGGCGGCTCTCCGGAGGCAGTGACTTCTGCCTGTGCTATGGCTGCGCTCAACGGAGAAATCCAGGCCAAACTGTGGCCGCGCGACGACAGCGAGCGGGTGTTTGCGGCCGAGGAAGGGCTCGATCTCGATCAGGTACTGACTACACGTGACCTGGTCGACTCCGACAACACCTTCTTTGCCGCCACCGGAGTGACCAGCGGCGAACTTCTCGAGGGGGTCCGCTTTGGCAGCCACAGCGTCCACACCCATTCGCTGGTGTTGCGATCCAAGACCGGCACCGTTCGTTTCATCAACGCCATCCACTCGGTCGATCAGTTGCGGGACCTGAGCGCGTTCGAGCTCTAGCGAAGCGGCGACTCACCCGCCCCCGGCGTTTCGCCGGCGACTACGGCTTCGAGCGCCTGGTCATACTGCGTCGCCACCAGCGACCAGTCGGCCGCCGCCATGTGACTGCCGATCACCTGAGCGATCTCAGCTGCTTCGGTCCGGTGTGCAATCGCCCACTCGATCTTGCCGACAAAGTCCTGTGGCGTTTGATAAAGGCATTTTGTGTGGAATCGGGTTGGGATCCGCTCGGGATACACCAGCCGGCCGGGAAGCACCGGGAACGCACCGGCGTACACGGCTTCTGTGATGGCAATCCCGAAGAACTCATGGTGCGCTGTTGACACGACTATGTCGCTCGACGCCAGCAGACGCACGTACTCATCCTCCTCTGCCCAGCCATAGTGTGCCATCTTGTCGCCCAACTCGTTGCGGAGCTGGACGAACTCGTCGGGATCGGTCGGAAATTGCTCGCCCGCCAGGACGAGGTCGAAGTCGAGCCCGCGTCTATCGAGCTCGCGGATGGCAGTCGCCAGCTCGCGGGGACCCTTGTCGTACTCCCAACGCTGGTTCCACACGATGCGGACGACTTCCCTTCTGGTACGACTGATTCCGTCGAACCGCCGCAAATCGACACCAACCGGGAGCACGATGGCGCGCCGCTCCACTGCAGGAACAAACGATTGCTGTTGGTAGTCGGGGAACTGTCGGAGGAATCGCGGCACCTCCTCGAACCACTCGCTCCGATGGAAATTCGAGTTGAAGATAACCAGGTCGGCCACCGCCATCGAGGTCCAGTTGATCATGGGGTAGCTCAGATCTGCTCGATCCCGCGGCGAGAGCGGATAGCCCAGCTGATTCTCGTGCATGTAGATGACGAAGGCAGCATCACCAATGGTGCGCCTGGCCAACCCGAGGAATCCCGCCCCGTTCAACATCGAGCTGCCGACAACCACATCGACCGGCCCGTAGCGTTTCACCTCGCTCTCTAGCTCCTCGGCAAGTGTCACGTGGGCGCCGTGCATCCGCCATTTCCAGAATCGGTCGGTGTGCGACAGGACCGCAACATCGTGACGCGAATGTGCCTGATAACCCAGCGCCCACGAAGCATGCGAGCCGCCGAGATATGGCTCGACGACAGCAACTCTCACAGTTCTTTGCGCCCCGCCAGAGCCCGACCAAGGGTGATCTCGTCCGCGTAGTCCAAATCACCGCCAACCGGGAGCCCGCTCGCCAAACGGGAAACCCTCATGCCAAGCGGTTTTAGCAGCTTGGCAATGTAGAGGGCAGTCGTGTCACCTTCGACAGTCGGGTTGGTAGCAACGATCACTTCGGCTATCGACTCGGCCTCGATTCGCTTAACTAGCTCCTTCAGGCGCAGCTGGTCGGGGCCTATACCGGCAATCGGCGAGATTGCCCCACCGAGAACGTGATATCGACCGGTGAACTCCTGTGTCCTTTCCAGGACCGAGATGTCCTGAGCCCTCTCCACCACACATACCGAAGTGGGATCGCGCCGCATGTCGCGACAGATCGAACAGAGGTCCTCACCGGTGATGTTGAAACAACGATCGCACAGACGTACCAGTCTACGAAGATCGATGATGGCATTGCCTAACCGCTCGGCATCCGCCTCTTCGACGTGCAACAAATGAAAGGCGAGCCGTTGGGCGCTCTTGCGCCCTATACCAGGCAAACGCGCCAGCTCGTCGACGAGCCGCTGGACCGGCGGTTCATACATCAGCCGAGCAGACCGCCTAGATCCATCCCGCCGGCAAGGCCTCCCATGGCAGCGCCGGCGTCATCGCTCGCCATCTTGAGAGCGGCGTTGACGGCGGCTACTACCAGATCACCGGCCATTTCAGGGTCATCGGGGTCGAGTATCGAAGGGTCGAAGTCGACCGAAACCAACTCCCCAGAACCGCGTACAGTCGCCTTGACAACACCACCACCCGAGGTTGCCTCGTAGGTGCGCTCTGCCAGGTCGGCCTGCGCCTTCGTCATCTCTTCCTGCATCTTCTGCGCCTGCTGCATCAGCTGGCGCATGTCTTTTGGCATACGTCCCATGTGGGAGAGGGTAGATGACTCGGTGGCCGTGTGGGGCGCGGCGAGTGTGCCCGGGCGCTATGTCTGATCGTCGACCACTTCGCCACCGAGTATGTCGACCACGAGCTCCGTTGGATCGATGGCCCCTTCGTCTTGCTCGATGAGCTCATCCTCATCGGGGACCTGCGTCACATCGGAAACGCTTTCGCCGGCCGCAAGCGGGTCCGACTGAGCACGAAAATCCATCTCGAGGGTGCCTCCGACGAACTCGGCTGCCGCCCGGCCGAGCAACTCGTGTAGCTCGGTGTCGGCCCGTAGTTGCTGCAGATGAAACGGGAGATGCGCCGGCAACTCGAAAACCGCAGTGCCGTCTTCGATACCCACCGGCCGCGCCTCTTTCAGCAACGCATGTCGGGAAGGCCCTGCCAGGTCTCGCATTCGCGCCGCGATCGCCGGCCATGCCGATTCGAATGTCGCCAGGTCGACATCGACAGCCGGTGGTGGCCGGGGCGCAGCGCGTGCTACGTCCTGCGACGGCTCGGGCGCAGAGTCTCGAGCTAGGTCCGACCCATCGGCCTCAGGAAGTCCTCGGGCAACAGGCGAAGGGGTCGCCGTTTCGGGCGGCGCCTCGGCGGCTGGTGGCGATGCCGCTTCGCCGGCGTGGACCGCAACAGCCGACCTGTGGGCCGAATCGGGTGAAGAGCCGATCCCTTGTACCCTCTGTTCCAGGCGTTCGAGCCGTGCGCTCAAAGCATCCGCGTCGAATGCCGTGTCGGGTCGAGTGAGTCGAATCAACGTCAACTCGGTAACCAAGCGTTCCTCGCGGCCCTGTCGCAGACTGAGCAGAGCCTCCGAGAGCAGATCGACCGCACGCAGCACTTCCGTGGGTGAGAGCACCCGGGCGTGGCGCCGCCATGCCTCCAGCGTGTCGAGCGGCTCGTCGGCACTCTCCTCGAGGTTGGGTGCGTATTGGGCGAGGACCACACCGCGAAAGAAGCCCCTTGCTTCAGCTACGAAACGACGGAGATCGCCGCCGCGGGCTGCCAGTACCGACACTAGTGCCAGCGCCGCTGGGGCGTCCTGGTCGGCAACCGCAGCCGCAAGCTTGCTGAACGCGTCACGATCGGCAAGACCCAAGGCTTTGGCCACAACGCTCGATTCGACGTTGCCGCTGCCCAGGGCGGCCACCTGCTCGAGCAGGCTCATTGCGTCACGGACCGAGCCCTTGGCGTGTGTGGCGACACTTGCCAGCCCATCCGATGTTGCCGCGAAGCCTTCGCGCTCCGAAATCTCCTTCAAGTAGTCGATGAGCACTTCAACAGGAACAGGCAGGAAGTCGAAGCGCTGCGCTCGGCTGCGGATGGTGTCGAGCAGCTTGTAGGGCTCAGTCGTTGCCAGCACAAAGACCACGTGCTCTGGTGGCTCTTCCAATGTCTTCAACAAGGCGTTGCCGGCGGCTCTGGACAGCATGTGGGCCTCGTCGAGTATGTACACCTTCTTGGCGCCGCCGGCAACGGCAACCGTCCCGACGTTCGCCCTGATCTCGCGAACATCCTCGACTTTGTTGTGGGAAGCAGCGTCGAGTTCGATTACGTCGAGCGAATTGCCCTCGGTGACCGAGGTACACGACAGACAGGAGTTGCAGGGCTCCCCGTTGGGTTGCAGGTTCGCGCAGTTCAACGATTTTGCGAGAAGGCGAGCAGTGGTCGTCTTCCCGGTTCCCCGCGGTCCGGCGAAGAGATAAGCGTGAGCCACTTTTCCATCGACGACCTCGCGGGCGAGCGTAGTGGTGACATGGTCTTGGCCGATCACCTCGTCGAACCTTTGAGGTCGGTACTTGCGGTATAGCGCCTGGTAGTCCATTCCCCGGCGATGGTACATGAGGCCGGTGACACTCCGCCCGGTGGGCGATCAAGTTGTGCTAAATCACACAAATGTGATTTAGGCGCGCTTACCCTTTCTCGCTGTGAGTACTTCCCCGAGCGGGGCGACGTCCGGCCGCGGCCGGAGGGCATCCGGCCTGCTGAGAGTGTGGTTGGTAATGGCAACCCTGGGCGCCGTGGCATCGGTCACATCGGGCGCGGACGTAGGATCGCGGCCACAGACGCCGGCCGTCTCCCCCGATCTCATCGCTCAGCAGCCGGTAACAGAGGTCGATCCGGAGAATCCGGCCCAACCGGTGGCTGCACCGCAAGCCCCGCCCCCGGAAGCAGACGATTGCTCTGATCCCTCAGCACGATGCGAACCTGCTGCCGCGGCTACACAGCCCGCGCAAACCCAGATGCTGGTCGATGCAGGCTGCCGGGCAAGCGGAGACCACGCCCCTGAAGGAACTATGCATCTTGCCCCGGTGGTGTCGCCGGGCCAGGACCGAGGCCGAGTGCTTCGCTACCAGATTGAAATCGAGGATGGCCTAGCCATCGACGAGAGCTGTTTTGCGTCGCTGATCGACTCGATACTCAATGATTCACGGGGTTGGGGCGGAGACGGGTCGCTCTCGTTTCAACAGGTGGGGAGTCGGGCCGACTTCCGCTTGATCCTCGCCTCGCCCGATACCACCGACCGCCTGTGCTACCCATTGCACACCGGCGGCAAGTACTCCTGCCGGAGCCGTAGCGGTGTCGTGCTCAATCTGATGCGCTGGGAAGACGGCACCGAGGAATACGCCGGCAACCTGGCGGCCTATCGCGAATATCTCGTCAATCACGAAGTGGGTCACCTGCTCGGACATGGACACGTAGCCTGCCCCGAACCTGGCGAAACCGCTCCTGTGATGATGCAACAAACCAAAGGCCT
>JARFRN010000265.1 GCA_029287195.1 Acidimicrobiia bacterium | reverse complement strand
GGCAGCGTCAGATGTGTATAAGAGACAGGGCGTCCTCATCGTTATCGGCGTGGCGATCCTCATCGACCAGATTCTGAAGGGCCGGGGCATCTCGTGGTTGGCGCCACTGCTCCTCATCGGCCTCGGCGCGTTCTTCCTGCTGAGAGACATCGAAGCCATTGACTCCGATTTCCTCGTCCCCGGCCTGCTGATTGCCGCAGGGATATTGGTAATCGTGTCGTCGCTCCGGGATCGCCCCGTGCGCAGCGATGTCATCGATGTGCCGCTCGAGAGTGCGCGTCGAGCCCGCGTCAAGATCGACCACGGGGGCGGCGAGTTGCGGGTGGGCAGCCTCGCTCTCGGCAGCCGGTCGCTCTGCATCGGATCGGGGTATGGACTCGAGCAGCGGGTGAAGCGGTCCGGGGATCGGATCGACGTGTCGTTGCGACAGGCTCACGGCTCGTGGATGCGGCTCCGCCGCCGGGATTTCGTCGCCGATCTAAATCCGGAGGTCGACCTCGAGCTGGAATTCAACACGGGCGCAACCGACACGAGAATCGATCTCGAGAGCTTGATGGTGAGTTCGCTGCAACTGAAGACCGGCGCCAGCTCGACTCGGGTTGTTGCACCGCGTCAGGGACACACCCGGGCGACGGTCGATGCCGGGGCTGCATCGGTGACCTTCGTCATCCCCGACGGGGTAGCGGCTCGCATCGCAGCGGATACTGGTCTCGCCGAGGTCAAGGTGGATACCCGTCGCTTCCCAATGATGGGCGGGGTCTATGAATCCCCCGACTACGACTTGGCCGTCGACCGCCTGGAGCTGCGTATCAAGGGCGGTGTTGCCAGCTTCACCGTCTCGTAGCGGGCTACGGATCGAGCCATATCATGTCAGTTGGTGGGTTCAGAACCGCTCCAGAATCCAGTCGCTGATCAACTCGAGAGCCGCCGGGGCGAAAGTCTCCTCGATCTGGCTGTACTCAGATACTGCGCCGGTGGTCGCCGTCTGCAGCAAGTGGTTGAGTCCGTCTAGCTCGGCAACCGTCGCATCCGGGTTCCCGGCCAATGCCGTCTCCAGCGCTGGGATGTTGAGTTCGGCCGACACCTGGAGATCGAGGTCGCCGATCAGCGCCAGCACGGGAATCGTCAGTACTTCCAGCGCAGGCTGCGGGTCGTAGGCGAGGAAATACCGCATCCATGGATCAGTGAATGCAAGAACCGTCTCGTCGATTGCAGTTTCGCTCACCAGTTGTTCGAGCCCCGGAGGAGCATCGGCTGCGGCCGCTTCGATAATCTCGCGAATTCGACGGGCGACCTCATCCGAGTCCAACTCGGAGGCCGCCAGTTCGATGACCTCTCTTCCCCAGCCGACCCGCCAGTCGACCGCGCTACGCGCCGCCCCCTCTGCGCGCAATAGCTCCTCGGTCTGCTTGGCAAGCACGTCCGCTCCAGGCAACCCGGGCCCGGCGAGCAGCACTGCGAAAGCGACGTCGGCCGACCGAGCCGCTACCAAAGGCGCGATCAGTCCTCCCTCGCTGTGGCCGATCAAGCCGATGCTGGAGAAACGATTGTCATCCGAGAGAAAGTCGACGGCGGCAAGTGCATCTTCTGCGAAGTCCGCCGACGTTGCCCCGACCGGATTGCCCCCCGACTCGCCTACCCCCCGATCGTCGTAGCGCAGGGTCGCAATCCCCTGGCGGGCAAGCGCATCGGCTAAGACCAGAAAGGGCTTGTGTCCCATGATCGATTCATCCCGATCCTGTTGCCCGGAGCCGCTGATCAGCACCGCTACCGGGAACGGTGCAGCGCCCTCCGGGATCACAAGTGTGCCGGAGAGCGCTATCGGGCCGTTGTCGAATCTCACCGCTTGTGATTCATACGGATATGGAGGCTGCGGCTCCTGGGAGCGGGCAAAGGCAAAGACTTCTCCCTGCCGCACGAAGACCAGGGGGACTTCGGCGCCGGCTTGCTTCCAGACGCCCGACAGCGAGTCGGCTGTAACAGTTCCCTCAAAGACGGCCGACGCAACCGGGATCTCGATTGTCACATCGCTTTCATCCGTGGTGATGACGATGGGTAGATCGTTAGCCCCCTCCATGGGACTGTCGAATAGCCCGGTCAGTTCCTGGTCGCGGCGCTCGTCGATGCGGAACTGAAGCACCACCCCGCCAAGCTCGGCCAGCCAGATGCCGGCCACGGCCGGCGGCCCGGGCACAGAGCTCGAGGCGGAATCGTTGGTGGTGCTAGTAGTCGTCGGAGCGGTGGTGAATGGCGCCCGGGTGGTTGTATCTTCGGCTTGATCCGAGCCGGTGCAGCCGGCCGCCAGCAGAGCGGCAGCGAGGAGCATCATTCGGATCCGCATCGTCACCTCTCCTCTCGTCCTGCAAGCACGTTACAGCCGGGGGAGGGTTACGACTCGAATGGGGGAACCATGCGGCCGTTGGCCCATGGGATGAGCAGCACTGCGATGACGACCAGGTTGGCGACGAGTCCAAACGGAGCCGCCTTCGCCCAGATCAGGCTGAGGATCGTCGACAGCACCGTCGAGACGATGATGACGGGAAGAGCCCACTCCGCTTCCTGGATCACCCCGATTCCGGCAAACACGAAACCGATCAGCGGAAGCAGCCAGATCACGGCCATTAGCTTGAAGATCCAGTGGCCGGAATCGAATCCGGTGAGCAGGAAGGTTGGGTCCGACGGAGCGTTCTCATCCTTCACGATGCCGGAGACCGTGAGCGCCCCGACGCCGTGGGCGAGGCCATGGATGAACAAGAAGATGGCGAAGGCGAGTCTCATGGGTTAGCTCCTCAGATCACTCGAAACACTCATAGAGGAGTCGGGGGTGTCCGACTAGGGGCGGCGGTCCCGAATTCACCCTTGTTCGCAGGGTCACTTCGGTGTCTGATAGAGAAAGAGCGCTCTGGAGGTGCAAATGGCTGCGCAGCCCAAGACGCCGGATGAGAAGCACCGCGACGACGTACACACATTTTGGTGGCACGCCACTTTCTACGTCGTGGTGAACGCCATCATCGTCGCCCAGGATCTGATTGCGGGAGGTGGGCTCGACTGGGCCTACTGGACGTTCGTGCCGTGGGGGATAGGTCTGCTGGCGCATGGGTTGGCGGTGCTGTTCGGCCGGCCACGTCGCAAGATGGGCACCGTCTGAACCGGTCGGGTAAACACGGGGCTTCCCTGTCCCGTCACGGGTCAAGGAAAGGCCAACCTGCAGTGTCACACTGCTAGTTTGGCAACGTAGGCCGACCGGAGGAGTCGGAACGGTTGCGGCCATCGGTCGCGGTGGCCGAGATAGAGCGGAGCCGTCGTGGAGAAGATCGGCCGCTATGACATCGAGCGGGTTCTAGGGAGCGGTTCGTTTGCCACCGTGTGGCTGGGCCACGATGACGAGCTCGGGGTCGATGTCGCCATCAAGGTGCTGGCCGACAACTGGGTCCACGACGAGGACGTCCGACAGCGTTTCCTCGATGAGGCCAGGATCCTGTGGCGCGCCCAGTCGCCGCACATAGTTCGTATTCATCACATCGACGTGCTCGAGGATGGTCGCCCCTACATGGTGATGGCTCTGGCCGATCAGGGGTCGCTCGAAGACCGCATGCGGAAGAAGGCCCAAACCCGGCGGCAATTCACGGTCGATGAGGCTGTCGACCTCTCGATTGCTATTGCATCCGGTCTGCAGGCGGCGCATGCCCTCGACATCGTGCATCGCGATCTCAAGCCCTCAGCAGTTCTGTTCCAGACGATCCAGGGAACCGATGAGCCCCAGCTGGTCCTCGCCGACTTCGGCATCGCCAAGTCAATCGCCAAATCCAAGACGACCGTGGCCACGGGGACACCCCACTACATGGCACCCGAGCAGGCCGAAGGACGGGTCGACCAACGGACCGATATCTACAGCGCAGCAGTGATCCTCTACGAGTTGCTCGCCGGGCGCGTTCCCTATGCCTTCGACTCCGTGACTGAGGTCATCAAGGCGCAGTCGGCAGCTCCGCCGGTGGCGATCGGGCTATTGCGTCCGGACACTCCTGGGCCCCTTGCCGACGCGGTGATGAAAGGCCTGGCGGTCGATCCTGCCGATCGCTTCGCTTCTATCGAGGAATGGGCGGACGCGCTGCAGAGTGCCCGTGCCGCGGGTGGGGTGGCGGCCGTCGCTCCCGCACCTGCCGAGCCGGAGACACCGCTGATGGCTGCAACGATGACCGCCGAGCAATTCCTGGCTGCCCAGGCGAGCGCGCAACCGCCCGCTAACCCGGCGGCACAGCAGCCATCGGCCGGAGGGCCGCCGCCACCGCCCGCTGCCACCGGCACCCCCCCGCCACCGCCACCGAGCCGGCGTAGGAAGAGGCGAGGCCTGGTGTTGCCGCTGGTGGGGTTGGTGGTCGTTGCCGGTGCAATAGTTGGGGGGCTGGTCTTGCTGACCGGCGGTGAGGATGAAGGTCCCGACATCACCGAGGTGTTTGCCGAGCCGGTTGCTTCTACCGGGATCGATCCCTTTACACCCACGATCGTTCCGCAACCAGTGGCACTGCCGACGATACCGACGGTAGATCCCGAGATGGTACGGCGCATGGTCGATTTGTTGAATCCGCCCGTCGGGGAACTCTCCGGGATCGACTTCGATGACTTCGAAGTCCCCGGATTGAGCGTCGCTCCGCCGGGTCCCGATCTGGCGGCTGCCGAGGAGGAAGTTGCCGAGACGGCAGAGACGGTGGTGTCGACCGTATCCGGCGCTGCTCCCGGGCTCTACGGTGGAACCGAGATACTCACCGCCTGCGACAAGGACGCCCTCATCAGGTTCATGCAGGACAACCTGGACAAAGCCGCCGCTTGGGCCGCAGTTCAGGGCATTGACGTCGCCGACATCCCGGAATTCATCGAAAGCCTGACGGATGTGATCCTGCAGGTCGATACCCGGGTAACCAACCATGGCTTCCGCAACGGCGCCGCCAACCCGATCAACTCGGTGTTGCAGGCGGGCACTGCGGTGTTGGTCGACACGTTCGGATTGCCCCGGGTTCGCTGCTTTTGCGGCAACCCCTTGCTTCCCGCCGTCGAGTTGTCCGCGTCGGTCACCGTCCGGGGCACGGAATGGCCCGGGTTTGATCTGGGCAACACGGTTGTCGTCAGGGCGATCGAAGAGGTCCTCGGGTTCGACGTCAACGACATCCTGAGTACGCGTGTCTTTGTCAAGCCCGTCGGTGGGCTTCCGATAGTGGCGCCCGAGACCACAACGACGACGCAGGCTATGACGACGACCACGATCGAGCTTGGTACGGGCGACGTCCAAGCCACATTGCGCTGGACCGGGGACGCCGATCTCGACCTGCATGTGATCGACCCCGAGGGTTTCGAGATCTACTTCGAGGCTCCGGTCTCGTCGAGTGGCGGAACGCTCGATGTCGACATGGTGCCCGACTGCGGGGACACCAGTGCCTCCAACGTGGAGAACGTTTTCTGGCCTGAAGGCGGCTCGATCCCCGGTACCTACCAGGCTTTCGTGCTGCACTACGAAGGAAGTTGCGGTTCCCCGGGCACATACCAACTCGAGCTGAAGGTCGACGGCGAAGTGGTGGCCGGCGACAGCGGGACTCTCAGCGTCGGGGAAAGCTCTTCGCCCATTTCTGCCACCAGTGGCTAGGGACACCTCCACCGGGGTCGGTCGGCTGCGCTGGGGGACGCAGGTGGCCCCTCTGGCCAGCGACGGGCCTACTGCGATCGGACGAGACCCTACATGCGATTTCGTCATCGACCACCCACTGGTGTCTCGTCGCCACTTCGAAATCAGAGATACCGAGGCAGGCTGGGTAGTACGTGATCTGAGCAGCAGCAACGGTACATTCATTGATGGATCGAGGGTGGGCGAGGTTGCGCTGCGTGGGAGTACCTTGATCTCGCTGGGGCATCCGACCGAAGGTCCGGTGGTCGCGTTCACGACTACCGGCGATGTTGCGCCGGGCGGTGGTCAGAGCATCGGGCGTGATCCCGGCAATGACATCGTGATAGACGACCTCATGGTGTCGCGCCACCACGCCGAGCTCGTGGCCGGCGACGGATCATGCGAGATTGTGGATCTGGGAAGCCAGAACGGAACCTTCGTCAACGGTGCGAAGGTGTCACGGGCCCCAGTGCTGCTGGGCGATGTGGTCGGCGTCGGCGGGACCTCGCTGGTGTTCGGACCGGACGGGCTGCGTTCGGTCGAGCCCCGTCCCGGTGTCTCCTACGCAGCTTTGGATCTGCGTGTGGTCACATCGCAAGGCAAGGTGATTCTCGATGGGATCAGCTTTGCGCTCGACGAGGGATCCTTCCTCGGTGTGGTGGGTCCGTCCGGCTCCGGCAAGTCGACCCTGGTAAATGCGCTCACTGGATTCCGCCCTGCGACCGAGGGTTCCGTGTTCTTCTCCGGCCGGGATCTCTATGCGGAATACGAGCACATTCGCCAGCGCATCGGCTACGTCCCCCAGGACGATGTGCTCCACATGGAGCTGACGGTGGCTCAGACGCTGGAGTTCGCCGCCGAGCTCAGGTTCCCGTCGGATGTGTCTGCAGCCGATCGGGAACAGCGCATCTCTGAGGTTCTCGCAGAGCTCGGTCTTGCGGAGCGGCGCGACGTGCCGGTGGCGAATCTCTCCGGCGGCCAGCGAAAGCGGGTCAGCGTAGCTCTCGAATTGCTCACCAGGCCCTCGCTGCTCATTCTCGACGAACCCACTTCGGGGCTCGATCCCGGCTACGAACGCAGCCTGATGGAGCTGCTGGCCGAGCTTGCCAAGGCCGGTCGGACGGTGATCGTCGTCACCCACAGTGTGGAGAGCCTCCATCTGTGCGATCGGATCCTGTGTCTTGCTCCCGGCGGACGCACCGCATGGCTCGGGCCTCCAGAGCGCTTGACCGGATACTTCGGGCTCGCCGACTACCAGGAGGTGTTTCGCGCGCTTAGCGAGATCGATGGTGCGGAATGGAAAGCTCGTTTCGAGAGACATGGCGACTATGCCGCCTATGTAGCGGAGCCTATGTCGCGCTACGCGGCTGCCACCGGGCCACGGGAGTCGACCAGTCTTCCTCGCTGGGAGTGGTTTCGTCAATTCAAGGTCTTGACCCGGCGTCGCGTCGCATCAATCTATGCCGACAAGAAGACGCTGGGACTCTGGCTCGGCTTGGCCGTGATCCTCGGCTTGCTCTTGCTCGTTGCGCTGCCTGAAGGCGAGCTCGGGAAGCTCGATCCTCCCTTGCTTCGCTTGACTTCTCGTGCACCGCTCGTCGTGCTGACTGTGGTGCTTGGAGTCACCGAGCTGGGGGCGTTCAACACCATTCGTGACATCGTCGAAGAGCTTCCCCTATACCGCCGGGAGCGGGCCGTCGGTCTATCGATCAGCGCCTACGTTGCATCGAAGACAGTTGTCTTTGGCGCGATAACGATTGTCCAAGCGGTGATCCTCGCAAGCCTCAGCCTCGCCCGCCAAAACGGTCCTGAGGAAGCGGTGCTGCTCGGCTGGCCGTTCGGTGAGATGATGGTCGTTCTGATACTGAGTGGTCTAGCGGCTATGGCGCTCGGCCTGCTGATCTCGGCGTCGGTCGATACGGTGGATCGGGCGATGACCTTTCTGCCGATAATCTTCGTCTTGATGATGGTGCTCGCTGCCGGCGGCATCTTCCCGACCTTTGCCAGCAAGCCGGGCATCCGGCAGGCGAGCTTCCTGGCGAGCTCGCACTGGGGCTTTGCCGGCGTCGCCGCAACCGTTGATCTCAACAACCTCAACATGGTCGGCACGGCCTCGACTTCGGTCCCGGTGATCGACGTCACCGACCCGGCACCACTCATCGAGGCGATCACCAGCCCGCGCGGCGGGCAGGCCCGGTTCTCTCACACGGTTGGTGCGTGGCTGGCGGCCAGTGCGGCTCTGCTCACGATCACGATCGCACTGCTGCTCGCTACAGGCTTGGTTCTGAGAAGACATGATGGTGGATGACCCGGCCGGCCTTGCCGGCCCAATGCGAGGTGATGGACGATGACGGAAACGGTTGGCAGATCGGGCTGGACGCCGACCCACCGATCCCCTCCCGAAGGAATGGACGCATGGGAGTCTCCGGATCCGGCGGTCCGGTCCAGTGATGACCTGGTCGGCAAGGTGGACCTGGTTGTTATCGAAGAAGCTGGGGTCTGGGCCAAGGTGCGCGGTGAGAACGATTGGGAGGGTTGGGTCGACGGTCGTCTCCTCGAGCAATTAGATCCGAGCGGCCGCAACCCCGACAGGAGAGCATACGTCTTGCTCGGTGTGGCAGTAGCAGTCTTGGTCGTCGTGGCTTTGCTCGGACTGGTAGGTGGGTCATGAGGAGGGTTGCATTGATCGCGGCATTGGCTCTTGGCCTTGTCGTCGCCACGATTCCCGCCGCCGCAGCGCAGGAGATCACCGGCGGCTGTCGAGCAACCATCAACGAGCAGACCCCCGACACCCTCACTCGCAACAACCCCCTGGTGGTGGCCAAAGGGGACACAGTTGCTCTCGTTGGGACGGTGCCTGCCTCTGCCGGATCCGGTGATGTCCCGAGCCAGACCGACATCTATGTGGAAGTGGTTGGTGACATCCCAGTTGCCGGCGAGTCCGGGAATGGGCAGTTCTGGGGCGGAACCGTTACCGTCCCGAACGTTATTACCCAGCTTGCCCCCGGTGTGTACAGGGTGAAGGGCACGACGACGGGCGAAGGTTGGGTGTGCACCGGCAGCGCCTACGTGAAAGTCGAGGGCGGGCCGTTCACGGCCGCCGCCGGCCTCGGCGTGCTCGTGGCGGTCTTCGGTGCGGTGACTGCTATCCGGTCGCGGCGTCCCAAACGGGGACAAGCCTTTGCCGAAGCGACGGCGGGGGCGGGCGGTGCTGCGCCCGAAACCGGGTCGCGCGCTGCCGCCGACGTCATCACGATCGGGTTGTTTGCGGCGCTGACCGGGCTGATCGGGTTTCTCGGACCGTCGTGGGTGTTGTGATGGCTGTTGGCATACCTCCGAGAAAATGGGCAAGCGGCAAGCCCCTGGCCGGTTTCTGGGGCGGGCTCTTCATCGGGCTCGGCGTGGCGTTGGTCATCCACCAACTCTCGTGGTGGGTCCTGGACGTAAACACTTTGGTGATCTTCCCGGTGTTGTCGGGGCTGTTGTTCGCCGGTCGAGCCTGGTTGGGTCAGCCCCATAGATAAATGGGCGATCCCGCAGTGTTTACACGCATGTGTCGATTGCCTGGCCCGTTTGCGTGAGATCCGGCCGTAGGAAAGGTTGCGCAGTGTTGCAGAGATTTGGTGGTGTCATTGTGGCTATCGCGCTGGTTCCGGGGGGTGGAGGCGAGAGCGACGAGCCTATTCCGTCTTCCACCGATGACATGCCGGCGATTGTTGCTGAGTTCAACACAGCGTACGAATCAGGAGACATCGAACAGATTCGGGCGCTTTATGTGGATGACGGGATACTCATATCAACTGATGACATGCATGCCATTTTCTACGGGGACACGAGCTACTTCGGATTGCTGGGCCTCGACGGGAGCGAGTTCGTCAGGCGAGCCTCGATCAATAGTGGGGAGATGGAGATATACAGCCCGGTAGCCGTAGGAGAAAAAGCAGTTTCGTTCGGCTGGGCGTGGGCCGACTTCGCCTCGGGAACGGCGACACTGCACCT
Source organism: Acidimicrobiia bacterium (assembly GCA_029287195.1). Lineage (GTDB taxonomy): Bacteria > Actinomycetota > Acidimicrobiia > Spongiisociales > UBA5794 > JAAETI01. The sequence continues at coordinate 25,902 of JARFRN010000265.1, read as the reverse complement.
GCGGGATGGCCGCATCGCGCTTGCGGTTCTGACTGTGACCGAAGTCGAGATCGACCCGCCTCCCAGTATCTAGTTTCACCCATCGGCGACGCTAGTCGTCGGCGGGGTGCTCGTGGTGCGCTGTTGACTCGTGTGCATCGTGTACGCCGGCGGGGTCGACGTGTACCAGCGGTTGCGCTGCGGTGGGGAACTCGTGGAGGAGCCGGTGCTTTGTATCTTGTGCGATGTCATGGCCTTGGGCCACCGTCAGGTCCGGCACCACAGATACGGAAACCGAGATCAGCAGCCGATGGCCGTGGTGCCGGGCCTGTACATCGGAAACCTCTTGGACGCCGGCCGTATCTCGCGCAGTTGACTCGATGCGATCGATGATCTCGGGATCGACCGCATCCAGCAGACGACCCAGCACGCTTCGAGTGGTGTTCCACAGCAGCCGGACGATCATGGCTGAGACTGCTAGACCGGCAACAGGGTCGACCCAATCCCAGCCTGCCGCACTACCCACTCCGGCGGCCACGACGGCCAGCGATGTGAGCGCATCGGCTCGGGCATGCTGCCCGTCCGCAACGAGGGCAGCCGAGTTGATTCGCTTGCCTACCTTGATCCGGTAGCGGGCAACCAGCTCGTTGCCGGCTGCGCCGATTAGGCCCGCCGCAATGACGAGAGCGACGTAATCCAACTCCCGGGGATCGGCGAGTCGTCGCAGCGACTCCCAGCCAACCGCAACCGCTGAGAACAGTATTGCCACAACGATGAGCACGCCCGCCAAGTCCTCGGCTCGGTGATAGCCGTAGGTGAATCTCCGGGTGATGGGCCGTCTTCCCAACGCAAAGGCGATCCAGAGCGGGATTGCGGTGAGCGCATCAGTGAAGTTGTGGATGGTGTCGGAAAGCAGAGCCACGGAGCCCGTGACCAGCACGAGCACCGCTTGCAGTGCAGCGGTGATGCCAAGGCCGACCAGGGAGACCTTGGTTGCCTTGATGCCGACGGCGCCGAGATCGGCCGCTGGGGCTAGCTGGTAGTCGTGATCGTGGGCCCAGTAGTGGACGAACCGCGACCACCGGGAGCCGTGCTTGTGTTCAGGATCCGACATGGCGGCCAACCTATTCGCATCCGTGACTGAAGAGAAGTCGCCAATGACTCGCAGCAGCGGGCCACGCAGGCGCTGATCGGCCCGGCGGGCACGCCGAGATCATGGGGGCGCCTGGGAGCGCACACACTGGATGTGGCTGCGTGTGACGCGTCCAAGGCCTCGAGTGTCTACGAGTACGCAGCGTTCGTGGTCGACTCCGCCGACTAAATCCATTAGTGCCTCGAGAAAGTGAGCGCGCCATGAGGCGCCCGGCCGGGCCGAGCGATTCGTGAATCTGATGCCCGCCCCCAAGCCGTCGATGCGATCCGTTGGCTTTGGCGACGGGGATGCCACCGACGCTCGGGCCAGAGAGGTCGCACAGGCGCTGGAGGCCTCGTAGCGCAAGTTGCGGCAGTCAGAGCCCGGGATCGACGCCGGTCATGTCGATCGACAGGTCCCAGAGGCGTTTGGCCTTGGCCGGGTCCTTGCCGGCATCACTCGAGTCGACCTGCTTGGCGGGTCCTGCCAGCTCGCCGCGACCGCCGGGCCCGAAGTACTGGCCACCTTCGACACCCGTTGCGGTTGCCGCCAGCTCGGTCGGCCAGGCGCCCTCTGCGGCGGTGTTCATGAACCGCCGCATCAGCGGAGTCATCAGGCGCATCAAGACGCCCATCGGTCCTGCAACGTACCGGTTGAGCTCGGTGTCCGATGCACCGGGGTGTGCGGCAACTGCGATTGTCGACGAGCCCTTCGCCTGGAGTCGCCGGTCGAGTTCGTAGGTGAACAGTAGGTTGGCGAGCTTGCTGGCGTAGTAGCGCTTCCTCGGGTGGTACTCCTCGTCGGCATTGATGTCTTCCCAGAACAGATCGCCGTTGCCCAGGCGGTGACCGTTGCTGGAGACCGTCACGATGCGACTCTGCGGTGTTGCTTCGAGCTTGGGCAGGAGGAGACCGGTCAAGGCGAAGTGCCCTAGATGATTGATGCCAAACTGCGATTCGAAGCCGTCTTTGGTGATGGTTTTCGGGTTCCACATCACGCCGGCGTTGTTGACGAGCACGTCGAGTTGCGGCTCCTGCGCGACGATCCCGGCTGTCTCGCGTACGGAGGCGAGGTCGCTGAGATCGATCTCGACCAGCTCGACGTCGGCACCTGGGTAGGTATCGGCGATCCGGGCCAATGCGTCTTTGCCCTTCTCGGCATTCCGGCAGCCGAGGAGCACCCGGGCTCCCTTGCCGGCGAATGTCTTGGCGGCTTCGAAGCCGATGCCGGTGTTGGCGCCGGTGATGAAGAACGTCTTGCCGGCTAGGTCCGGCACATCCTTGTCGGTGAAGTTGGTGATCATGGTTTTCTCCTGTTCTGCGCACGGTCACCCAGAGGTGGCCTTCGCTACTGGTTGTTTGGTTGGTTACTCGCGTGCGGCGAGCGACTGCTCACCGCGGCAAACGCCGGCTATTCCGGCCTGGTCACCGCTCTCCATGTGGCTTCAACGAGCAGATCGACCTCCTCCGGCTCGAGATGGACGCCGGCTGCAATGAGCCGAACGGCCACCCCAAAGGAGAGGGCGTAAATTGCCTCAGTCGGCAGGGGCACAAGCAGGGAGGCGAACTCCTCCGCTGCGGCTGCGTTATACAGCGGGTCGTCGGCCGCCATCAGCCTCGAGTGTGCCTCCTCGTAATACGGGGACTCTTCGAGCTGGGTCAGGAACCGAGCGCGCTCCGGCTCGTCTGCCAGGTACTCGTAGGCTGTCGTGAGGATGTGACGCCATGCTGCAAACGGTGTCGCGGTTTCGTCGAAGTCGGCCAACACCGCAGCACTGAGTTCCGCCTTCAGCTCCAGATACGTCGCATAGACGAGCTCTTCCTTGGACTCGTAGTGGACATACGCCGTGCCGGTGGCGACGCCTGCCTCCTTGGCGACGGCACCCATCGAGGCTCCATGGAAGCCCCGCTCGGCGACCAGGTTGCGCAGTGCCTTGCGGATGGCCGCTGGACGATCAACCGCTGCCGTCATGCCTTCTCCATGGCACCATCGAAGTCCAGCTTTGCGCCGGTCTCGCGTTCCGAAACCAGCCACAGCCTCTCGATGCCCTCATCAATGTCCCGGCGCAGGATCGGCTTGCGAACCGGGGCCCCGTTGTTCCCCCAGCGTGGGCCGTAGAACTCGCCGCCCTTGGCGTTCGGGTCGGTGGCAGCCCGTAGCTGGGGTAGTGAACCCCTGTCTGCAGGCATCCCGGTGTGCTTGGCCATCCACGCCCAGAATGGAGCAGACCGGCCGCCGCCGCCTTGTTCGACCGTATGCACTTGCAGGTTGGTGTGAGACAGGCCCGGATGGGCCACGAGGCTCTGTGCCTTCGCCCCGTGCTTCTCGAACTCACGCTGTAGGCCCAGAGCGAAGTGGAAGTTGGCCAGCTTGGCTCGTCCGTAGGCGCCCCACGCCGAGTATGTGCCTTCCATATTGACGTTTTCGGGATCGACTACCCGACCTGTGAGGTGAGCCGTGCTGGTTACCGTCACAACCCGGGCTGCATCGGCGGCGAGGATCGGCTCGAGCAGACCGGCGGTGAACAGCCAGTGCCCAAGGTGGTTGACGCCGAACTGCATCTCGTAGCCGTCGACGGTCCTTCGTTCCGGCATCGCCATCAAGCCGGCGTTGTTGATGAGGATGTCGATCTCGGGGTGGTTGGCGGCAATATTCTCAGCCGCTGCCTTGACGCTGTCGAACGAACCGAGGTCGAGTTCGACGATCTCGAGCGATGCGTTGGGGTGAGCGGCCAGTATCTCGCTGCGAGCTGTTGCAGCCTTCTCCTGGTTGCGGGCCGCCATCACAACGTGGGCGCCGGCGCCGGCGAGTGCCTTGGCGGACTCGAGCCCGAGCCCACCGTTGGCTCCGGTGACGACGGCGACCTTGCCGTTGAGGTTGGGGATATCGGAGGTGTTCCAGGCCATCTTGTGTTCCTCCTTACTGACTGAATATTCGTTCATTATGAATGAACGTTCAGTCTGTGTCAAGGGATGATGAAATGGACCTTGGGTTCTGTACAACAGAAACCAAGGTGTGGGCAGTAGGTGGCCTGGGCTCTCAGGGCTGCGGAGCCGACGCGAGAGTGAGGTGCTCGGGAACCATGGTCGACTGCCAGTGTTCTAGGCGTTTCCGGTGATGGCCGGTTACGACGATGAGGTGATTACCCAACGGCGCCTCCAGCAAATCGGATACCTTCTCGCCGCCGAGCCGAACTTCAATCTGGGTCCGGCACAGGCTGGGGTCGGATCCCGTCTGCAGTATCTCTCCTTCCGCAGCCCACAACCGGTCCATGGCGGTCCCGCCGATGCGCAGCAGTGTCACCGGACCGCCGGGGAATCGTCCTTCTATGCCGACTCCCATGCCTGACTCGAAGTGGGAACGTATGGAGAAGGACTCGACCAGGGAACGGGGTACGGTGCAGTGGGCCAGCCAGACCGTGTTGGCTTCGACATCGAGTCGGGCCGGATTGGCCATCCAAGGGAGGATGCCGAGGAGCCTGTCGACCCAGATCATGCCGACGGTGGAAACCAGGTCGCCTTCGCAGCCGGCGATCACTCCGTCATCATTGAGCCGGGAGAGGGCCATGCATCCGCTGGTGCCGAGAGCCTCGATAACATCGAAGCAACGCACGGTGACCGCGTCCAGATGCTGATCCGCAACCACTGATCGGAGTGCCGCGGCGAACCGGGCGGCTTCGTCGACTTCGGCCGGGCTGGCCTCGAGCATGGCTTCGGCATGGTCGATCAACTCTGCGGCCATCGGGGCTGGGTCTGCCACGCTGCGAAACTGCTCGTACACGGCGTCGAGATCAATCGGGACGACATGCGGGCCCCACACTTCGCGCACAACTCCTGGGTTGGGACTACTGGCGACGAGCCAGTCCGAGGGCGGACCAACCAGGCCGATCCGGACCTCACGGAGGGCTCGGCGAACTTGGAGGTCGGCGATTGCTTCCCGGAGGAGTTCCAATCCATTCTGATCGTCGGGTCCTTGCAGATAGATGATGCGCCCTGCGGCCCCGAGCTGATGGAGGCGGGCCAGCGCCTCGAGGGAGGCCGGGAGCGAGTTGTGGCCGGGATGTGCGAGCAAGATCAGAGGTTCGCCGGGCGCGGTCTCGGTGCGGTCCTCCCATAGCTCCAAGATGCTTTGCTCGGTGCCTCCGGTGACGACGAAGACTATGAGAGGCTGCGCCGCTCCTGCCCCGGTCGGAGCGAGCCGCTCGGCCCCGAGCTGTGCGAGCGGAGGCACGTAGTCGGCGATCAGCCTGTTGAGGGCTTCCCGGTCATGGAGGGTCGAAGCCATTGGTACGTACGCAAAACGGGCTGTCATGCCAGATTCTCCTTTGCGGTTCACAGAGATTGTCGCGCCGTTGGGTAGCGGGCGATAGGGGAGCGCGCGGCCCGCGAATCGCGGTTTGCGAGCACCATTCAATCGAATGCAGGTGAGGATGAGCTCCCGTCAGAACTCTCTGGATTTCACCCGCTCCTCCTCAGGGCCGCAGGGGAGGAGTTGCCGGCCCTCCCGAGCCTCCGCGCATGGTGACCGGAGCACTTCTGGTCGCTGTTCCGGCGGTGCTGCCGAGCCGATCCTGATCGTGGCTGGGGCAGTATGTTCTCGGCGGCGAACCCCCCGAGCGCATCCTGGGAGACGTGCGGTCTCTATGCCGTCGGTGACTCCGCCTCGGGACGGAACACATACACTCGTGCCCGGCCGTGCTCGCGGACCGGTTGGATTCCGACGAAGGTGAAGGTGTTGGATACGACGCGAGCACCAGGCCGCAATTCGCCGAGCAGCTTCACTGCGAGCTTCTGATTTGTGTCCTGCAATAGGTAGCAGGTGACCACGTCGGCATCGCTCAGGTCTTGGCTGAAGAAATCACCGAAGACGACCTTGACGCGCTTGCGCAGCCGCAACAAGGTGATGAGCAGCTGGCACCAGACATAACGCAGCGGATCGATCTCGATGCCGACTGCCTGCGCACCGAACCGTCTGGCCGCGGTGATGATGACACGGCCGTCGCCACACCCCAGGTCGTAGACAACGTCGCCCGGTTCCACTTCGGCGATCGTCAGCATGTTGTGGACCAGCGCCCGTGACGTCGGTACCCAGGGGGCGCCCCAGAAGTGGGTCCACACGATCGAAACGATGATTGTGATGAAGGCTACGAGTGCCACAACTTCCATCTACGTGCCGTCCAGTACTCGCGGGTCGCGGAGGGGTCGCTTTTAGATCTAGACAAATCCAAGCTCTGCTCGTTGCCTTGAGTCAAGCCCGCACCCGGTGGTGCCGGAGCGAGTCCGCAGAAGCCACAACCTGAGGTGAGGACGAACGCTCATCCACATCGTGAGATGAGCGTCGCTTCGCCGAATGGGCTCTCTCTTGGAGCCATGGACACCGCCAGAACCCGCTCGCTACCATGCGAAGGCGAGAAGGCGGCGGGGTTGCTGATATGCGAGAGAAGATATTCGAGAGGGTAGGCGGGTTTGCCATGGTGAGCCGGATCGTTTCGGCTTTCTACGACGAGGCGCTCCAATCGCCGATCCTGAGCCCGTTCTTCGTCGGTGTCGACACCAAGACGCTCATCGACCATCAGACGAAATTCGTCGCTTCGATGATGCAGGGTCCCGCCAGCTATTCCAACGAGCACTTGGAACGGGTACATCGGCACCTGAACATCGACGACGCTGCGTTCGATGAGATGTGCGCCCTGTTTCGGGAGACACTCGAGGATTTCGATATGGACGAGAGCGACATCGCCCACGTCATAGGCGAGATCCAAAGCCGCAGGGTGTACATAATCAATGAACACTGATTCCACATCTGAATCTGCCGCGACGGTACCCGCAATTGACTACCGCCAGATGCTGCAGTCGATCGACACCGCGGTTGCGCTGGTCGATCGCCAAACCTGGCGCATCATCTTCGAGAACGCCAAGTTCTTTCAGTGGTTCCCTGCAGCCGCAGAGCTGGAGGAGGATACGTTGCTCTCCCGACTGGATGACTTCAAATCCGACCGGGCGTCGACACGACTCGAGGAACGGGGAGCCTTCAGATTCGAGAGCGAGGGTCTCAAGGGAGAGCGAAGCTTCCCGGTTCGGGTCCATCTTCGCCCCTTCGAAAGCACAGAAGACGAGCTGATATTGGTGGAGGTCTGGGACGTCTCCAAGGAGAAGGAAGTCCAGTACATGCTCGATTCGTACTCCGACATGTCGGAGAAGAATGCCCGCTCGCTGCAACGTGAGAAAGAGCGAGTCGAGCGGCTGCTGCTCAACGTCATGCCACGTGCGGTGTACGAGGAACTGAAGGACTACGGGACCACGACTCCACAGCGTTTCGAATCGGCGTCGATCTTGATGCTCGATTTCGTCGGCTTCACCGACATGGCGCTTTCCCATGATCCGAGTGCAACGATCTCAGAGCTGAACGACATCTTCTCTGCTTTCGATCAGATCGTCGAGATGTTCGGTTGCGAGCGAATCCGAACCATGGGCGACGGCTACATGGCCGTCTCGGGGATGCCGGAACTCAACCCGGACCATGCGGTGAATATCGCCCGGGTGGCGCTCCGAATGCGGCGGTACCTAGAGCGGCGCAACGCAGCTCATCCGCAGGAGTGGCGGGCACGGCTGGGTATGAATACCGGACCGGTCATCGGTTCGCTCGTTGGAATTCAGAAGTATGTCTATGACTTGTTCGGTCCCGGTGTCAACCTTGCAGCCAGGATGGAGCAGATAAGTGAGCCCATGCGGATAACGCTCAACGAGGAGACCGCCGAGTACCTGCGCGACGACTTCAACCTCTCCGAACGTGGCGAGTTCGAGATCAAGGGGTTCGGCGTGCAGAAGCTCTACTTCCTGGATTCGGAGCGCCGCTGATCCACCGCTTTCCTCTGCGGAGCAGGTTGAACTCGGTCAACATGGACGCAACCTCTGCCTACCCTTGGGTGCGGAGCCCTGGTTGCAAGTGTTCGCGGTGGGTCGAAACTCTTGTGACGTTCGACCCCTGACACTTCGCCGGGTTCCGGTTGATGATGAGCGGAGTTACCGGGGAGGGACCCGATGAATGCCGGCCCCAAGGGGGAACAGCAACCGGGAGTGGTGCCGCTCGACCGCAGGGACTTCCCATACGCCGGCCTGGTGCTGGGTCGGGCCTTCTCGGAGGATCCCCTGTGGTCGGTGATGATGTCCGATACCGAGCTGCGGTGCGCCATGTTTGCGGGAGCCGCCAGGATGGTTGCGGCCGGGGGCGGCATAGTCGAGGCAACTCCAGATTTTGGGGCTGTTGCGCTGTGGATGCCACCCGGAAGGAAGCTCGGATGGGCCGCCTTCCTCATGTCGGGCCTGGCGCCGCTGCGCTGGATTGTTCGAACGCCGCGACCGGATCTCAAACGGGTCGTGGCGCTCCCTCGCGAAGTCGACAAGCAGCGGGGGGCGCTCATGCCGGAGCCGCATTGGAGTCTGGAGGTGCTCGGCGTCGATCCTGATTGCCAAGGCAAAGGACTCGGTTCCACTCTCGTCGAAGCCGGACTGCGGAGAGCCGACGCCGACAGGATGCCCACCTACGTGGACACCACCGAGCAACGAAACCTGGGCTTCTACGCTCGATTCGGGTTCGAGGTCGAGAGGGAGATCTCGGTTACCGACCTCCAGGCGCCGTTCTGGATGATGATTCGCCCAATCGCCGGCTGATCGGAGAAGTGCTGCACATCCGGCGTCGAGGCTGGCTCGGTAGCGCCACGGACCAGGTCAATGGCCGGACGACAGCTTCTGCAACCCGGGTGAGGCGGCTACACCTCATCATGAAGTCATCGATCAATCGGTGCCGGGCGGCTTTCGATCGCTGCTATTCCCGAATCCACATTGCGCCGACGCCGGCACCAAGGGGGTCGTCGTTGTTGATTCCGCCGACCGCCACGACACGGGTACCCACGGTCAGGACCGATTTCATGAACGAACCCGGGGGGAACTCACCGGTCGCAGATTTGCTCCAATGGACGCCGTCGTCAGAGACCCAAACGATTGCCTCGTATCCCAGTGGGTCCCAGGTCGCACTGTTGCTGCGCTCGTTGCCAACAGCCATGAATCCTTCTGTCAGCATTGCCACGCAACACACGTTCTGGTCGTCTACGCCCCCAAAGACGCTCTCGTCGTGGGGGAGGCGCTGCCAGGTCGCGCCGTCGGGCGACAGCCATACCGCGAGGTCTGCGTCGTCCTCCGATAGGTCTTCTGGAACCTGTGGGCCGGCGATTTCGGTGCCGACCACGAGCAACCCATCGCCTACCGTAACCAGATCAACCATCGTCTGATCGAGCCGGCGGCCGTCCGCCATGTCGCCGCCGAATATCGACTCGTCATGGGGAACTCGTTGCCACGAAATGCCGTCCTCGGATAGCCAAACAGCAGCATCGAAATCCGAGCCGGATCGATCGGCGCCGATGCTCGTAAACCCTCGAGACGTTGCCGCCACCGCGGTCATCGACTGCTCCCCGTCCTCGAGACCGCCGAATACCGCCTCGTTATGCGGCACCCGGGTCCAAGTGACGCCGTCCGTCGACGTCCATACGGCGGCAAACCGGCCACCATCGAAGACTCCCGTGACCGGTGACCCCTGACCGAATCCGGCGGATCCAACTGCCACGATCCGGTCATCCGAGACCGCCAGGCCGGAGATGAACCAGCCAAGGCCTTGTGTTCCCGCATCAAAGGCAGCATCGCGCCGTGCCCAGCCGGCCAGTAGGTCCTCATAGCTCGGTTCGGCGAACAGATCGTCACCGAGGTCTACTGCCGACCATGACAGTCCATCGGCTGAGGCAAGCAGCTGGGGGCTCTCGTCGTTGCATCCTGCGGCCAGGTACCCACCTTGGAACGCAACAACGTCGTTGAGGGTGGTATCGCCATAGCGAGACCCGAACAGCGCATCATCGTGTGGGACGCGGAGCCAAGAATCCCCGTCCGGGGAAATCCAGGCGGCTCCCTGTGATGATCCGTCTTGCCACAGGACCGTCCCTACTGCAACCAGCCCATTGTTGCCCAGGGTCAAGTCGTTTATCGAGACTCCCATGGACCCGTCACCGAATATTGCATCGTCGTGCGGCACCCGAGTCCAGGTGGTGAGTAGTGATGCGATGGTGGTGTCGACCGGCCCGGTGGTCGTCGGCGGCACGGTGGTTGGGGTGACCGTGCTCATGACGGTGGGAGCAGTGGTCTGTAGGGAGACCACCTCGTCTTTACCACCCGGCATCAGGGCAACCACACCGACCGCAGCGAGGACCAGGGTCATGGCTGTGGCGAAAGCCAAGACGGCTCGCCTCGGAAGACCGGGCCCGGGCGAGGTACGAATCGGTTGCTCGTTCGATCTGGCGGTCATTCTCGACCTCCTCTCGTCGAACAGGGCAGTCACGACCTCGAGTTCATCGGCGTCCACCTCTTCGATGCGGGGCACTGCATTGGCGATCCGCAGTCTCTCGAGTGCTTCGTCAAGCCGATTCATCACAGGGTTCCTGTCTGTTCGTCGGGGGTCGTCCCGCCAACGTGTATGTGTTCGGCATGCTGCATTTCTCTCGCCAATCGTTTCGCAGCCCGGTAGATGCGCTGATCAACGGCGTGGCGGCTGCAGGAGAGCGCCTCGGCGATGAGACGGTGAGGGAGCTCTTCCCAGACCGCCAGTCGGAGCAACTCCTGATCGTCGGGCTTGAGTCGAGCCAGAGCCGCCAGCACTTCCTCGTGCTGACGATTGCGCATCACGATTGTCTCGGGCGTGGGCGTGGGTTCTTGGGCGACGGCACCCACTTTTTCGGCCAGCCGGGCGCGCCGCCGCTGGCTGCGGTATTGGTTGGCCAGCACCCTACGGGCCACCGAGTAGAGCCAGGGGAGGGCTCGGTCCCCTTCCGGCATACGTTCGATGCGACGCCACGCCACAAGGAAGGTCTCCGCAGTGGCGTCCTGGGCAGTCTGCACATCGGTGCGACGCTTGAAGTATGCATAGACCGACGGCAAGTGAGCTTGATAGGCCTCGCGGAAACGCCGTTCGGCATCGGGGTTCATGTGCCCTCTCGGATCCCTGCCGAGTTTGTGTCCTCATTTCAGGCTATCTCACCATGAATAAGTCGCGTTGACCGGGGTGGTGAAGTGCATGCTGCGGCGGACACAAACACGTGGAGGCCTAATGGCCTCTGGGTCGTCCTAGCGGGGAGGGCCCGGCGGGCCCTCCCCGCAACATGCGAATCGTGAAATTGGGCGCCTAGCTGGTCCCCACCGGGTGCGGTGCCCAGCGGTACTCGCGGGGTACCGAATCGGCCCCCTCCCAAACGACGCGGCGGAAGTACTCGGGATCCGTGTTGCCCTCGGAGTTGATCAGCAGAATCTGCGAGTGGGGGCCGAGGCCGATGTACTCCTTGAGATCGGCGTACTCCGGATACTCCGCAATGAACATCAGCGCACCAAGCGTTACTGCCCCCGACTCCCCGGAGACGATGAAGTGGTCGCCTGCCAGCGGCATCCCGTAGACGCGCATTCCCTTGGCGGCCACGTAATCGGGGCAGGCCACGAAAGCATCCACCGTGTCCCATAGGACATCCCAGGCGATCGGGCTCGGCTCGCCACATGCGAGACCGGCCATGATCGTCTGCAAATCACCCCCAACGTCATGGGGCTTGCCGTCACCGATCCGGGCCGACTCCAGCAGGCACTCGGCCTCGCTCGGTTCGACTACCACCGTGGTCGGGCGATCGGCCCCGAACCTGCTGCTGTAGAAGCCGATCGTTGCCGCAGCCAGGGCGCCGACGCCGGCTTGCACGAAGACGTGGGTTGGCTTGACGATTCCGGTCCCCGCCAGTTGCTCCTGGGTCTCGGAGAGCATTGTCGTGTAACCCTGCATCACCCAGCTCGGGATGTCGGTATATCCCTCCCAGGATGTGTCGGAGATGACATGCCAGCCGTTTGCATCTGCGTCGATGCTGGCCTGATGGACTGCATCGTCGTAGGTGCCGTCGATGACGCGCACGTCGGCGCCGTAGCTCTCGATGGCTTTGATGCGGGCGGTCGATGTGTCCTTGTGGACATAGATCACCGCGTTGCAGTTGAGTTTGGACGCGCCCCAGGCCACCCCCCGGCCGTGGTTGCCGTCGGTGGCAGTGGCAAATGTGATGTCGCCGATTTTGGCTTTGATTGCCTCGCCTACCAAGTCCTCGTAGGAGAGGTCTTCTCCTTCGAGGCCGAGCTTCGATTTGATGAACCGGTAGATGGCGAACGATCCGCCGAGGACCTTGAACGAATTCAGATTGAGTCGAACCGACTCGTCCTTTACCCAGATGCTGTCGACACCCAGCATCGATGCAAGGTGTGAGAGGTTGCGGAGCGGGCTGGGCCGGTAGCCGGGTATCTGGCGGTGGAATCGGCGGGCCTCCTCGAATACCCCGGGCGGGAACACCGCATTGACCGCATCGCTGGATGCGATGGTCTTGGCGCGCGGGTTCTTGACCCAATCGATTGGCTTGTCGTGTGTTGTCATACCAAAAAGGCTAGCGACAAACTGCGAGTTTTTACATTTCGTAAATCCCGGTCAATCGACCGCGCCCGCGGTCTCCAGTGCGATCTCCACCATCTCGTTGAAAGTGGTCTGGCGGTCCTCGGCGCTGGTGGCCTCATGGGTGAGAACATGATCGCTAACCGTCATGAGCGCTAGGGCGCGCGCACCGTGCTCGGCGGCCAGGCCGTAGAGGCCGGCGGCTTCCATCTCCACCGCCAGAACCCCCATGCGTTGGTTGAAGGCAACCCGATCCTCGTTGTCCGGGTGGTAGAACAGATCGGCGGTGTAGATGTTGCCCACGTGGACCTTGTTGCCGTGCGCCTCTGCGGAATCCACGGCCGCCCGCAGCAGCCCGTAGTCGGCGATCGCAGCGAAGTCATAGCCGCCGTAACGAGCCCGGTTCACATTGGAGTCGGTGCAGGCACCCATGGCGATGACAACATCGCGCAGTTCGAGATCGTAGGAAAGGGCCCCGCAGCTACCGATCCGGATCAGCTTCTTGACTCCGTAATCGTTGATCAGCTCCGTCCCGTAGATGCTGGCCGAGGGAACGCCCATCCCCGTCCCAATAACGGAGATGCTCTTGCCCTCATAGGCTCCGGTGAAGCCGAGCATGTTGCGGACGGCAGTAACTTGCCGAGCGTCATGGAGGAAATTCTCGGCGATGTGCTGGGCCCGCAGCGGATCACCCGGCAGCAATACGGTGTCGGCGAAATCCCCGGGCTCGGCGGAGATGTGCGGTGTAGCCATACCTCTCATCCTTCTCGTTACGGCGGGGCGACACTATGCGTCCTCCACCTCGGGCCTTGCCACGTAGAGTACTGTCGCCGATCACGACCGCGGCTCCCGGCGGTGTCGGCGTGTCAGGGAGATCCGGGCGACTCAGTCCGGCGAGAAAACAGCTTGCCGCGTTCGGCCCACGCAATGAACCCCTGGGCAACAATCCCAAACAGCACAAAAGACACAACCAGAGGGCTGACTGTGTCCGTGAATTGGCGGTCGATTATCGACCCCAGGAACGCGCCTCCCGCCAACGAGATCGTGCCGATGACCGCCGATGCCGTCCCGGCGATGTGACCCATGGGGAGCATGGCGATCGAGTTGAAGTTCGGTATCAGAATGGCGTGCAGGGACAGCATCGCCATCATCCCGACCATGAAGATCGGGAAAGAGGGTCGGCCACCGGCGGCTGCTGCGATCGCCCAGAAGCCGAGCGCGACCGCAACGTATGTTGCGAGGGCCAGATGAACCATTCGTTTGGCGCCTACCCGCTCGACAATGGACGCATTCATCAGGATCGCTACACCCATCGTGGCCGCCAGCGCGCCGAAGATGAACGGGAACTGGTCAGGCTTCTCGTAGATCTCCCCGAAGATGCGCTCGGAGCTGGCCAGGTAGGAGCTGAAGACCCCGAATGTCATGGTCATTGCCATCATGTAACCAAACGTTTGCCGGTTGGTGAGTACTTCCTTGGTGGCCGCAGCAATAGCTCTTCGATCGATGGGTAGCCGGTTCTGAGGATCCAGGGTTTCCGGCAACACCCTTGCCCAGATAGCCACAACGAGAACAAACACGAGCCCGGCGGCAAACACCGACTGCCAGGGGAACACGAGGATCAGCCCCGCCCCGACGGTGGGCGCCACTACGGGCACCATGATGAAGACCGCCATTATGAACGACATCGCCTTGGCCATTTCATCTCCGGCGTAGGTGTCGCGCACGATGGAGACGGCTACGACTCGGGGTGATGCCGCCCCTATTCCCCAGATGAATCGGCTGACGAGCACGAGTTCGAGCGTGGGGGCGAGGAGCGAACCAAGTGCTCCCAGCCCGTAGATCACAAATCCTGCATAGAGGACGGGTTTCCTCCCGAACCGGTCGGCGAGCGGGCCGTAGAAGGCCTGGGCGACGGCCATGCCAACCAAGAAAGCAGTGACTACTTGGGCCACCTGGGTGGAGTCGGCGGGGAGTCCGAAGTGGGTCCGCATGTCGTCGAAGGCGGGCAGCATCATGTCGATCGCGAGGGCGCCCAAGGCCATGATCATCGACAACAGTGCTGTGAAATGGGCGCGGCCGAGCCGATTCTGCTCCACATTCGTTGACGAATAGGTCATGATCCTGCCCGGCTCCAGGAAGGAACCGTACTACGCCCGAAAACCTCAGTAAGCCAGGGTGAGCGTTCGGTGATGCTCACCCATGTCAGCCGCATCCGGGCCGAGAACGGCGCTCTCCCAAAGCGCGTAGTCGAGAGCCGGCGTCGTTACCGCAACACTGCGGCTGCGGAGCGCATCCGCCAGTCGGTCACCGCTGTAGACGGTGGCCCAGCGGATGGCCAGTTCCCAACGCGATTCCTTCGGTATCAGCTTTCGGTTGTCCACGGCAGTTGCCAGCTCGGGCGAGTAGTTGAGGACGCCGGAATGTCTCAAGACCCGCGGCAGCATGTAGTCGGGGTACACCGGGAGCCGCTCGAGACCGCTGAAGGCGATGCTGCCTCCAGCAGACATCATCGCGGTGGCCAGTCGAGCCAGCTTGTGAAACGGGAGCCGGCCCGCCGGCGAATTGGGGGCATCGTTGAATCCCGGCACAGTGTCTATCAGCAGTTGCACTACCTGCTCTGCGTCGAACCGGCCGGCGGCGACCAGGTTTGCCGCCGACCCGCCCCACTCAGAACAAAGCGCGTCTGCCACCTGGTTGAGCCGGTTCCAGCGTTCGGCGAGCAACTGCAGGGTTCCGTCGCCTGCAAAGAACTTCTCCGGGGTCAGCCGGGAGAAGACGGTGAGATCTACAGTGCCACTGCGGATTCTGCGGGTGAAACAGGAGAAGATCGCGGGGGCGTCATCGAGGTCGTCACCCTCGAAATGGGTCGTCCACATCTGCTTGCCTTCAGGTGGCCAAATGCACGCCAACACCGAGCACGCCACCACGCATAGGGTGTACCAATTCGGGGCGTCCAAACCTCGTGGCAGCCCCGGGTAGTCCCATGCCGGCAGTGGAAAGTCGCGGTGGCGCCATCGTTCAGCAAGCTGCTCGACCTCATCGTCGGAAACGGTCACACCCCAGTCGGCCGGTGGCGGCGTGTTACGAATGTCGACGTCCATAGCCTCCATGTTCGCGGCGGGCAGGGGCGAGGTCCAGCACCGGAACGAATCGCATTGCGGACTGGCGGTGCGACTTACTCGCGAACAGACCCTGGCCGACGGCCGCACCAGCCTCCTCCGGTAGAAGCTCAAGGATCGGCACTGCCGCGCCTACCTAGGGCTCTTCTTGCGGAGATACGAATCGGGTTGGGCGGCCAGTCCGACTGTCGGCGGAATGGTGTCCCATGCCGGAGGGGCCTTGGCATCCGGTGCTGGCGTGGATCGTTCCGACGGTGCGGACGAGTGCCTCCAAGGTCGCCGGCGACGCCGGCGGTTCTTCGGCATGGTGTGCCTCCGTAATCGGGTCTATGTCAAGACTATCGACCTCCGGCCGGCTGTGATGGCGTGCGCCCGGCGCATCTATCCTGGCCCCATGAGTGACTACCGGCCCCCGCTGCGCGATATCAAGTTCGTCCTCGAGCACATAGCCGATTTGGAAGCTGTGTCCGACCTCCCGGGTTTCGAACACGTCGAAGCCGAAGATGTCTACGACGCTCTCGATGAGGCGGGGCGTTTCTTCTCCGAGGTGGTTGCCCCGACCAACAGCATCGGCGACAGCCAGGGGATCCGGCGCGGCGACGATGGCTCCGTCACCGTCCCCGATGAACTGACTGCGGCCTACCGGCAGTTCGTCGAATCCGGTTGGGGCGCGATCAAGGGTGATATGGAATACGGCGGTCACGGGTTCCCCGGCGTTATGTCCACTGCCGTTCAGGAGATGCTGACTGCATCCAATATGGCTTTCTCTCTCTGCCCGATGCTCACTTCGAGTGCTGTGGAAGCTCTCGGGGCCCACGGCAGCGACGAACTCAAAGCCACATACCTCGAAAAGCTGACCACCGGCGAATGGTCGGGCACGATGGCACTGACCGAGCCCGAGGCCGGGTCCGATGTGGGGGCGTTGCGAGCCAAGGCATGGCCGGCGGACGACGGCACGTGGCGCGTACAGGGGACCAAGATCTTCATCACGTGGGGTGAGCACGAGATGGCCGACAACATCATTCACTTCGTTCTCGCCCGGGCACCTGAGGCGCCTCCGGGAACAAAGGGCATCTCGCTGTTTCTGATCCCCAAGTACCTGGTCAACGCCGATGGCAGTCTCGGGGAGCGCAACGACGTTGAATGCGTCGGCGTCGAGCACAAGCTCGGCATCCACGCCAGTCCCACCGCGGTCATGGCGTACGGCGAGCAGCGGGGAGCCGTCGCCTACCTCGTCGGTGAGGTGAATGCTGGGATGCGCTGCATGTTCACCATGATGAACGACGCCCGTTTGCATGTCGGTTTGGAAGGACTCGGCCTCTCCGAGCGCGCCTACCAACTCGCCCTGGCTTACGCCAAGGAACGCCGACAAGGCAGGGCCATCGGCGCTCCCAAAGGCGAGGCTTCTCCGATCATCGAACACCCCGACGTTCGCCGGATGCTGATGACGATGAAAGCCAATATCGAGGCGATGCGAGCACTGATCCTCGATACGTCGGCAGCGGGCGACCTGCGGCATCACGGTGCCGACGAGGAAGCGAGATTGCGGGGTACCAACCGGATGGCGCTGTTGACGCCGGTGGCCAAAGCGTGGGCGACCGATCTCGGAGTAGAACTCACGTCGCTCGGTGTGCAGATCCACGGCGGCATGGGTTTCGTGGAAGAAGCCGGCGCCGCGCAGCACTGGCGAGACTCGCGGATTGCGCCTATCTACGAAGGCACCAACGGTATCCAGGCCATCGACCTGGTAATGCGCAAGCTCCCGATGGCTGAAGGCACCGTCGTCGCCGGATATCTCGACGAGATGCAGGCAACAGCAGACAGGCTGCACGCCGACGGCAACGGTCTGGCAGATATCGGGCGGTCGCTCGCCACCGCCATCGCCGGTCTGCGGGAGACCACCGATTGGCTGCTGGCGACGACCGATCCCAACGAAAGTCTCGCCGGAGCTGCGCCGTATCTGAGGCAGTTCGGCGTCGTCGCCGGTGCCTACTACCTAGCACGTCTGGCGGTGGTGGCGGCTGAGTTGCTTGGGGACAACGGTGAGGATCCGTGGATGCAGGCCAAGATCGACACTTGCCGGTTCTACGCCGACCAGATCCTTCCCCAGGCTGCCGGATGGGCACCGGCGGTCAAGGCCGGAGCAGATCAGCTGTTTGCCATCGACATCGACATGCTCGGCTGATAGCGGCGCCATCGTGCGCTTGCTGTGGTTCTTCATATCCGGTCTCATCGTGCTTGTCGGAGCGGATTTGAACGCGGAACTCGAGCATCGCAGTGCGGGCAGTCGTCATCAGCGCGCTGGAATCTTGGTACTAATCGACATCAGCCCGGCTGACGCCGACTAGGTTGGGGGTGCTCTGCCGCCGGGGGGACGGTTCCGGGCGCACCTCGAAACAAGATGACTGATGAGTTTGACCGAGACCGCAACCTTTGAATCTATCGGTGTTGATGACGACCTCGTAGCCCTCCTGCAGTCCCAGGGGATCGGCTCTCCATTCCCGATCCAGGCGCTGACTATCCCTGATGCGCTCGACGGTCGGGACGTATGCGGCAAGGCGAAGACCGGATCCGGGAAGACGCTGGCGTTCGGCCTTCCGATGGTCCAACAACTGGAGAAGGCGCGACCAAAGAGGCCGCGTGCACTTGTGCTCGTCCCCACCCGGGAGCTGGCCCAGCAGGTAACGATCGTGCTCGAGGATCTTGCCGGTTCTCGCGGTTTCAGGACTTCGGCGATTTACGGGGGTTCTTCGATGGGAGCCCAAACGAAGGCGCTGCGCAGCGGGGTCGAAATCGTGATCGCCACACCGGGAAGATTGATCGACCTGATCGAGCGGCGCGAGATATTCCTCGACGACGTCCAGATGGTCACTATCGACGAAGCCGACCAGATGGCGGACATGGGTTTCCTGCCGCAAGTGCGGCGCATCATGAGCGGGGTTTCCGTCGAGCATCAGACACTGCTGTTCTCCGCAACGCTCGATGGTCAAGTGGGCACGCTGGTCAGCGCCTACATGGAAGATCCCGCGCGACACAACGCCGAACCGGGCGAGGAGACTGTCGAGACCATGGAGCATCGCTTCCTCAAGGTTCACCACATGGACAAGGTGAAGATGGCGGCGGCCATTGCGCAGGCGTCGGGGCGAATCCTCCTGTTCACCCGGACCAAAGCCGAGTGCGATCGGGTCGCTCGGGAACTCCAGAAACTGGGTGTCGAGGCGAATCCTATCCATGGTGATCTTCATCAGCGGCAGCGCGATCGGGCATTGGCGGGTTTCGCGTCGGGTAAGAGCCCGGTCCTGGTGGCCACCAATGTTGCGGCTCGGGGCCTGCATATCGACGATGTCGACGTCGTCGTTCACTACGACCCTCCAGACGATCCCAAGACATATGTGCACCGATCCGGCCGGACTGCACGCGCCGGCGAGTCGGGTCTGGTGGTCACGTTCGTGGAGTGGGACCAGGTCAACGAGGTGCTCGGTATCCAGCGTCGCGCCGGGCTGAATGTGCCCATCATCAAGATGTTCTCCAATGACGACCGGGTCAAAGACCTGGCCGCCTGGAAGCCCGATCCCGAACTTGCCCCTTTCCGGGGTAAGCGATCCCATCCGATGTCACGCGGCAGGCGCCGCCGCTGACGAACCAATCAATCCGATTACGCGACAAGAACGGAGACCCAATGGCTCAATACAACGCTCCGCCCGAGATGACCATCGATCTCGCCAAGTCATATTCGGCCACTCTGCACACCAACCACGGCGATATCACCATCGAATTCGATGCCGCCAAATCACCGCAGACCGTCAACAACTTCGTCTTTCTGGCCCGAGATGGCTTCTACGACGGCGTCATCTTTCATCGGGTGATCTCCGGGTTCATGATTCAGGGTGGTGACCCGACGGGCACAGGAACAGGTGGTCCGGGATACCGGTTCCGCGATGAACTCGAAGGTCCGGGGGATTACAGCCGCGGCACCGTTGCGATGGCCAATGCCGGCCCCAATACCAACGGTTCGCAGTTCTTCATCATGCACCGCGACTACGGCCTGCCTCACTCCTACAGCATCTTTGGCAGGGTCACCGCAGGCATGGACGCGATTGATTCGATCGCAGCCACCCCAACCGGGGCCCAGGATCGTCCCCACGACGACTGCGTCATCAATTCGGTAACGATCACCGAAAGCTGACCCTCACTCGGTGGGGCGTAGCCGGGACGCCTATAGGGGGGTGGCTTCGCCAGATGCACTAGAAGGCAGGGCTAGCTGGCGCGCTTGCGGCGCTCCCGGTCGCGAATCCGCCTGCGGAGGCGTCGACGGTCGCCAGAACTCATTCCGCCCCAAACGCCTTCGGTCTGGTTGGTGGCGAGGGCGTATTGCAGACACTGCTCCTGCACCGGGCAGGCGGCACATATGCGCTTGGCGGGCATGGCGGCGGCTTCGTCCTCCCCGGGTGGGAAGAAGAGCTCAGAATCGGCACCGGAACACGCGGCATCATCACGCCACTCGTGCTCGGGCTCCCAAATCTGCCCGTCCAGTGCCATCACCATTGCAAACACCCCTTTCTCGGGCGCAAGTACCCTCTAAAACGCATACTGGATTTCACGTATTCCATCTATGAGAGAGGGCGGGTGCCGATAATGCACCCACATCCAGGTCCGGTCAAGAAATTTTCATGTTCAGTTCACACTGTTCGTAGCCGCCCCGCCGATCGGATCTCCGCGCGAGGTGGGCCACGATGAAGTACGTCGTCGACTACGACGCAGACTTGGGTGACCTGGCTTCCCGGGTTGGGGTCCGCGGGCGCGCTTTGGCGGAGATGGCAGCACTGGATCTTCCAGTTCCTCCAGGTTTTGCCATCAGCGACGTTGCCTGTCGTCGCTTCTTGGAGACGGGAGATCTGCCCGACGACGCCTGGGACGAGGTCAAGGGCGCGCTGGAACGATCGCATTCCAAGATGCGGGCAATCGATCCGGATAGGCCCGTTCTCTTTTCTGTTCGTTCGAGCCCGGCCGTCGAGATGCCCGGACTCTTCAACTCGGCTCTCCACCTGGGTGCCACTGCGGATACATTCGAGCAGGTTGCCGTGTGGGGCGGTCAGCCGCTTGCGTTGGGGACGAGGCTGGGGTACCTGAAAGCGATCGGTCGGCTCCGCGGCCTCTCGCCTGCTCGCTACGCAGGGATCGTTGCCGAGATTGTCGGGCCGCTGCACCGAACGGAGTGGAGCCCTGCACAGATCGAAGCCGTTTGCAGGGCATACGAGGCCGTTGTGGTCGATGTGTCGCAGCGTCCCCTTCCGACGAACCTGCACAGCCAAATCCTCGAAGGGATCGAGGCGGTCTTCGCTTCGTGGGATCGGATAGAGGCGCGACGCTTCCGTCGCACCCGCGGGATTTCTGACGACGTAGGCATGGGGGTGGTGATCCACCCGATGATCTTCGGGGTCGTCGACGATGACTCGGGAGCGGGCGTCGTCATTAGCCGTGATCCGGCAGCCGGCTCCGGTGTCGCAACCGGCGTCTATTCCCCCCGAACCAACCGGCCTGAGTCGCGGGCGGCGTACCCGGGACTGGCGGACCTGAGAGACACGGCACCCGAAGCGCATGACCTGGTCGTCGCTGCGGCTTCTCGCATGGAGCGATCGCGAGCCGACATGGTGCGGCTCGAGTTCATTCGCGAGAAAGGTCGGATCTGGCTGATCGAGGCTCGTCCCGCCGATCGGTCGCCGGAGGCTGCAGTTCGAGTTGCCGTCGACATGGTTGGTGAAGGGCTGATGACCCGGGATCAGGCGCTCCTTGCGGTTGATCCGGAGTGTCTTGCCGGCATGTTGCATCCCCGGCTGGCATCCACACCGTTGGGGGAGCCGGTGGCTTCCGGGTCGGCCACCTCTCCGGGGGCGGCAAGTGGCCGGCCGGTCTTCTCGGTGGAAGACGCGATTGCTGCCGGCGAGCGAGAGGAAGATGTGATCCTCGTATTGCGCGAAGTGCTACCGCGAGATCTCGACGGTGTTGTCAGCGCGGCCGGTCTGATCACCAGCCACGGCGGGCAAACCTCTCACGCCGCCGTTGCTGCTCGCGCCGCGGGGACGCCGGCAATCACCGGGATCGCCGACGTCGTGCTGTCGGCAGGCTCGATCCGAATTGGAGCGGTGACGTTTACCGGCTTCGACTCGATCACAATCGATGGAGGAGCCGGACAGGTCTATGCCGGAAGCCACGAAATCGCGCAACCTCCTGCCGCCTCCTACCTCGATCAACTCCTCGAGTGGGCCGATGAGGTTCGCAGGCTCGGGGTGTGGGCCAACGCCGATACAGCGCGGGCGGCGACGATGGCGCGAACCGCCGGTGCCGACGGTATCGGCCTGGCTCGCTCCGAATACATGTTCCACGGTGAACGACTCGCCGTCGTGCGTCGTATCTTGCTGTCCGAGGACGGCCATGATCGGGCCGAGGCGCTCGAGGAACTCGAGAATTTGCAGGTTGGCGACTTCGAGGAACTGTTGGAGGCGATGGACGGCACTCCGGTTGTGGTGCGACTATTGGATCCCCCGGTGCACGAATTCCTTCCTTCAAGGCTCGATGTCGAGCTGCAGATCACCGAACGCCGACGTGACGGGCTTCCCGTTGAAGACCTCGAGCAGCTGGACGACGCCATCGAACAGTGGTCTGAAGTGAACCCGATGCTCGGTCTGCGCGGGGTGAGGCTGGCCGTTGTGATGCCGGAGATCTACCGGGTGCAAGTCCTTGCAGCGCTGGAGGCTGTTCGTCGCAGGCTGGATGCGGGCGGGGACCCACGGCTGGCAATCATGATCCCCCTGGTGGGCAGCATCGAAGAGCTCCACCTGGTGCGCGACATGATCGAAGAGGAGGTGCACGCAGCGGGCCGGCTCCTCGAGGTCGCGATCGGGACAATGATCGAGCTGCCTCGCGCAGCCCTGATGGCCGGTGATCTGGCACTGGAGTCGGACTTCTTCTCATTCGGGACCAACGATTTGACCCAGACGACGATGGGTCTCAGCCGCGACGACGCCGAGGAGGCATTCCTGCGGACCTATGTGGAGCAGGGCCTGATGCCGGTCAATCCGTTTCAACGGATCGATGAGCACGGTGTGGGACGGCTCATCGAGCAGGCGATTGTGGCGGGGCGAGCCGCCAATCCCGGACTCGAGATCGGGGTCTGCGGTGAACATGGGGGAGACCCGGTGTCCATCGGCCATTTCCACAGATGGGGTGTGGACTATGTGTCGTGCAGTCCTCCCCGGTTGCCAATTGCCCGGTTGGCTGCGGCCCAAGCCGCATTGCGCGGCGGTGTGGGCGACTGAACTCCCTGCACCATGAGGCGCCGCAGCGGCCGGGCCCATCCGAGCGGCCGGGCCCGTCTAGAGGTACTGCCCCGGAGTCCTTCCGGTTTCCTCGGAAGCAGCCTCCAGTGCGCGTCTCCGCCGCATCTCATCTAGCTGTGCTGCGGCTGCAGCATGCTGACTGAACAGAGATGCCTGAATGCCGTGAAACAAACCCTCGAGCCAGCCCACCAGCTGGGCTTGGACGATGCGGAGCTCCGACTCTGACGTCTCTTCCTGATGCAACGGCTGGAAGATCGACTCGAGCTCCTCCTGAAGATCGTCGCTCAGCGACTCTCGCAACTGGTCGAGTGAGTTTGTGTAGATCTCACCGAGGCGGCGCCGACCTAGTTCATCGAGAGGGGCTTGTCGCACCTCTTCCAGCATCGCTCTGGTCATCGAGGCGATTCGGATCAGCTTGGAAGGCTCCGTTATGAAGGAGCCGGTCTCGTCTTGAGACTCCGCCTGATCCTCCTCCTCGACCACGTGAGCTTGGAGCGGGAGCTCCTTGGGCCGTTCCGTGGCTTCGTTGTTTTCCTCTGGAGTGGTCATACATAGATGATAAGCCGCTGCCGCTGGAAGCTGTCCGCACGGCTCGGTACTGTTCCGGTGTGAGTGGAGATGGGACTGTCGAGTTCGACGACGGCTTTGACCAGGCAGTACTCGGGTCACCGCCTCGTTTTCGCAGGACCCTGTTGGTCCTGAAGTGGGCAGCAACCGGGCTGGCGGTGGGTGTTGCTCTCCTGCTTCTCTTCCTCGTCTGGTCGACGCGACGGCCTTTCCCCCAGATTTCCGGGGATATCACAATCTCCGGTCTAGACGCCACCGTCGATGTGATCCGCGACGAATACGGAGTTCCTCACATCTATGCCTCCACCGTGCACGATCTGTTTCTTGCCCAAGGCTTCGTTCACGCCCAAGACCGCTTCTGGCAGATGGATACCTGGAGGCACATCGGGTCGGGGCGGCTTGCGGAGATGTTTGGCGAGGATCAGGTGGAGACCGACGCCTTCTTGCGGACGATGGGATGGGGCGATCTGGCAAGCGCCCAGTACGCCTCTACCAGCGATCTCGGTAGGGACGCCCTCACCGGATATGTCGCCGGGGTCAACAGCTATCTCGGACAGAGGTCTCCGGCTGAACTGGGATTCGAGTACACGGTGATGGAAGCGGTGAACCGAAATTACACGCCGGAACCGTGGACCGCGATCGACTCGATCTTGTGGGGAAAGGTGATGGCATGGGATCTCCGCGGCAACATGATGGAGGAGATTGCTCGGTCGTTCCTCCTCGACGACTTCACTCCCGCCCAGGTGGACATGTTCTACCCTCCATATCCAGATGACCACCCGGTCATCGTCGGCAATTCGGCTCCGCGGGTCACAGGTCCGGGGCTCGACCCGCTACCTCTGGAAGTCTTCCAGACCATCGGCCGGACGGCTCACAACGCAGCCCTGCTCGACTCGGCGACGGGCGGATCAGGTGTCGGTATCGGGTCAAACAGTTGGGTGATCGCCCCCGAGCGGAGTACGACCGGTGCCGCCATTCTGGCCAACGATCCTCACCTGGGTATTCGCATGCCGTCCATCTGGTACCAGGTTGGCCTTCACTGCGTGCCGCTTAATGCAGCCTGCCCGTTTGACGTCGCCGGGTTCTCCTTCGCCGGTATGCCCGGGGTGATCATCGGTCACAACGATCGAGTTGCCTGGGGACTGACCAATCTGGGCCCCGACGTCGTCGACCTCTATGTCGAGCGAATCAACCCGTCCAACCCCTTTCAGTACGAGGTCAACGGTGAATGGGTTGACATGGAGGTGCGCACCGAAACGATCGAGGTGGCCGGGGGCGATGCAGCGACTGTGACCATACGTAATACCCGGCACGGTCCGATCATCAGCGACGACTACGGAGTGCTCGAGGACTTCGCGGACAGCGCCGGAATACCCATGCCGGACGAGTATGCGATAGCAATGCGGTGGACGGCGCTCGAGGAGAACTCGTCACTGGTCGATGCGGTCCTGCAACTCGACTTGGCGCGCGACTTCGAGTCCTTCAGGAACGCACTGCGGCTCTTCGACGTGCCATCACAGAACATGGTCTATGCCGATGTCGACGGCAATATCGGCTATCAGGCGCCCGGCCTGATTCCGATCCGCAGCAACGGTGATGGTCGCATCCCGGTGCCCGGATGGACCAATGAGTACGAGTGGACCGGCTACATACCCTTCGAGGAGCTGCCGTCGGTATACAACCCAGCAGAGGGCTACATAGTCACCGCCAACAACCCGGTAATCGACGGCAGCTATCCCTATTTGCTTACGACCGACTGGAACTACGGAGACCGGGCCGCCCGCATCGTCGAACTGATCGAAGCCAATCCGGCAATCGATCTCGACTACATGGCAGGGATGCAGTTCGACAACTACAACCGCCATGCAGATCGGTTGCTGCCGTGGATCCTCGGCTTGGACGTTTCCGGTGAAGATGGTGCCCTGGTCCGGGCTCGAGAGCTTCTCGCAGCTTGGGATCGGCTCAACGCCGTCGACTCATCCGGAGCGGCAATATTCGAAGCAACGTGGCGGCATCTGCTCAGCCTGACCTTTCACGACGATCTGGTTGAGGACTCCTGGCCGACGGGTGGCACCAGGTGGTCGCTCGCTGTTAGCGAAATGATGGACCTGCCGAAATGGTCCGTCTGGGACGATTCCACAACGTCCGAAGTCGAAGACCGCGACGCCATCCTGGACGCTGCGTTCCGCGCCGGCGTGGAAGAACTGCAAGAGCTGCTGGGGGACAAGCCGGACGAGTGGGAGTGGGGGCAAATCCATGGGGC
>JARFRN010000264.1 GCA_029287195.1 Acidimicrobiia bacterium | reverse complement strand
CGGACAGAGTCAGGCTGAACGATCGCGGCTCCACGAATCCCACGAAGGTCCATATGAGTGCACCGGCGACCCCTGCATAGAACGAAGAGACGGTGAAGGCGATCAGCTTGTGGCGTGCCAGGTTGATTCCCATGATCTCGGCGGCAACGTCTCGATCGCGGATGGCGGAGAAGGCTCGACCGACCCGCCCGCGGACCAGGTTCTTGGCGAGCAATGCCATCACCAGCAGCACAACCAGGGCGAAGAGGTAGTACTGCTGCTCGGCCGACAGCGTGAAACCCATGAAGCTGCCCTCGCGGCTCAGGTCGTACCCGAAGAGAATCGGCCTGGCGGCGCTCCTTCCCACGCCGATGCCGCCGGTGAGCGAGTCCCACTCCCTGAAGATGTGCTCTCCGATGAACACCAGGCCCAGCGTCACAAAGGCGAGGTACAGGCCGCGCAACCGGGTTGCGATGGGTGCAACCACGATCCCGGCGAGAGCTGCGACCAGACCGGCGGCCGGAAGCCAAATCCACATCTCCAGGCCCAGTCCGATGACTGGTCCACCGCTTTCGCCGCCCAGGGCAGCCGCGGTATAGGCCCCGACACCGAGGAAGAAGGCATGGCCGAGCGAGATCTGTCCGGCCCATCCGGTGACGAGGTTCAAGCCGATGGCGCCTACTGCGGCCGCCGCCGCGCTGGCGCCGCGCAGAGCCAGGTCGTCCGATAATACGAATGTGAGTAGCGCCATGATCAGCGCAAAGGCGGCAAACCACACCCTCTGGGTGTTTGTGGGGAAGATCGCCATGTCCCTCTGGTATGCGGTGATGAGTCCCGGTCTGCCTCTCATACCCGCACAACCTCACGAGTGCCGAAGATGCCATAGGGTCGTACCAGTAGCACGAGGAACATGACTACATAGGCGACGGCGGTTGAGAAGTTCTGACCGAGAAAGGCGAGATACTCGGCCTGATAGGCCACGGTGTAGGCCTCAGCGAGGCCGACGATCAATCCGCCGACGATGGCACCCGGGATCGAATCCAAACCACCGATGACCGCCGCCGGCAGTGCCCGGATTGCCCGTACCCCGATCGCCGCCGACACTCCGGTGCCGGCGCCGAGGAACACCCCGGCGATTGCGGCCAGGCCGGCGGCAATCGCCCAGGCCACCGCAAATACCCGTGCCACGGGAACCCCCTGGGCAAGCGCCGTCTCCTGGTCGACCGCAGTGGCTCTCATGGCCAACCCGAAACGGGAATAGCGGAAGAAGGCCAACAGGGCGGCGACCACAATCACACTGGCCACGATGGTGGCGAGGTCCTTGCGGCTAACAACGAGTTCCCCGATCTCGACCATCTGGATACCCCACGGGTCGCCCAATGATCGGATCTCCACACCGATCAGATCGAACCCAATGACGGTCAACACGATGTTCAGACCGATCGTGAGGATGGCAACGGAAAAGGCAGGCTTGCCGACCATGGGCCGTAGCATGCTGCGCTCGATCGCCACCCCGATAACCGCCGATAGCAATACTCCGAGCAACACAGCCACCCAGAAGTTCAGGGCCAATACGCTGGAGAAGTAGACAACCCAGAAAGCACCCAGGATCATCAGCCCCGACTGGGCGAAGCTCAGCACCTCGCTCGACTTGTAGATGATCACGAAGCCGAGGGCCAGTAGGGCGTAAATCGCCCCGGTAGCTATTCCGTTGACGGTTGCCTGGAGGAACTCGGTCACGAGTACATCTCCTCGATGATCTCGGAGAACTGCTCCTCCAGAACCCGTCGCTTGATCTTCTGGGTGGCCGTCAACTCTCCCTGATCGTGATCCAGTTCCTTCGGGAGCAAGCGGAACTCTTTGATCTGCTCGACCCGGGCAAACTCGGCATTCGTTTCCGCGACCTGTTTGCCGATCAGGTCGATCACTTCCGGCTTTTCACTCAAGTCGCGATATGTAGTGAACGTGATTCCCTTGCGTTGTGCCCAGTTGGATGCCACATCGAATTCGATCCCTATCAACGCCGAGATGAATTTGCGGCGATCGCCTACAACCATCGCTTCCTTGATGAACGGCGAGACCTTGAGCCGGTTCTCGATTTCCGAGGGCGAGATGTTCTTGCCGCCTGCGGTGATGATGATGTCCTTCTTGCGATCGATGATCCGGATATGGCTGTCATCCCACTCTCCAACGTCTCCGGTATGGAGCCACCCCTCGGCATCGATGGTTTCTGCGCTGGCTTGCGGGTTCTTGAAGTAGCCCTGGAACACACCCGGATGGCGGGCCAGGATCTCGCCGTCATCGGCGATGCGAATCTCGCAACCGGCAAGCGGCTCGCCGATGGTTCCCAATTTGATCTTGTCTAGTTTGTTGACTGTTCCCATGGCCGTCGTCTCGGTCATCCCCCAACCCTCGACAATTGGAACGCCGACGGCCATGAAGAATTTGAGTACCTCGGGGGCGATCGGCGCTGCCCCGGAAACCGCTTGCAGACACTTCGACATACCCATCTTCTTCTGGAGGGATCGGTAGACGAACAACCAGCCGAGCCGATAAACCACCTCACCAACGAACCCCCGCGAACCACGCTCGAGAATGCGCTCGGCATTCCACATTCCGGCTTTGAGGAAGATGGCGTACAACAGCTTCTTCGTCCTCGAAGCGTGGGCCATCCGGACGTGGGCGCCGGCGCTCATTTTCTCCCAGATGCGGGGTGGGGCCGGGAAGTAGGTCGGTTGGATCTCCTGAAGGTCACTGACGACCGTTTCGACCGACTCGGCGAAGTTGACCGTGGCTCGCGCGGCCAGCCCGTAGGCGAGGTCATAAAGGCGACCGAACACGTGGCAGAGGGGTAGGTAGGACAACAGCTCGATATCCTCGGGCATCTGTCCACTGGCGATGACGCTGCGGGCTTCCGCTGCAGTCCATACGAGATTGTGATGGGACAGCATGGCTCCCTTCGGCGGACCCGTCGTCCCCGATGTGTAGACGATCGTGGCGGTTGACTCCGGGTCGATCGCGTCGACCAACTCGTCGAAGCGGTTCGGGCTTTCCGCCACGTGTTGCCGTCCGAGCTCGAGGAAGTCCTCCCAGGAAAGGAGCATCGGATCGCGGTAGGTGCTCACTCCGCGCGGTTCGACGTAGATGATCTTCTGGAGTTGTGGAAGCCCGGCACGTACGGCCAGCGCCTTGTCGACCTGCTCCTGATCCTCGGCAATCAACACCTTTGACTCGGAGTGGCTGAGCAGGTACTCGACCTCCGGAGCGGGGTTGGTCGGGTAGAGACCCACCGAGACTGCCTGGATTCCCTGGATGGCGAGGTCGGATACGACCCATGCCAGGCGGTTCTCGGAGTGGATGGCGACCTTGTCATCGGGTTCTACCCCGAGGGCTCGCAGCGCCATTCCCGCCGTTTTAACTAGATCCCAATACTCGCCGTAGGTGGTCTCCTGCCAGATGCCAAATTCCTTTTCCCGCAGCCCGATGCGGTTGGGCTCGCTGCGAGCGATATCCCGCAGCCAGGCCGCCATGCTGGTGAAGACGAGGCTCGGAGTATCGCTGCGGGGACGTTCGGCGGTTGTCGTCATGACGAACCTCCTCCGGCTGCCTCAGCGGCTTCGACCTCGGCGGAATGCAGTTCATCGCTCTTGAACTCCTCGCCGAGATAGGCCCGGATGACCTCCGGGTCCTGCTGTACCACCGAGGGCACACCGTCTGCGATCTTGCGACCGAAGTCGAGCACCATGACCCGGTCTGCGATGTCCATCACCAATCCCATGTCGTGCTCGACGAGGATCATCGCGATGCCCAGCTCATCTTTGATATCGAGAATGAAGCGAGCGATGTCCTCTGTCTCCTCCAGGTTCATGCCGGCGACGGGCTCGTCGAGTAGCAGCAGCTTGGGATCCATCGCCAAGGCTCTGCCGAGCTCGACCCTTTTCTGCACCCCATAGGGCAGCATGGCGACGAGGCTCTTGCGGAATGCCTGGATCTCGAGGAAGTCGATGATGTCTTCGGCTCGAGCCCGATTCTCGATCTCCTCCCGCTTGGCGCGACCGCGGTAGATGGCGGCAGCGAGCGGGCTGTAAGTGAAGTTGAGGTGGCGACCCAGCAGGATGTTGTCGAGCACCGTGAGGTTCTCGAACAGCTCGATGTTCTGGAAGGTCCGTGCCATCCCCAGCTCGGCAATGCGATTCGGTCTCATGCCGATGATGTCGTGGCCGACGAAGTTGATCGAACCCTGCTGCGGGCGGTAGACGCCGTTGACGCAGTTGAAGATCGAGGTCTTACCGGCGCCGTTGGGCCCGATGATCGCATACAGCTCGCCCTCGTTGACCTCGAAGCCGACCCTGTCCAGGGCTACCACACCGGCAAAGGACAGATGAATGTCCGTCACGGTGAGCAGCTGGTCACTCATGAGAGCCACCGCTTCCGTCGTTTGTAATGCTTGACGTCGCGGAATGATTTGCGTTCGCCCACCGCGCTTCCGAGGCCGAGATAGAACTCTTGAACGTCCTCGTCGCGCATCAGCTCTGCGGCGGATTTGTCCATAACGATCTTGCCGGTTTCCATGACGTAGCCGTGTTCGGCAATAGAGAGCGCCATCGTTGCGTTCTGCTCGACCAGCAGGATCGCCGTGCCCTGCCGGTTGATCTCCACGATCAGGTCTCGGATCTGCTGGACCAGCAGCGGGGCCAACCCCAGGCTGGGCTCGTCGAGCAAGAGAAAGCGGGGGTTGGACATGAGACCCCGGCCCATTGCCAGCATCTGCTGCTCGCCTCCCGAGAGGTACCCGGCGGTGCTCTTGCGACGATCCTTGAGCACAGGGAAGAGGTCGAAGACCCGGGCGAGGTTCTCCTCGCGCTGTCCGGGGTTGGTGTGGGCACCCACTCGCAGATTCTCTTCCACCGTGAACTCGGCGAAGATGCGCCTTCCCTCCATAACCTGGGTGACGCCGTTGTTCACGATTGCCGCCGGAGTCAGCCGGTGGGTGGCCCGGCCGTCAACTCGTACCTCACCTTTGGTGATGTCTCCGTGATGTACGTCGAGCAGACCCGAGATCGCACGTAGCACGGTCGTCTTGCCGGCGCCGTTGGCGCCCAGCAAGGCCACGATCTTGCCGTCGGGAACGCCAAAAGAGATGCCGCGCAAGACGAGGACGACGTCGTGATAAACGACCTCCAGGTTTGCCACCTCGAGCAACTGGACCGCTCCCTCCATCGGTTGACTGGGCGGTGGCGGCCGCCCGGACCTGGCGACTATATCAATGCGGCCCGCTGCAATGTCGGGAAAAGTGCGCGAAATCGTCGATCCAGCGCCGATCCCGGCCGGAGGGCCCGGCACGGGTCGGCGCCGTCGTTGGTGCTACAGGCTGGCTATCTGCTGAGCCAGCTCGGTGTCCTTGGTTGTGAGTGCGCCCTCGCTGTGGGTCGACAACGCCAGGGTCACCTTGTTCCACCGGATGTCGATGTCGGGATGGTGATCGGCTACCTCGGCGAGCAAGCCGACCCGGATCACGAAGCCGAGAGCGGCGTTGAAGTCCTTCAAAACAAAGGTCCTTCGTAGTGTCTCCCCTTCGATTTCCCAGCCTTCGTGTTTGCTGAGGAAGGCGGTGCGGGCGATTTCATCTAGTCGTGTCATGGTTCCTCCGTGCGACCACCCTATCGAATTCGGCGGAAGTAGAGAGCGGCGTCGCACGTCCGGCACATCGTGTACAGTCGGCACTGCATAGCTGTCGACGCCGTGCGGGAGAGATCTGTCGACCGGCATTACAGAGCCGGCATGGGACAGGCGCCGAAGGAGCAACCGCCCCAGGAAACTCTCAGGCAATCGAACCGCTCGGACGAGGCACCTCTGGAAAGCGGATCGGGATGATCCCGCCGAAGGGGAAAGCCGGCCTTGCCGGTGAATCTCTCAGGCACCCACGACAGAGCGGGGCGCAGGCCGACCGAGGATCGATGGGCGGTCGGTGAGGAGGTGCTGCGGATGAAGTCAACAGAGCGCAAGGCTGCGAGTTTCGTCGACCGCCATATCGGCCCATCCGACGCCGACGTCGCCCGCATGCTGGAGGTCATCGGCATCAAATCCCTGGAGGAACTGACTTCGCTGGCAGTTCCCGAATCGATCCGGATTCGTGACGCTCTCGATCTTCCCGAGGCGGGCTCTGAGGCGAGCGTCCTCGCCCGTCTCCGTCGGCTGGGTGCCGCCAACGCGGTCTACACGTCGCTGATCGGCATGGGCTACTACAACACCTATACGCCATCGGTGATTTTGCGCAATGTGCTGGAGAATCCCGGTTGGTACACCTCGTACACGCCGTACCAGCCGGAGATCTCGCAAGGGCGTCTCGAAGCAATGCTCAACTACCAGACGATGGTGAGCGACCTCACCGGCTTGGACATCGCAAATGCCTCTCTACTCGATGAAGCGACGGCGGTTGCCGAAGCGATGACGATGCTGCGGCGCGTCTCAAAGAGCAAGTCCTCCGTTTTCTACGTCGATGTCGACTGCCATCCCCAGGTGATCCAGGTGGTCCTCACGAGAGCACGGCCGCTGGCGATCGACGTCGTCGTCGGGGATCCGACCTCGATCGATCCCGAAGAGGTCTTTGGCGTCGTTCTCCAATATCCGGGGACGAGCGGACTGATTCACGATTGGGAACCGCTCATTGCCGATCTCAAGGAAGCAGGCGTGATGGTCGCCGTCGCCACAGACCTGCTCGCTTTGACGCTGCTCAAGCCGCCGGGGGAGATGGGCGCCGACGTTGCGATCGGCTCTTCCCAGCGCTTTGGGGTTCCGATGATGTATGGAGGACCGCATGCTGCATTCATCGCCGCTCGGGACACGTACAAACGCTCCCTACCGGGGCGGCTGGTAGGAGTATCGAAGGATTCCAAGAATCGCATGGCATTGCGTTTGGCGTTGACTACTCGCGAGCAGCACATCAGACGGGAGAAGGCCACGTCGAACATATGCACCGCCCAGGCGTTGCTGGCGGTGATGGCCGGCCTGTATGCGGTGTGGCACGGTCCCGAAGGATTGCGTGCGATTGCTGAAAGAGTGAACCTGCTCACCTCAGAGCTGGCAGGCCGGCTGCGGGCGGGCGGCGTCGAGGTTGTCAACGACACCTGGTTCGACACACTGACCGTGCGCGTACCGGAGCGTGCCGAGGAGGTTGTTGCCGCGGCCGAGGATCGACGAATCAACCTGCGCCTCATCGACCAGCATACGGTCGGCGTTTCGCTGGATGAGACGACCGATGAGGCGGTGGTCGGTGCTGTGGTCGAGTCGTTCTTCGCCGGCGGTGAGGCGATTGAAGCCCCGGTCGGGATTCCCGACGAGCTGCGGCGAACGACACCTTATCTCGCTCATGAGGTGTTCCATCGCTACCGCAGCGAGACCGAGATGATGCGCTATCTGCGGAAGCTGCAACAGCGCGACATAGCGCTGGATCGCTCGATGATTCCGCTCGGTTCGTGCACCATGAAGCTCAATGCAGCCACTGAGATGGCGGCGGTGACATGGCCCGAATTTGCCGGGATTCATCCGTTCGCGCCTCTGGAACAAGCGGCAGGTTACCTCGAGCTGATCAACGATCTAGAGCGGTGGCTGGGAGAGGCAACCGGCTACGACGCAGTGTCGCTGCAGCCCACTGCCGGTTCCCAGGGTGAGTATGCCGGGCTACTGGCAATCCGCGCCTACCACGACAGCAGGGGAGAGGGCGATCGGGATGTCTGCCTGATCCCGGCGTCGGCCCACGGCACCAACCCCGCCAGCGCCGTAATGGCCGGACTGAAGGTGGTTTTGGTGGAAACCGACGACTCCGGAAATGTCGCGGTCGATGACCTGAAGCAGAAGGCAGCCGAGCACTCAGAACGACTCGCGGCGCTAATGATCACGTATCCCTCGACCCACGGCGTCTTCGAGGAGTCGGTGCGCCGGGTGTGCGACATCGTGCACGAGCACGGTGGACAGGTCTATATCGATGGTGCCAACCTCAATGCGCTTCTGGGGGTGGCCAAGCCCGGTGAGTTTGGCGGCGACGTTTCGCACCTCAATCTGCACAAGACGTTCGCCATCCCACACGGCGGCGGCGGTCCTGGAGTGGGCCCAATCGGCGTGAAAGCTCACCTCGAGCCCTTCTTGCCCGGGCATCCTCTCGTCGGCGACCAGGCTGGGTTTCGCGATGGCGTCGGTGCCGTGTCCGCAGCTCCCTGGGGCTCAGCCGGTATCTTGCCGGTCTCGTGGGCGTACATCGCTCTGATGGGGGCGGAGGGGCTTGCCAAGGCGACGGAGGTTGCGATCCTGTCCGCCAACTACGTCGCAGCTCGACTGGGCGACAGTTACCCGGTCCTCTACACGGGGAGCCGGGGCCTCGTCGCACATGAATGCATCCTGGATCTGCGCGAGATCAAGGCCGAAGTTGGTGTTACTGCCGACGACTTCGCCAAACGCCTCATCGACTACGGGTTTCACGCTCCCACGATGTCGTTCCCGGTTGCCGGCACGCTCATGGTCGAACCAACCGAGTCAGAGAGCCTGTACGAGCTCGACAGGTTCATAGAAGCGATGCTGGCGATTCGTGCAGAGGTCGATGCCATAGCTGCGGGCAGTGTTGCCCTGGAAGACAGTCCGCTGCGCAATGCCCCGCATACCGCCGAAGACCTGGTCGGCGATACTTGGATCCACCGGTACAGCCGCGAAGAAGCCGGCTTCCCGGTAGCAGGGCAGCGAGTCGACAAGTACTGGCCTCCGGTTGGGCGAATTGATGGTGCCTACGGTGATCGCAACGTCGTGTGCGCCTGTCCCCCAATGGAGGTCTATGCAGATGGGATCGTCGACTGAGCTGAAGGCGACCGCACTAGCCTGAAGGATATGAGGTTTCTGCCGTTGCTGGTTGCCGGCGCTGTGCTGATTGCCGCTTGTTCCGGCAGTGAGACGACGCAATCGGAGAGTACGAGTGCGACTAGCTCCGAACCCATTACGTCCGTTACCGATACGACCATGCCTGCTGCCACCACCGCGGCGCCGTCGACGACAACGACGACCTCGACGACAACGACGACCTCGACAACAACAACCACCACCTCTGAGCCCCCTCCCCAATTGCTCGGAGTCGAGTTGGCGCTTCACGCGACCATGGACCGCCCCCTGGCGATTACCGCCCCCCGAGGGGATGGGCGCCTATTCATTGCCCAGCGAGAGGGAACGATCGAGGTCGTTCTCGCTACCGGCGAGATTCAAGACGAGCCCTTCCTCGACCTCACCGATCGGGTACGCGCCAACGGTATCGAGCAGGGCCTGCTCGGTCTCGCCTTTCACCCCGGCTACGCAGAGAACGGCCGTCTGTTCGTCTACTTCACCGACGAAAACGACGATACCCGTCTCGCCGAATACGCGGTCGGGGACGATCCAGAATTCGCCGACCCTGCGTCATACCGCGAGCTGTTGCTGTTCGACCAACCTACCGAGCGACACAACGCCGGAATGTTGGAGTTCGGCCCGAACGGCTTCTTGTACATCGCAGTGGGAGACGGTGGCGATGGCGGGCACCACGGGCAGAAGGCCGACACCCTCTTCGGAACGATCCTCCGCATCGATGTCGATGATGGCGATCCTTATGCTGTCCCCGCCGACAATCCGTTCATCAATGGGGGCGGGGCTCCCGAGGTCTGGGCCTACGGGCTTCGGAATCCGTGGCGCTTCTCGATAGATTACGAGACAGATCTGATGTACATCGCCGACGTTGGGCAGCAAGACTGGGAGGAGATCAACGTCGTGGCTCTCGATGAGGGCGGGGCCAACCTGGGCTGGGCGTACCGGGAGGGATCCAGTTGCTTCTCGAGTCCCGAATGCGAGGAAACCGAGACCGTGTTGCCCGTCGCGGAGTACGGGCACAGCGACGGGTGTTCCGTAACCGGTGGTTACGTGTATCGGGGCGGCGCCATCCCGGAGCTGAGCGGCACTTACTTCTATTCGGACTGGTGCACCGGATGGATCCGATCGTTCCGCTACGAAAACGGCACGGCCGTCGACCTCGCCGAGTGGCCCGAACTCGACCCGGGTCAGGTGACCACCTTTGGTACCGACGGCTTCGGCGAGCTCTACATCGGAACCTGGAGCGGGCAAGTGTGGAAGCTGGTGCCGGTAAGGGCGGAGACGTGAGGCTGGGAATGCGCTGCCGGTGAGAGCACTCCCGGCAACCGTGTTTAACCTCCGATGAGCTCTACCCCTTCGAGCCGGTCCATCTACTTTCTCCAACATTGGGGGTTCACGGTAGATATTGTGTAGGCGGAGGGAGCATCGATGGTGCTACCAGGACAGAACTTGCAGCCCCGTCCCGGTTCGCCGGAAGAGCTGGCCGCGTTCGCCACTATCCAGGACCGGCTCGGTCCCATGTATCGCAGGGTGTTCAACGACGATTCGGCTCCGCGTACCGTAGTCGTTGTTCCCAGCCTCAGCCTCGACCCGATCGAGCTTCGCAAGATCCGGGGGGTGCGGCACTACGAAGAGCGAATGCTTTGCTTGCTGATGTTGTTGCGCCTGCCCAACACCAACGTCATCTACATCACCAGCAGACCGATCCATCCCTCCATCATCGACTACTACATCCACCTGCTGCCGGGGGTTCCGGGGCGGCACGCCCGCAATCGCCTCACTCTGCTGGATTGCGACGACGGTTCCCCCGACCCGCTGACCCAGAAGATCCTGGACCGGCCGCGGTTGATTCGGCGTATCTCCGACGCAATCCCGGATCACAGCTCGGCACACATCACTTGCTTCAACGCCACTCACATGGAAAGGTCGCTGGCGGTGCAACTGGGTATCCCGCTTTATGCGTGTGACCCCGAGCTGAATCACCTCGGTGACAAGAGCCACGGGCGGGATTTGTTCGGCCGGGTCGGGATCGACTACCCCGCCGGCGCAGGACATCTTCGCGATGAAGGAGACGTAGTGGCCGCTCTCGCCGAATTGCGGGGGAGAGACCCGGCGCTACGTCGCTCGGTGGTCAAGCTCAACGAGGGCTTCTCCGGTGAGGGGAATGCGATGTTCGACTACACCGGGGCGCCGAGTGGCAGCGATCTGGAGCCCTGGATCCGGCGCAACATATTCGAACGCCTCAGCTTCGAGGCGGAGGGGGAGAGCTGGGAGCCGTACATGGCGAAGTATCGGGAGATGGGAGGCATTGTCGAGGAGTATCTCGAAGGGGAGAAGGTGTCGCCTTCGGTGCAGTGTCGGATCGATCCAACCGGCGGCCGCCAGATCGTCTCGAGCCACGACCAAGTGCTGGGGGGTCGCACCGGCCAGGTATTCCTCGGATGCACGTTCCCGGCTCATCCCAACTACCGGGGTGAGATCCACGATGCAGCCGAGCTGGTTGCGAGCGAGCTGGCGCGGGTCGGAGTGATCGGACGGTTCAGTGTCGACTTCGTCTCGGTGCGCAAGCCGGACGGTTGGAAGCACTATGCCTTGGAGATGAACCTACGCAAGGGCGGTACCACGCTCCCCTACTTGATGCTGAGGTTCCTCACCGGCGGGGCATACGACGCCTCGACCGGGATCTACACGACGCCCACAGGGCAAGCGCGGTATTACCACGCGTCCGACAATGTCGAGCGCGAGCAGTATCGCGGTCTCACGCCGGACGACCTCATCGATATTGTGGTCCAGAATGAACTGCACTTCCGATCCCACCGCCAGCAGGGGGTGGTGTTCCATCTGATCGGTGCACTCTCCGAGTTTGGCAAGCTCGGTGTCGTCGGGATCGGCCACAGTCCGGAGCGAGCGACGCAGCTGTACCGGGAGACGGTTGAGGTGCTCGACCGGGAAACGGGGGATCACATAGCGATCGATTTGCGGGCCCTGGATGATGATCGGCGGGCCCGAACGACAAGACCAGAATCCGTCCATACGGGAAGCGGGTCCGACTAGAGGCGTCTGCTCAATCAGTCATTGGTGAGCCGATCGCGGCGAATCATGGCCCGGCCGCGTAGCTCGAGCGCCGAGTAGCGGCCGAGTGGGGACTGCCGGCGCGGGATGACTCGTAGGTCCTTTGCCGCATTCATAGTCGTTAGCGGATGCATGATCTTCCTCCCGACCATTGTCCGTAACCATGCCAAGACTGGATGAGTCCATGATGAATCGCAGATGACTTCGTCTTGGATTGTGTGTCTGTCGGCGCCATGTCCGGTACTCGATCCGCTGAAACAAGCGAAGGCACCGCGATCCACTTGGGTACTCTGCGGTGTTATGAGGTCCGTCGATGCCTAGCGGTCCCGAGCTGGAGATACTCGTCTGGGTGGTCGTTGCCGTCATCGCCGGCATCGGCGAGCTTCTGACCGGCTCCTTCTTCTTGCTTCCCTTTGCGATTGGGGCTGTAGCTGCAGCGCTGGCGGCGGCATTCGGCGGAGAGCTTCCACTGGTGCTCTCCCTCTTTCTGGTCGTATCGCTGGGGTCACTCCTCTGGTTGCGGCGCATGGCCGACCGCGCCAACAAGCAGGCTCCGGTGATCCAAGCCGGCGCTGGGCGCTACGTCGGTGCAGTGGGCAGCGTCACCGCTGCGATCGAGGGCTCAACGGAAGGTCGGGTCCAACTGGATGGCCAGGCATGGCGCGCCCTGTCGGTCGATCGCCAACCGATAGCGACGGGTACCCGAGTCCGCGTGGTCGAAGTGCGCGGCACTGCGCTCATCGTCGAACCTGAGTAGCGGACCGTCCCAATTCCGTTCTTGCATGGCGATGTCCGAGGTATCGGACTGTGACCCGCCGGAACAGATGATCGAGTTCAGTACCGCGAGGAGTACGTCACCAGTGAGCGCATGTAATTGGTGCGTTCGAATCCCTCGGGATCGGCGGCCGACTCCTGACTGAGGCTTCCCTTGCCCTGCTCGATCGACTTGTACTCGCGCTCGGCGAACCAGGACTCCATCTCGAAGAGAACGGTCGCCATATGGCTCGGCCCATACTTGAGCAGCGCCGACGTCATCATGGTCACATCCGCCCCGGCCAAGATGAGCTTGACCACATCCTCGCCGGTGTGCACCCCGGAGCTGGCTGCGATCGACGCATCGATCCGGCCCCGCAAGATTGCGGTCCAGCGCAGCGGCAGCCGCAGATTGACAGGGCTCGACAGTACAACGTCCGGCTTCACCCTCAGCTCATCGAGGTTGATGTCCGGCTGGTAGAAGCGGTTGAAGAGAACGAGCCCGTCGGCGCCGGCCTCGACCATGCGACGGCACATCGATGCAGTCGACGAGAAATACGGCGAGATCTTCACGGCCAGCGGGATATCGATCGCGGTCTTGACATCACTCACCAGGTCGATGTAGCTCTGTTCGATCTCGCGTCCCGTCATATTGATGTCGGTGGCGACCCGATACACGTTGAGTTCGATGGCGTCGGCACCGGCCTCTTCCATGGTCTTGGCGTAGGCCGTCCAGCCGCCGGGCGACATGCCGTTGAGCGACGCAATCACCGGGAT
>JARFRN010000250.1 GCA_029287195.1 Acidimicrobiia bacterium | reverse complement strand
GGAGATGTGTATCAGAGACATCTAACGGCCTCCGGCCCCGTCGGCTCGGATCTGGTCGATTGGGTTGTCGTCGCTGAGGTGTCGGCAGGGGAGGCCGGTGCTTCGCTTCGTGACTACGTAACCCGCATCCTGATCGCAGGTCTCATTCTGATCCCGATCGTCATCCTGCTTGCCCTGCTCTTCGCCGATCGCCTGACGAGGCCGGTGCATCCTGTGGTAGAAGCCGCGGCTGCAGTAGCGGGTGGCGATCTCAGTACCAAGCTCCCCGATCTCGGTCGCAACGAGTTTGGTGATGTAGGCCGGCGTCTCAATCTCTTGACGACGGCGCTGCGCGAGAAGGAAGAGGCTCTCGCGGCCGAGGAAGAAGAGGTTACGCGCCTGCTGCTGTCGGCTCTGCCGCCGCGAGTGGTGAAGGCATTGCGTGACGGCGAACGTGATTTGGTCGATTTGGTCGACACGGCGACGGTGGTTGCATTCGACGTGGAGGGGATAGTGGACGGTGCCGGGATCGATGAGGAGTCTGGTGTCCGCCTCTCGGCTGAGTTCTCGGAGAGAATCGAATCTATCGCCGGTCAATTGGGGGTCGAGCGGGTGCGTTCTTCAACGGATCAGCACGTATTTGCATCCGGGCTCAGTACCCCCGATGCCGCAGTCAATGTGGCAGCGGATTTCGCGCTGCAGGTTGTGGGGGAGATGGAGGATTTGAACCGCAGCCATGGCCTCGACGTGGCCTATCGTGCCGGCATTAGCGCAGGCTACGTGATAGCGGGGCTGCTTGAAGCAGACCAGCTGACATATGGGGTATTCGGGGACCCGCCGCGAATCGCCCTGGCGCTGGCCGGAGTAGCCGGAGCCAACCAGATTCTGATCGACGATGAGACCGCGGCAGGATTGGATGGCGACGTATGGAAGCTCCAGCCGGCGGCAGGGCTTGTCGATCTGCAGGGCAGCGAGCTCACGGCCAAGATGCTGCTCGGGTCCGCCGCTGCAGCCAACTAAGAGGAGTCCGCCACCTAGCCATTCGGCGTTGCGCCGCACGTCGCCGTAGGCGTTTCTCTAGCGTCGCAGTTCCGATTTGTGGCAGTGCCCCTCGTTCTGGCGGGCAGATTCGTTGTCCAAACCGCAGTCCTATTGGTCGATGTCGCCTGGTGGGAAATCGGCGCTTCGGAGCCGGTGCGCGGCAAACAGGCGCTCCTGGATAGGATGCAGGTTTTTGGCGAGTACAACATCTCGGCGCAACTCCACGACGTTGTTGCCAACCAAGACCACCTGATCGCTCTATTGAGCGTAGAGGCCACCAAGGGTGATGCCACGCTGCACTATCGCACAGCTGAGATCCACCACATCAACGCCGACGGCCGGATAACGGAGCGTTGGGCCTTTTCCGATGACACTCAGGCACTAGTCGAGTTCTTCCAGTGACCCGGCCGGGCGCGGAACCGACGATCCGGCATTGCGAGTCCGGGCTGGGTGACGGCGTCGCCTTCTCGTAGGATGGCGGCAGCGATCGCGAAGGAGCGTCATGCCGGACTTCCACTACGAGCCGATGTTCCAACTCGGTGCCGATACGACCGAGTACCGCCCCCTCGACGCCGAAGGATTGGTCGACAAGACGGCCGTGGGCGGCCGGGAAGTGCTGATGATCGACCCGAAAGCATTGCGGCTGCTGGCGGCCGAAGCGATCCGCGATGTGTCTCACCTATTCCGGGCGAGTCACCTGGCCCAGCTCCGAGCGATCCTCGACGACCCGGAGGCATCCGACAACGACCGCTTCGTTGCGCTCGAGATGCTCAAGAACGCCAACATCTCGTCGGCGATGGTGCTGCCGTCCTGTCAGGACACCGGTACCGCGATCGTGCACGGCCACAAGGGTGAGAACGTATACACGGGCGTCGACGATGCCAGATGGCTATCGCACGGCATCTACGACACCTACACGGGCACCAACCTGCGGTATTCACAGATGGCGCCGCTGTCGATGTTCGAGGAGCGCAACACCGGCTCGAACTTGCCGGCGCAGGTCGAGATCGAGTCGGTGCCGGGTGACGAGTACGAGCTGCAGTTCGTGACCAAGGGCGGGGGATCGGCCAACAAGACGTTCCTGTTTCAAAAGACCAAAGCGCTCCTCAACCCCCAATCCCTGACCGAGTTCGTCGATGAGGCAATCCGCTCGCTCGGAACCGCAGCTTGTCCTCCCTATCACCTGGCCATTGTCGTCGGAGGAACCTCAGCAGAGCTGACACTGAGGACGGTCAAGCTGGCCAGCACCAAGTACTACGACGCCCTACCCACATCGGGCAACGAGCACGGCCGTGCTTTCCGCGATCTCGAGTGGGAGGAGCAGATCCATGAGATGACCCGCCTAACCGGGATCGGCGCCCAATTCGGCGGCAAGTACTTCTGCCACGACGTTCGCGTGATCCGACTGCCAAGGCACGGCGCCTCATGCCCGGTCGGCATCGGTGTCTCCTGCTCGGCGGATCGTCAGATCAAAGCCAAGATCACCCGCGAGGGTGTGTTTCTCGAGTCCCTGGAGCGCAACCCTGCCCGTTTCTTGCCGGATCCCGACACCATCGCGGAACCCGCCGCCGCGGTTCAGGTCGACCTCGATCGGCCCATGATCGAGATCCGCGCCGAGCTATCGAAGCATCCGGTGGGGACCCGGCTGGCACTGACCGGGACCATCGTGGTGGCTCGCGACATCGCCCATGCGAAGATCGCCGAGCGCCTCGACGCGGGTGAAGGTATGCCGCAGTACTTACAGGATCACATCGTGTACTACGCCGGTCCGGCCAAGACTCCGGAGGGCTATGCATCGGGGTCCTTCGGTCCCACAACCGCAGGGCGGATGGATCCGTACGTCGATCGGTTCCAGGCGGCGGGGGGCAGCCTGGTGATGCTTGCCAAGGGGAACCGGTCGAAGCAGGTCACCGACGCCTGTGCCGCACACGGTGGCTTCTATCTGGGATCGATCGGCGGACCGGCGGCCATCCTGGCCAAAGAGCGAATCCACTCGGTAGAGGTCCTCGAGTATCCCGAACTGGGGATGGAAGCGGTGTGGCGTATCGAGGTCGAGGACTTCCCGGCGTTCATCGTCGTCGACGACAAAGGCAACGACTTCTACGCCCAGTTCGCCAAGTAGGTATCAGACCACGTCACAGCTCGGTCGTCGGCAAGGCGATCCGCTCGCCCGACAGCTCCAAGCGACGCCTTCGGATAGTCGGCCTATCCGGCGCCGGCCGCCGTTACCAGGGCAATGCGTCCTCACGCCTACTGAGCCGGCAAGGCGTGCCCGGATCACAT
This sequence comes from Acidimicrobiia bacterium, assembly GCA_029287195.1. GTDB lineage: Bacteria > Actinomycetota > Acidimicrobiia > Spongiisociales > UBA5794 > JAAETI01. The sequence continues at coordinate 10,473 of JARFRN010000250.1, read as the reverse complement.
TTGCGGGCTCCGGGGCGGCGACAACCCCCCGTCTTCGTCGACCGTCAGCACGAGCGGACAGCCGCGAGTTGGGTGGGTTTGCACCACCATGGGCTGTCGGTAGACGGAGCCGAGCAGGTCGGGGTGAAGGACACGAGTCGGCGTGCCCTCCGCCCGCACCTCGCCGTTTGCCATCAGCACGATACGATCGGCGTAGAACGACGCAGCGTTGAGGTCGTGAAAGACGGCGACTACGCACCGGCCGTCGGCGGCCAAGCGGCGTATCTCCCGGAGAACCCGCTCTTGGTGGGCAACGTCGAGCGCTGTAGTCGGTTCGTCGAGGAAAACCACCGGTGACTCCTGGGCCATGATCCGGGCCATGACTACCCGGGTTTGCTCCCCACCGCTCAGAGTGGCAAAGACCCGACCTGCGAGATGAATAGTGTCTGTGCGCTCCATGGCCACTTGGATCGCAGCACGATCCTTCTCCAGAGAAGCGTCCGGATCGTTGCGATGTGGATAGCGCCCCATCTCGACCACGGCCAGCGCAGTAAAGGGTATGTCGGTGTTGCCACCCTGGCGCATTACGGAGCGGACTTTGGCCAGCTCGACGGGTGTGGCATCGTCGATGGTGAGGTCGCCGATACGTATCGAGCCACTGTCCGGGCGCAGGTCTCCGGCCAACAGTCGCAACAGTGTCGATTTGCCGGCGCCGTTGGGCCCGAGAACGGCGATGACTTCGCCCGGTGCTCCGGAGAGGTCCACCTCCTTGATGAGCGCCGAACCACCGGCGGTGTAACGCAGCCCCGTGGCGATGAAAGCTTGGTCAGGCATCGCGCCTCCGCGACAGAAGCCACAAGAAGACGGGTCCGCCGACGGCGGCCGTTACCAGGCCGACCGGGATTTCAACCGGTTCCAGGGCGATTCTGGCGACAAGATCGCCGAGCACGACGAACAGGCCGCCCACCAGCATTGCCGCCGGCAGCAGGTGACGATGGGAGTAGCCGACCAGCGGGCGCACGAGAAAAGGCACCAGTAGCCCGACGAAGGAGACCACCCCGACCGCTCCCACGGTGGCTCCGGCAGCGGCACCCACACCGATGAGAATCATCGTGGTTACCAGACGAGTGTCGACACCGAGGTGGCGCGCCTCGCTCTCTCCGAGGGCAAACAGGTCGAGGGTGCGGGTGGCAGTAAGGAGACCGCCGACCGTGACCAGAAGGAAGAAAAATGATGTCCCCAGTATTCGCCAAGTGGCCCCGGCGAGGCTGCCCAGCAGCCAGAACTCGATCGGCGGTACCGTGGCACGGTCGGCGCCGAAGACTACGAAGCCGACCCAGGCACTGAGTACGGCTCCCAGTGCAACCCCGGACAAGATGACCCGGGTGGGGTCGATCGAGGCGCGCCGGGCGAATCTTCGTAACGCAAACGAAGTCAGAACGCCGGCAAGGACACCTCCGGCGATAGCGCCGCGCACCCCACCGGCGACAGTCCCGAGTGCAGCCCCGATGGCGGCACCGGGCCCGATGCCGAGTAAGTGAGGGTCGGCGAGATCGTTACGGAGGAGCCCCTGGAGCATTGCGCCGACCAGGCCCAGGGTCGCTCCTACGGTGAATCCAAGCAAGAGCCGCGGCATACGGATGCCCCATACCACCGACTCGGGCTGGACCGGGGCGTTGCCGATGCCGATCTTGCTCGTCAACACCGAGACAACGTCTCGCAGCGGCACGTCGACGGCTCCCGCTGCGAGCGATCCGAGTGCAGCGGCAAGCAAGGCGATGATGACGACAGGCCAGAACCAGCGGCGCCGGTGGCGGTAGAGATCGGCCGACTGGTACCAGGCTTCGGCCATCAGTCGGCGAGTTCCGGAAAGAGGTCGTTGACGAACTCGGTGAGCGCATCTCCAACGCGGGGGCCGAGATTGAAAAAATACGCCTCGTCATAGACAAGGAAGGCGCCGGCTGCAGCCGCCGGCGTTTCGGCCACGCCGGGGATCTCTAGCAGCGCATCGAGGCCCCCGAGCCCTTCCACCCCGGATTCGGGGAGCACAATTACGTCGGGGGCGGCTGCGATCAGGGCCTCCGGCGTCAATGAGATGGGGCCTTCACCGAGCTCGGCTCCGGCGTCGAGGGCTCCGGCTCCTTCGATCATCGCTTGGGTGGGTAGATTCGCTCCGAAGAGGAATAGAAGCGATGGTCCTCGGGAGTAGAGGTAGGCGACGCGCGGCGCTGTTTCGGCTCGAGCGGCGAGTCGTTGGGCGACTGCAACACTCTCCATTACTTCTCCGGCCAGCTCTTGTCCTGCTTCGACTTCGCCGAGTATCTCTGCGACGTGCATGATCTTGGTCTCGACGCCGGGAAGGGTGGTTTGATACTCGAGGATCGCAACCGGGACACCTGCGTTGCGCAACTGCTCGATGGTCTCGGCGGGTTCGATGGTTTGGTCGCCGATCACGAGGGTCGGCTCGTAGCGGAGAACCGCTTCTGCCGACAGGGCCTGTCCAAAGCCGACGTTGGCACCGTCGCGTTTCAGCTGATCGGCGGCTTCCGGGTAGGTCGTCGTTATGTCAACAGCAACCACATCGTCGCCGCGTCCCAGCGCAAAGATGATCTCGGTGATATCGCCGGTCAGGGACACGATCCGGGAGGTGTCGGTTGTGTCGGAGGCCACCCCGTCCACACCCACGAACACGCCCTGGGGGGCCTGTGGGGTGTTGGTGGTAGTGATAGCCGGTCGGCTCGTGGTGGAGACATCACCAGATTGGGTCGTGTCATCGGCGGAGCAGCCGCCGGCCATCAGCACTGCAGCCAGAAGCGCTGCTACAACAGTCCTGATCCGCAGCCGGTCCCCCATCGGCTAATCGCTCTCGCCCAATAGAGCGCGTTGTGGGTTGAAGATCGATACGACGCTGTCACCTGAGATAACGCGAAAACCGGCCCAGATCAGTGTCAACCCGAGAAGCTCGGTGACATACAGCACCTCGACCACACCGGCCCGGGCGAAGCCACCGCCGATTCCGGGGAGGATGGCACCGACGGCGATGAGGATGTTTCCAGCAACCCGGGAAGAGGCACCTTCTTTCTTCCGGTATTGCCAGGCGGACCAGAAGGCGCCGCCCACCAGGAAGATCACCGCATAGAGGTTCACCACGGGCGAGAACAGCCGGACCCACGACCATTCCATTACCTGTCCCGATAGCCGATTGGGCTCTACGAGGTCCGGGATGATTGGGGTGGCCAGCACCAATGCCGAAACAACTGCCACGTAGCTCACCAAGGCGATCGCAAATCGGTCGGCGACCCGTTTCGGCAACAGCAGGTAGACGGTCCCCGTTGCCAGCGGAGCGCCCCCCAACAACGCACCCGAGATGTACCAGGATCGAAACACCGGCTCGCTCCAGCCGAACAAGGTCGTCAACGATTCGGCCAGCGTGCCGACCCCGTACATGGCCACGCCGATCGTCCACCACAGCAGATAGCGGGCAGCCGGCTTCTGCTGCCAGCGCTTGAACAGGGTGACTGTGAAGGCCGCCGAGAAGATCGTGGTGACTATCGGGAGGTAGTGAATCGGGTTGGTGTCCATTGCTGGCCTAGGAGATCAAGATGAGCAACCGACGCGAGCCGAGGACATGATGTCGCAGAAGAAGTCGCGGGTGACCTGCCAACCGGCGTCGGTGCGAACCGCCTCACCTTCCAGGTCCGTGTAAGCGGGATTTCCGGCAAACAGGAAGGAATAGATGACTCGTGCCGCATCCCCATCGATACCGACCTCGTCGGCGCTGAGCGCGATCCCGCCCACATCTTCGCCGGCTGCGGCGTAGCGGATAACCGTGTCCTCCAGACCGGCCGGATCGGTTATGTACGGAGCCTTCTCCTCGTATGAGGTCGTGCTGTCGAAGACCACCAGATATGCCTCGACGATTGCGTCGACATCGGCGTCCTCGCCGGGTACCACCGGGCTGGTAGCGGTGCCCGAGGCCTCCGTTGTTCCTGGAGCGGATGTTGTCGTTGTCGTGGTCGGCGCGGCCGTAGTTGTAGTCTCGGCAGCGGCGCTCGTGGTCACCGTTTGAGCGGTCTCGCTTTCGTCGCCGCTCGTGCCGCCACCACACGCCGCGGCAATCAGGGCAACCAGCAAGGCGGCTGTACTCACTCTGTTCATTGGGGCTCCTCGTGGACAGGGGTCTAGTAAGGACACGCTTTATAGGGCCGTATTCGACCGACTGCATGTCGGTGTGGTCCGACACTTTGTCGGTCGATCGCAGCTTGTTTGGTCTGCGTCTAGGAGGGCTCGGAGTGACGACGGGAGAGAGGTGTTCGCAACCAGGTCCCGAGGCTGGTCGGATTCTTCCGAGCTTGTGGCGCTTCAACTCGCAACCGGCTATCGCTGCCGGGTTCCCTCGTGTCGGAGAGGGCTACTTCACCTGCAGTGAGTGGAGGTCGTCGAAACACCGTGATAGCGAGCGAACTCGATCCCGCAGCTGTCGATCAAACTTGGGTGATTGCGCCGGCAACCGTCAGATCACCTTTCCACCGCTCGACGGTCTCGCGCCGCTGATAGGGAGTTTTCTCGAGCCAGTCCTGGACGTCGATGGATGGGAATCGTTGCCTGATGAGCTCGCCGGTAGCCTGGGCGCGCCGCTCCAACCCGAGTTCGACCTGGGCGGCGGCCAGCACCAGCAACGCCTCCAAATTGTTCGGCTGGTAGTCGAGGACACCTTCTGCGAGCGAGGCGGCCTCATCGAGCCGGCCGCCCACGAACAGCGACGAGGCCTTTACCGTTGGGTACCAAGGCTTGTTGATTCCAGTGAGCCGCATAGCCACGTCCAGCAAGTCGACGGCGCGTTCCCACTGGCCCAGATAGCGACGGACGCTGCCTTCGAGTCCGTAGGTGACATCACACGTGGGTCGGACGATCTCGAGATGGTCCAGCTTGGTGAGTGCCTCGTCTACGGCTCCTCGAGACATCAGCACCGCGGCCTCCACAGCTTGGGCCATACCCGTCGGATCGTCGGCGGCTGCTCCTTGCTCCGCCAGCTCCAGCGCTTGTGTGAACGCGGCATCTGGGTCGGACGCCCAGCCGTTGGTGGCACCGAGCCACAATGCAAAGCCGCCCAGCACGAACCCATAGGGCCGTTCGGGATGCGTCCTGGCGACGTCATCGAACAAAGCAAGCGCCCGGTGCCAGCCCTCCTTGGTGTCGTTGCGCAAGTGGTACCAACCCAGGTAGATCTTCTCGATTGCAGCCGGGTCGTCTAGCTCGGCATAGAGGCGGGCAGGCTCGCCTACCACCAGCTCCACTTCCACCGAATGAGCTACCTCGCCGGCCACGACGTCCGAGATCGTGAACATCTCCTCGACGGTCGTCATCCATTTGTGTGACTTGACCACGTTCATGGTTTCCATGTCGAAGAGAACGGCAAAGACTCGCACGTTGGAGCCGAACTGATGGACTCCGGTCTCGACCATGTAGCTCGCGATCGCGCTGGGTCCTCGACCCGGCTCGGTAGGTGCGTCTATCACCTCGAGGTCGGGAAGAGTGGAAAGCCGATGGAGCAGGTCGTGACGGATCATCCCGGCGGCGGCACGCACCGTTTCGTCGACCATTTCGGTGTGAATGGGAAGGATGGCGAGCGTCGGCAACTCGAGAGCCAATGCGGGATGCGCCGCGCTGTGGCGGCGATCGCTGGGCAGGTCGAAAAACTCATAGACGTCGACTTGCTCGGGGATGTTCTTCAGGTCATGACGGCCCGTCGCCCGGAATCGCAGGGCAGGCTCGTCCAGCGCCTGGTAGACGCGACCGGAGACCGCCAGGCCTCCTGCCGGGGCGATGGCTTGGATTCGGGCGGCGATGTTGAGAGCATCGCCGTGGTGGTTGCCGTTGGCGAAGCTGACCTCGCCCTGGTCCATTCCCATGCGGAATCGGATCTGCCGAGGACCGGCAAGGCCGGTGTTGCGTTGCTCGACCTTGGTAGCGATGGCGATGGCGGTGCGTAGTCCGGCCATTGCGTCGTCGAAGATGGCCATGAAGCTGTCGCCGACGAAGTTGGCGAGCGTGCCGCGGTTGTCGGCGACCAGGGCCGCGACCATCTGGTGGAATTCGGTCATGGCCCTGGTGGTGGCTTCGAGGTCGTCGGCGACCAGGGCGCTGTAACCGACGACGTCGGCGTTGAGGGCCACAAGTTCACCGGAACGGTCAGTATCCACGAGCCTCGTTTCCTATTGCCTGCGTCGAATCTACCCCCGAAGTCCTGCATCTGCTGACGAAACTCCCGACAACCAATTCATTTCGGCGAATCGAGCTATCTGCTCTCGGGACGGGTGGCCCACCCATCCGCCGTTGCTACGGAGTAGGTTGGCGGTGCGTCCCGCTGCCCCCGAGCGCAAGAAAGGCTCCCACGAATGACACTCCAGGCCATGCCGGGGGAAGCCGCGCGGTTGATTCGTCGTTACTACATCTACGCAGCCATCTACACGTTGGCGGCATCAGTGATTTGGGGGATCAACACCCTGTTCCTCCTCGACGCAGGGTTATCGGTCGCCGAGGTGTTCATTGCCAACTCGGCCTTCTCGGTCGGAACCGTCCTGTTTGAAATACCTACCGGCGTTGTAGCCGATACGGTCGGGCGCCGAGCATCGTTTCTAGCCTCGCTGGCCGTCTTGGCCGTCACAACTCTGCTCTACCTCGCTTTGGCAGAAGCCGGTGGCGGCGTGATTGCCTTCTCGTTCGTGTCGGTGTTGATGGGGCTCGGATTCACTTTTTACTCGGGAGCTATGGAGGCATGGCTTGTCGATGGGGTTCGTCACGGTGGATACGAGGGCGAGCTCGATCAGGTGTTTTCACGCGGACAGTTCATCAGTGGAGCGGCGATGCTGATCGGCACCGTCGGAGGTGGTCTGATAGGACAGATCGATCTAGCGCTCCCATTCTTGGTCCGCTCGGGACTCCTGATCTTGCTCTTTGCGCTCGCCTTCTTCGGGATGCGTGACATCGGGTTTGAACCGCAAAGGGTGACCTGGCGCCAGGTGCCGGGGGCTGCCGCGCAAGTGGGTAGGGCCGGGATTCAATTCGGGTGGCGGCACCGATCGCTTCGACTCCTGTTGATTGCCGGCGCCATCCAGAGCGGATTCTTCTTCTGGGCGTGGTACGCCTGGCAGCCCTACTTCCTGGAGCTTCTCGACAATGACGCGGTGTGGGTGGCAGGGGTCGTTGCGGCGCTGCTGGCGATTTCGATGATGCTGGGCAACGCCATTGTGGAAATCGTGATGCGTTGGTGTGGCCGGCGAACGACCCTGTTCTTGTGGACCGGGTCGGTGTATGCGCTTGCAATGATCGGTGTCGGTGCTGTTAGTTCGTTCTACCCCGCTCTCGTTTTGCTCTTCATCGGCGGGGTGGCCATGGGCGTCCAGATGCCGGTGAGCCAGGCTTTCATCCACCAGGTAGTGCCCAGCGAGCAACGGGCGACTGTAGTTTCCTTCGGGTCGATGATCTCGGGCGTTGGCGGCGTTGTCGGTCAGACCAGCCTCGGTGAGCTCTCCGACCGGAGAGGATTCTCCGCCGGCTACATCGCGGGTGGCATCGCCACGTTGATCGCGCTTCCGCTGGTGTGGAGGGTGCGACGCCGGGAAGATGCCGCAGACTTCTACGTCGGTCGACAAGCCGGCGCAGCCAGTGCCTGTGCCTCTCAGGGCGTTCCGGCTTTGTCGAACATCGAGGGCCGGATTCCGGCCGAGGTATAGCCCGCAACGCTGTCTACGCGGGTGCCCTATTGGGACTGATCCCCATCTCCTCGAACATGGCCATCGCGGCACTCAATTGGGTGGTACCTGCCTCATGGCGCCCGGCAGCCTCCAGGGCGTTGGCGTAGGCGTGGGTCGCCCGGGCCTCGTCGGGGCGGGCCCCGATGCTCTGGAACAAGGCGATGGCAGCCGCGAAGTCGGCGAGGGCGAGATCCCAGTCGGGCTCGGGACTGCCGGCGACCGCGATTGCGCGCTGTAGCCGGACTGCGGCCTCACCGCTGCGGCTTCCGCCGAGCTGTGCCCTTTTCAACGGATCGGAGAAGGCAGCCGCGTCGAGATCGCCCAGATGGGCTTTGACCGTCGCCAGCCACGCATGACCGAGAGCGACCATGGCGTCGGCGTTGCAGAACGCCCCCAACTCGAAGGTTCGCTCCAAATAGGGAATCGCCGCTTGCGCATCGCCGATGCGAAGTTGCTGATCTGCAACCATGAAGTTGCCGACGCACCGGCGTGGCCGATGATCGCGGTGACGCGACCGCTGCCGGCCTTGGCGTATTCGACCAACTCGAGCAATCGTGCCAGCTCAGCATCACGTCCCACCATTGGGCTTCTGAATGCGGGGACGCCGCGGCGGCGCAGACTCGTGTGGCGGGCGCCGCTGATCTCGAACACGTTGACGGGTTCGGACTTCCCTTTGACCTCGGCGGGTCCCAAATCGATTGCAGTCACGTCATTCGCAACTAGCCGGTACGTATCCGCCGACACGAACAGACTGCCCGGCGTAGCCAGTGTCTGCATGCGGGCGGCAACATTCGGTGTATCGCCCAGTGCGGTATAGGTGCTGAGATCGCCTGCATTGACGTCTCCCATCACGACCAAACCGGTGTGGATCCCAGCGCGGACGGCGATCTCGGAAGCCGAATAGCGCCATTGCCCGGCCTTATCGAGTATGTCCAAGCCGGCTCTGACGGCTCGGTAGGGGTGGTCTTCGTGGGCAACCGGCGCCCCGAAGATGGCGAGGATCGAATCGCCGGCGAACTCGGCGACTGTTCCGCCGTAGCGCTCCACGCACTGGGCCATGTTCGCCACCAACTCGTTGACAATGTCGGCCCAATCCTCGGGGGTCCATTGCCTCAGCCAGCGAAGTTGAACCGACGACGTCACAGAACAGCGCTGTGAGCACACGCCGCTCAGCAGACCGCGGTGCACCGCTGTCGGCCACTCGAACCTCCCTCGCCTTGCTGCACATGTACTCGGCTTCGTCCCAAAGCGCGCCGACAACGCAACAGAACGCGACCACGGGCAAAGCCGCAGGATCGTTTCATGTTGACTATGTTGGCGCAACCGATCCCGAGGTCATCGTGGCGAATCTCGAGTTCATCTTCATGGCGGACTGCCAGCTGGGGGCGTTTGCCTCCTTCAGCGGCATGGACGCCGCGGACGTTGTCAGCTATGCCGCCCGTGGCATGCGAGTCGAGGAGGGTCCTCGAATCGATGGATTCGAGTGGGATGCAGATCGATATGCTGAAGCCATTGCGGCTGCGAACGACCTGCGACCCGAGTTCGTGGTAATGGGCGGCGATATGGTCGACGACCCGGCCTCCGAAGAGCAATTGGAGGCCGTGCTGCGGATCACGAGCCGGCTGGACGCAAGCATTCCGATGTTCTGGGTTCCGGGGAATCATGACATCGCCGCCGATACGGTGAAGCCGACCCGGCACAGCATCGACAAGTATCGCGAGGTCTTCGGCCCCGACTACTACGCCTTCGATCGCGGTCCCATCCGGTTCCTCGTACTCGACACTGTGGTTCTCGACTCGCCGCAGCAGGTCCCGGATGAACTCGACGAGCAACTGGCCTGGTTCGAGAGGGAGGTCGACCGAGCCGGCGAACAGCAAAGGCAGGTCATCCTCTTTGGCCACCACCCGTTGTTCGTCGCCGAAGCGGGAGAGCCAGATTCGTACTGGAACCTGCCCCGGGAGCTACGGAGGCACCTGCTCGAAGTCATTCACCGGGGACGAATCAAGAACGCTTTTGCCGGGCATTGGCACCGCAACTCGATTGCACGCGACGGCGACTTCGAGATGGTCACGTCGGGTCCCGTGGGCTACCCGCTCGGTGATGATCCGTCGGGGTTTCGTCTCGTCTCTATCAACCGGGGCGCGGTGACACACAGATACGCAGCGTTGAGCGACCTGCCCACCGGGGAGGCATCGTGACAAAGCCGACACTCCTCGCCGTGGACGACGACCCTCAGGTGTTGGCCGCCGTGAGCCGGGACCTGCGCTCCTACTACGGGGGTGATTACCGGATAGTTTCGGCATCTTCGGGTGATGAGGCCTTGGAGGTCGTCGATGCGCTTCTCGCCAGGGGCGACTCCGTCGCCCTCTTCCTGGTCGATCAGCGCATGCCGGGTATGGAGGGCACCGATTTCCTACTAGAAGCTCGAACCCGCTATCCCCGCGCCCAAAAGGTACTGCTCACTGCCTACGCCGACACCAACGCAGCAATACAGGCGATCAACGAAGTCGAGCTCGATCACTACCTGATGAAACCGTGGGATCCACCACAGGAGAAGCTCTATCCGATATTGGATGATCTGCTCGACGATTGGATGGCGAATGTCCCGGCCAGCTTCGACGGGATCAGGGTGCTCGGCACCACCTGGTCGCCACCCACTCATGAGGCCAAAGACTTCCTGGCTCGCAACGGCATCCCGTACAGATTCCTCGATATCGAACGTGACGAAGAAGCACGA
>JARFRN010000249.1 GCA_029287195.1 Acidimicrobiia bacterium | reverse complement strand
GATGACGATCCAGAACACCGACGCAAACCCGAGTGTGACGAGGGCAAAGGTGATTCCCTTGACCCGAGGGAGCACGATGGCGAACAGAATTGCCTGTAGAACCGCCGCTACGAGCACCACCAACAGCGCGGCGATCCAGTGCATCTCGTGCGTCTTCAACATGATTCCGAAGGTGTAGGCGCCAACGGCGAAGAACATGGCGTGCCCGAATGACAGCAGCCCGGTCACTCCGAGAATCAAGTCATAGCTGAGCGCATACAGGGCGAGGATGAAGATCTCGATCGCGAGACCTTGTAGAAAGCGAGCGTTACCTTGCTCGTTGTTCCACACGGCCGATAGTCCTTGCCCGTCGACGATCACAGAGATGACGAACGGGAAGGCAACGAGCAGCACCGTGAGGATCAGCAGACCGCGGCGCCGCTGCAGCCAGCCCGCCGGGCCGGTGCGTTCGGTAGTTGTTGCCGCGGTCATCGCTCACTCCTTCCAAACAGGCCCGTTGGCAGTACCAGCAGCACAACCACCATCAGCAGAATGGCCGCCGCCGGAACGACCGTCGGCGAGGGCTTGAAGGGCTCGTCGAGTCCGGGAATGGAAATGCCGGTTTGGCCGAATCGAATAATGATCTGCTGTAGCAGGCCAACCAGAACGGCGCCGGCGGCGGCGCCGGGGAAACTGGTGAGGCCACCAACTGCCAGCGCCACAATCGCTCCGAGCAGGAACACCGCGCCCATCCCGGTGCTGAGACCGATTGAGGGAGCCGCCAGCACACCACCCAGGGCAGCGAGTCCAGATCCCATGGCGAAGACGAGCGTGAAGACCCGCCGCACATTGATACCGAGACCCTCGACCATCTCCGGGTCCTGAACTCCGGCGCGGATGACCATCCCGATGCGGGTCCTTTTCAGGAGCATCGTGACCCCGATCAGCACGAGCAAACCCACCAGGACAACGAAGCCCTCGTTGTACACCCGCAGCCGGCTGCCGAACACCTCCACCGTTGAGCAGCCGCTGAAGAAACCGCCGAGACCCTGGCCGGGACAACCCTCGCCGGTGCCGTTGAAGGCAGCGGGCCGGGCCATGGTGAATTCGGGCCGGCCCCACACTTCCCGCACCAGCTCGATGAGGATGAACCCGACGCCGAGGGTGATCATCAGCTGGTAGATCGGCCTGTCGTACAGCGGCCGGATCAGGATCACCTCGATGAAGGCACCCACCGCGGCGCCGACACCGGTCGCTACCACTATCGCCAGGAAGAATCGCCAGGTGGTACTCAGCCCAAAAATCCAATCGTTGATAGAGGCCTTGGTCAGATGGAGCAACACAGCGGCCAGGATCATCCCGCCAAACCCGATCCAGTGGGATCGGGTGACCTCGGTGAGCTCGCCCGAATGGCTCGAGAACGACGAAAGCCCAAGCGCAATCAGAGCCCCACCGATGAGAAGCACGGCAAACGCGATGATCGCAGGCCAGCCAAAGGCGTCCGCCGGGAGCGGCGCCAGCTGCCCCAGGTCGATCTGGACTGAAAAGTTGCTCGGGCTTCTGGCGAAGTCCTCAGCATCCCAAATGACCAGCGGAAACTTCGTTATGGCCGTCACCGCCGCAACCAGGCCGACGGCAAACAAGCTCCACGCGGTGAGCCGCATCGCGCTTCCCACGCCCTGGTCCATCCGCTCGTTGTACCGCCAGCGCCAGATGAGGGCGAGCAAGCCGAGGGCAAACACAATCGTCACAGCAGTCAGCACCAAGCCGCTCGCACCCGAATCAGGCTCGTCGGCACGACTGCGGGCAAACAGCAGCCACCACGCGATGTAGGCCACGGCGAGGGCGGCCACCCACAACGCGGCGTGCCAGTTGATACCGAGCTTGCGAATCCTCTCGGCAAGACGCCGCCACAGGGGCATCAGAGCGAAAGGGGCCGCAACCAGCAGCAGCGGGACGGACACGTCCAACGCCGTGTCGAAACGGGTGTAGATGGTCCATCCAACGTAGGCGCCGAGCATGAAGATCTCACCGTGCGCCAGATTCAATACGTCCATCAGCCCAAAGATCAGAGACAGGCCGGAAGCGACGAGGAAAGTGAGCGCACCGACCGAGAGCCCCTGCATGATGGTGGCGAAACGATCTTCGGGCTCGAGTCCGGCAAGTGCGGTCAGCAGCAGGAATACCAACGTTGCGATCACCGACAGACGGGTGCGATTCTCCTTCAGCCACTCCGCCCGCTGCGCCCGCTTCGAAGCCGTTTCCCCGGAACTGGTTTCCAGGCTCACGATCCCGTCCCCAGATAGCGACGAATCGTTTCTTCGTCATCGATCAAGTTCTTGATCAACCCGGTCTTCACCGAACGCCCTTCTTCGATGATTACGTAGTTCTTGGCTAGTCGGCTGGCGACGATGAAGTTCTGCTCGACCAGCACGACCGTGGAGCGGCTCGACAACCGGCGAATCGCCTCCATCATCTGCTCGATGATCACCGGAGCCAGACCCTCGCTCGGTTCATCGATGAGTAGCAGCCGGTTGTCGGCCACCAGCGCCCGGGCGACGGCGAGCATCTGCTGCTGCCCGCCAGACAGGTTCGTGCCCGGGAGCCTGATCAGCCGCTTCAAATCTGGAAACAGGCCGAAGATGAACTCTTCCCTCTTGGCCAGATCCCCCTTATTGCGCTCGGCGATTCGCAGGTTCTCCTCGACACTCAGATCGGCGAAGATCGCACGATGTTCGGGCACGTAGCCGATTCCCATCGCGGCAATGTCAAAACTCCGCCGTGCTGTGATATCGGCGCCATCGAAAACAACCGAACCCGACCGCGCCGGATTGAGGCCGAGGATGGTCCGCAGCGTCGTCGTCTTGCCGGCGCCGTTGCGCCCCAGCAAGGCAACTATCTCTCCTTGGCCCACGTCGAGATCAACGCCCTCGAGGATGTGAAACTGCTCGATGAAGGTGTGGACATCCGTGAGCTCGAGCATGCTCATGACGCCTCCCCCTCATCGCCCGCGGCTTCGTCATAGAGAGCCCCGAGGTAGGCGGTCTGCACCGTCTCGTCTGCGGAGATCTCGGCAGGGGTGCCCTCGGCCAGGAGAGCGCCTTGGTGCATCACGGTGATGCGGTCGGAGACGCTCATCACAACGTTCATGTTGTGCTCGACGAGCACGACCGTCTTGCTACCGGCCTCCTGGATCGACTGCACCAGGGACATCAGTTGTGGCACCTGTTCGGCAGCCATGCCGGCGGTCGGCTCATCGAGCATCAGGACGTCGGGATCGGGTGCCAGGATCATGCCCAGCTCCAGTTTGCGCTGATCCCCGTGGGGCAGAGTTCTGGCGAGTGTGAAGGCACGGTCGGTCAGACCGACCTCTGCGAGGACCTCATGAGTCCGATCGAGATACTCCGTTGACTTGACATGCGAACGAAACAGCCGGTAGCTGTCGGTCCCGAGCGCCTGACAGGCGAGCCGAACATTCTCGAATACCGTGAGATTCGAGAAGATGTTGGTGATCTGGAAGGAACGCCCGATCCCTTTGTGAATCGTGCGATGCACAGCCAGATCGGTGATGTCCTCGCCCTTGTAGAAGACCTTGCCCGCAGTCTGCTTCAGCGTCCCGCTCACGAGGTTGAAGAACGTGGTCTTCCCGGCGCCGTTGGGCCCAATGATCGAGTGCAGTGATCCTTCCTCGATCGCAACGCTGACGTCGTCAACTGCGACCAGCGCCCCAAACTCTCGGCGTAGGTTCTGCGTCTCCAGGATGACGCTCACCTCAGCCCTCCCTTCGAGAAGTTAGCGTTGGGGGTGGCGAAAGCCACCCCCAACTCGGTCTTTCTAGCCGCCCAGGGATCCAACCGGCAGGTCGCCGCATCGAGCGGTGTATTCGCCTTCGAGCAAGCAGGGCGGTTCGGGACGAACCGTCGCCACGTTCTCATAGAGCGGGCCTGCGTCGTCGAAGCCTGTGAGAGTCACGACGTACATGTCTTGAATGGCCATGTGGTCTTCAGCCCGAATCTCGAGGAGGCCCTTGGGGCCTTCGAAGCTCAGTCCCTCGAGCGCCGCTTTGAGCGAGTCGGCGTCCGCCGCGCCTCCGGTGGCCTTGAGAGCCTCCACCACCATCATGGCGGCGTTCATGCCGTCGGCATCGAACAGATCAGGGTTGGTTCCCCCGACTGCCGCTTGGTTGGCGATCAAGTAGTCGTTGGCCGGATTACTCGGCGCACCGAAGTGGTACAAGATCACCGAAGTCGTCCCGACCGCGTTGCCGAAGAACGCCGGCATGACGACGTTATCGACAAACGGCGAGCCCAGCACCGTGTCCTCATTGATAACGCTGAGGTCGATCGCGGCCTGCAGCAATGGGACAAACCCGCCGCCGGCCCATGTCACTAGGAAGGCGTCGGCGCCCGACTCCGCCAGCGGAGTCATGTAGGACGTGAAGTCGGTGGTATCGGCTGGGGCGAACACCGTTTCCTGCAGGAACTCGCCGCCGAAGTAGGTGCAAGCGTCCTCATACGCCTGCGCACCTCCGTAGCCGAAGGAGTAGTCGGGCGCGATTTGCACGAACGTCTTGTACCCATCGTTGTTGACGAACTGATCGCAAATTGCCATACCGTCCTGGTAGTTGCTACGGCTTGCCCGGAACGTGTTCGGATCGAAGGTCGATCCGGTCAGATCGGTTGCGGCGGCAGGGGCAGCGACGAGAATCACATTGTTCTCGCGTGCGATCTCCTGCAGCGTCGCAGTCACTCCGGAACTGACCGACCCGATGATGATCTGAGCGCCTTCGACCTCGATCAGTTCACGGGCAGCGGTTGCGCTCAGCTCGGCGTTGGACTGGTCGTCCTTGAAGATGACTCGAATCTCGCAATCCTCGAGCATGTATGTCTGCTCGGGAGCGCTGAGGCCATCACCCTGAACATCGCTTCCGGTCGCATAGGCGAACCCGATTGGCACGCCGCGGTTGATGTGCGATCCGTAGATCGCCAGAGCACCGCTCTGGTCGGTGATGACGCCAACCGTGACCGGCTCGGCGCAACTGATCCCCGCCGGCGCCGCGGTTGTCTCAGCCGGCGCCGCGGTCGTCTCGGCCGGCGCCGCGGTTGTCTCGGCCGGCGCTGCGGTCGTCTCCGGTAGTGTGTCTGGAGTGGCCTCGTCATCTTCGCCGCCACAGGCAGCAGCCAGCAGGGCCAACACCACGAGCAGCATCAGCAACTTGGTTGCTTTCCTCATCCGTTTTCCTCCTCTTTCCCTCTCTCGTTTCTCATCCATTTGCCAGTTGGGCATGGAAGACCTTGTCGAACTCTTCAGGCTTTTCGATGAATGGGACATGACCGCAGTCGTCTATAACGACCTCCTCGTAGCGCCCGCCGGTCGCGGTGTAGTCGTCTAGGGCCTTGCGAATCTGGTCGAGCATCGGTTGGGGTGGGTACGTTTCTGCACCCGGGTAGCCCGGCACCAAACCCATTGGGCCCCAAGAGCCGGGGTCGGATGCTGCGTTGTTGGACACCGCGAGGTCCTGGGCCCCCCTGACCCAAAGCACCGGCGGCTTGGCCGCCGCACCGACCATTCGCGACACATCGAGCGCATACTTCGGAGAGAGCGCGTTGTTGACTCCCATATCCCCCGGGGCGACGAACGGCCAGTTGGGAGAAACCACCTTGTCGCCGGGGTAGGCGTCCTCGCCGAGGTGGGTCTGAAGTAGCGCCGCCACGTATTCGTCCTCCCTATCGGGAATGAATGGGGGCTTCCAAACCAGGGATCGCAGCGCCGCCCGCGGCGAGAACATCGAGTCTGTCGAAGTGTCACCCTCAGAGATGAGCCGGACCAGCTCCGGGTTGATCAACCCACCGCCTGAACCTGCAAAATCGTCCGTGGTTGGTGTTCCCGTCGCGTTCTTGGTGCCGCCGAATCCATAGGGCGATCCCGGATCGGCCTGGGTCACCGACAGGATCCGCTCCGAATGGTCGGCAAGCATCCACCAGGCCGTAACGCCACCAAGCGAGTTGCCGACGAGATGGAACCGGTCGTGACCAAGATGATCCATGAGGGTAACGGCGTCGTCGACGAAGTCGCCCATGCCACGGGTGGCGTCGACCTTGGCCGCAGGGTCGGCTTGGCCGAAGCCGCGCTGGTCCGGGGCGATCCCGTGGTAGCTGCCGGGGAGACGCAACATCGTCTCTTCCCACCACGTGGCGGATGACAGGTTGCCGTGTAGGAACAGCACCGGAGTGCCGGAAGCCGGACCGGCAGTGAGCACCCGGGTGGCGAGCCGCCGTGTCGTGATTGCCTCCGCGGTGATTCCATCGAGGGTCGGTACGCTCATGATGACTCTCCTGCGAGCAGCTTCTTGTCGATCTTGCCGATAGCGGTCTTTGGGATCTCCGACAGCACGACAACTGTCTGCGGCAACTTGTACCTGGCGAGCCGTTCCCCGAGGAACTCGCGGAAGGCATCCTCCGAGAAACCGACACCGGCTTCGAGCACTAGGACCGCCTTGCCCACTTCACCCCAGGTCTCGTGCGGAATGCCGACGAGTGCCGCCTCGGCGACCCCCGGGTATGCCAGCATCACCGACTCGACCTCGGCTGGGTATACATTCTCCCCGCCCGAAATGAACATATCCTTGGACCTGCCCTTGATGGTGAAGAATCCCTCTTCGTCCTTGACGGCCAGATCTCCGGTGTACAGCCAGCCGTCCTTGATGGTCTCAGCCGTCGCTTGGGACCGTCGCCAATAGCCGGGAGTGACGTGCGGGCCGCGAATCAGAAGCTCCCCCGTCTCGTCGGGCCCGACTTCGTTGCCGTCCTCGTCGATGATCTTCATGTCGATGTGCATGATCGGGAATCCGACAGAGGTGGTCTTGTCGCGCACCCGTTCTGCAGGCAGCCAGAAGTTGTTGCCAGCGGCTTCAGTGAGCCCGTAACCCATCTTGAAGTCGATGCCGCGGTCCCAGAACTTCTGCATCACCGGGAGCGGGCACGGCGCCCCTCCCGATATCACCAGTGCCAGCTTCGAGAAATCGGCGTCCTCCCAGCGGGGATGCGACTGCAGCATCTGATACATGGTGGGGACTGCCACATAGTGAGTGATCCCGCCCTTTTCGATGAGGTCGTAGGACTCATCGATGTCGAACCCGGCGCAGAGGATCGTCTTCCCACCGAGGTGGACGAGCGGCACCATGAATATGTTCGGCCCGCCGATGTGGAAGAAGGGAAGTTGCAGCGGGGCCACGTGATCGGCGGCGAGGCCCCACGAGGTGATCGTATTCACCGAATTCCAGGTGAGATTGCCGTGGGTGAGAATCGCCCCCTTGGGGAGACCGGTGGTGCCGCCTGTGTAGTAGATCCCCCAGATGTCATCCATGTCGAGCTCGGGACGACCGTCGAGCTCGCTGGGAAACTCGTCTCGCTCTGCGAAGCTGCGATCGCCCGCAAGCGGCCGACCGAACGCTACGACATGGCGGATAGTGGTGAAGGAGGTCCGCAGCTCCTCGACCCGATCCCGCCAATCGTCACTGTAGAAGAGGGCTACGGGTTCGGCGTCGGCAACTACTTGGCTGAGTTCGTGCACCGTCAGCCGCCAGTTGAGGTTGTGCAGTACGAAGCCGATCTTCCCTGCCGCCCAGAACAAGTCGAGGTATTCGGCGCAGTTGGAGGCGTATACCGAGACCCGATCACCCTTCTCGACGCCCATCGATCGCAGGTAATTGGCCGTGCGGTTGACGCGCTCGTTCCACTCCCGGTAGGTGATCTCCGGTCCACCGAGTCCCTCGACCAGCGCCACCCGGTCCGGGGTGAGTAGACTTCGCTTCGCCAGGAAATCGGTCACGTACAGCGAGGTCTGTTCGTAGCTCACCGGGGCGCTCCCCATTGCACGACACCGGCGCCCCAGACGTACCCGATCCCAGCTCCCACGATGACCATGAGGTCGCCCGGCTTCAGCTTGCCGGTGCGCTCCCCTTCGATGATCGAGATGATCGAGTCTTGTTCGCCGATATGGCCGATATCACTCTGGTAGAAGGACTGGTCTTCGGTAAGGCCCAGCAGATCGAGTATCTGCTTGTGGGCCGATGGCTTGACCAGCAACATGTTCAGGTAGTCGAGGTCTTCCCTGGTGTAGGGGGTGCCGTCCGACTTGGATCCGGATTTGCGCAGCGCCTCATCGACACAGTGCATCCAGTTGTCGATGCTGACTTCATTCAGTCGGTTCTTCATCGCCTCCGGCTCGACCAAATCGAACTTGAATTCGCCGGCGGCAACCGCCTCGTCGGTGGGGTGTTTCACGGTGCCACTAGCAGGGACGATGACGTGGCGACTCATCGATCCGTCGGACATGAGATGAGTGCCGAGGACACGGTTCTCGGGCCAGTCTCGTTTGACGATCATGGCACCCGCCCCTGCTCCGATGTTGAACAGGAACGAGGTACGCAGGTTGCTGTGGTCGATGAAGTGGCCGATGACGTAGCCGCCGGCGATCATGATTGTGTCGATGTCGGGGTCCTCCCGCATCAGCGATCGCGACAGCTTGAGGGCGGCGATGGTGGTGGCGCAGCGCATGTGCATGTCCATGCCCCAGGCGTTGGTTGCGCCGAGTTCGTAGGCGAGATCGATGCCGGCCGTCCACAGGTTGTATTCCTTCCACTCCTCGGTGGTGCAGAGCAGAACGTCGATCTCCTTGGGGTCGATCCCGGCCTTTTCGATTGCCTGCTTCCCCGCTTCTAGGGCCATTGCATTTGGATGCAAGCCGGGAGCAGGGATGTGCTTCTGGTTGATGCCGAGCTTCTCGTTCACCACCCAGAGGGGCAGACCGCTCTCTTCGGCGATTTCCTCGGCCGTCATCACAGTCTCCGGTAGGTACATCCCCGTGGAGACGATGCCCATCGTGAAGTCGTCGGTCATTGCTCACTCCTTGGCGCACTGATGGCACAGGCGATGAAGGTCATGACCTCGTCGAGGATGTCGTCGGGGGGAGGACGCCCTTCCCATTGGACGTAGCGGGCACCGATGAGTTCGGCGATACCCATCAGCGCCCACGCCATCGTCTCGGCTGAAACGTGATCGGCTATCTGACCTTCGCCTTGCGCCTTGGCGAGACCGCGGATGTAGCTCTCGGCAATCGTGTGGTAATGCCATCTGTGTGTTTCCGGATCGACAAACTCGGACTCGCGCACGATGCGGTAGAGGGGACGGTGGTGCACGACGTAGTCGAAGAACGTGCGAAATCCGACGCGCTCCACCTCGAACCGGCTTTCCAGACCGGCGACTTCCTCCGAGATGGCCCGACGCAGGTTGTGATTGAGAACGTGGACCAACTCTATGAAGGCAGCCTTTTTGTCCGGGAAGTAGACGTAGAAGGTCCCCTGGGCGACGCCGGCCCGCCGGGTTATCTCGGCTATCGAGGCTCGGTCGTAGCTCAGTTCGCCGAAGACCTCTTCAGCAGCTTCGAGGATGGCTTGGCGGGTGGCGCGGCCCTTTGCCGTAGCCGGCGGCTTGTGACCAGCCGCAACGATATCAGCCATTCCTCCTCCCTCCATGTCTCGGTCCCTCCTCCGAGAAACTGAATACTGAATCAGTATTCAGTTTTGCCATGTTACGACCTGCAGGGCAGGGGGTTCAACTGGTTTTCGCTTAGAGCGCGAAAAGCAGAGGCGAACGACCGCCTGGCACATGGTTCTTCTCGGGACTGTGCACGAAATATCGTGCAAGGAGTTGCAGGATCGGACACAGCGGGAGGCCACACAGCTCAGCGATTCGTTGAGTCACCCAGGATTTGAGTCGAACTCGCTCACCCAGCCCGCAATCCGCTCTGTCGCCGTCCTGACGTCCTTCGTCGATTCGCTGTACGACAACCGCACATAGCGATGGCCCTGCTCCGGGTCGAAGTCGATGCCGGGGGTGCAGGCAACACCAAGCTCGTCGAGCCAAGTGGCGCACAACTCTTGACTGTCATCGGTGAGATGGGAGACGTCGATGTAGAAGTAGAACGCCCCATCCGGCGATGCGAAGTGATCGAGACCGACTGCTCCGAGGCCGTCGATGAGCACCCGGCGGTTCTCGGCGTATCGGGCTACGTTGCGATCCAACTCATCGACGGCATCGAAAGCGGCGACCGCCGCGAGCTGCGACAGCGTCGGTGGAGCAATGAAGAGGTTCTGCGCAAGGCGCTCCATGGGACGGATGAGTTCCTCCGGGGCGATGACCCATCCCAGCCGCCATCCCGTCATCGAGAAGTACTTGGAGAAGCTCTGCAGCACGACGGCGTCGGGCTCGATAGAAAGTGCGGTCGGGATCTGGGCGCCGTACTCGATACCGTGATAGATCTCGTCGGCAATCAGGCGAACACCATTGCTGCGGCAGTAGGTGGCGATGTCGGCCAATTCGTCCGAGGTCAGTGCGGTCCCCGTCGGATTGGCAGGGCTTGCCACCATCAAGCCGTCGAGGGGTCCGGAATGCTCGAGAAGGCGGCTAGTCGGCACAAACCGGGTTTCGGGCCCGACGGGGATGGCCACCACCTCTACCCCGAATGCCTCGAGAGTATTGCGGTAGCAGGGATAGCCGGGCTGGGTGACCGCCACCCGGTCACCCACATCAAACGCAGCCAGGAAAGTGAGCACGAAGCCCCCGGAAGCTCCCATCGTCACCACGATCCGGGCCGGGGAAACTTCTAGGCCGTATCGCTCCTCGTAGTAAACCGCAATACGGTCCTTCAGTTCTTCTACACCGGTTGCAGCCGTGTACCCGAGCCGGTTGGAGTCGAGTGCCGCATGGGCGGCAGCCAGCACCGCGGCGGGCGCCGGGGTACTCGGCTGACCGACCTCCAGATGAAGCACATCACCCGTAGTGCGCTCTCGTTCAGCTGCCGCCTTCATCACTTCCATGACGTAGAACGGGGCAACGGAGGCACGATTGGCGACTTTCATTCCTCCTTTGAGGGTACCGCGTCGGGCGGTCGGCGTCCCTCAGAATCTCACTTTACTGATGCGCTCCACCCATGCGAGCTCGGCCAGCTTTGTGATGATCTCATCCGGCACATCCGAGTCGACGGAGATGAACGAAAGCGCCTTCTCCCCTTTCCCCGACCGACCTGTGCGCCAGGTAGCGATGTTGATTCCCCGGTCGCCCAGCAGTGTGCCCACTTTCCCGATGAAACCCGGCTCATCGCGGCTCCACGAGACCAGGATGGTGCCCTCGGGAATCACGTCGATCCGCAAGCCGTCGACGTCCACGATGCGCGGTTCATCATGGCTGAAGAGCGTGCTGGCAATCGTGCGTTTACCCCCGCTCCACTCGACCCGGCAGGAGATGATGTTGGGGTAGTCGGTCGTGTGCAGACCCGTTGTCTGGGAAACAACGATGCCCCGAGTCATCGCCACGTGTGGCGCGTTGACGTAGTTGACCGATCCCGTCGGTACCGGTTCGAGCAGTCCTTTGAGTAATGCAACGGTAATCGGTTTGATGTAGTCGTCGATGACCTCACCCTCGACGGCGACTTCCACCTTGGTAATGGCATCCTCGGCGAGCTGGGTCTGCAGGCTGCCGAGACGTTCGGCCATCGACAGAAACGGGCGAAGCTCCTTGAGCACATGGCCGTCGACCACAGGCATGTTGACCGCATTGCGAAAGTCAACACCATGAAGGGCGTCTATCACCTGCTTGACGATCTGAATCCCCACCTCGCGCTGCGCTTCGTCTGTGCTGGCAGCCAGATGCGGTGTAACCACGACGTTGTCCATGTGCAGCAGCGGGTTATCGAAGTCCGGGGGTTCCTTTGTCAACACGTCGAGGGCTGCCCCGGCCACGTGCCCGCTCTCGAGTGCCTCCACGAGTGCGGCTTCATCGATGAGGCCGCCCCGGGCTGCGTTGACGATCCTGACACCCGGCTTCATCTTGGCAATGACATGGCGGTTGATCATCCCACGAGTCTTGGGAGTCAACGCAGCGTGCAGCGTGATGAAGTCCGATCGTTGCAACAGCTCATCGAGTACGACTCGCTCGAGGTGCATCTCGTGAGCCCGGTCGTCGCTGAGGTAGGGGTCGAAGCAGATGACTTCCATGCCAAAGGCGCGACAGCGGCGAGCAACCCTACGCCCGATTCGACCCAGGCCAATAATGCCAAGAGTCTTGCCGCGGAGCTCGACTCCCTTGTATTTCTTCCTCTCCCATTTGCCGGCACGCAGGCTGGCAACGGCGATGGGGACATTGCGGCACATCGCAAGCAGCAGCGCCATAGTGTGCTCTGCAGTTGCCACCGTGTTGGCGCCGGGGGTGTTCATGACGATTACCCCCCGCTCGCTGGCCGCTCGCAGATCGATGTTGTCTACACCCACCCCTGCCCGACCGATGACCTCGAGGGTGTCACCCGCAGCAATCACTTCGGCAGTAGCTCTGGCGCTGCTGCGGACCACCAAGCCGTGATAACCCGGGATCCGCTCGGCCAGCTGCTCGGGGCTCAGCCCCTTGACAACGTCGTAGTCGATGTCGTCATCGGCGTCGAGTAGGTCCACAGCTTCCGGAGATAAATCGTCGGTAACGAGCAGTCGGAACGTCATGATGCGCCTTTCCGAACGATGACCTCGCCGGCCTGGAACCGGGCACGGCCCTCTTCCAACACCTCTCCATACACGCTACCCGAAAGGGCTTGTTGCTCCGATTCTGTGAGCACTACACAGAGCAGAGGGGCCAACGAGTCTGCCGTAACGAGCACGTCCGACTGGTCCACAACATGGGGACGGGACACGACGCCGGTGAAACCGACGAAAAGATCAACGACATGACGCGCTGCCAGGTCGCTGACGCCATCGCCGACGAGAATCGAGCGCCCCCTGCGATCTCCAAGCATCTGGGCTACAACGTCCGACTTCCCGCTGGCTTGCACCAGTGGCGTGTCCTCCGAGTCCTTGTATTCGACGTCGAGGCGCTGATCCCATTGATCCGCCAGGTAGTCCCACCATTCGCCGCTCAGTTCGTCGTATTCGAGACTCACTGCCCGGATGTGGTCGTGGGGAACGCCGAGCCATCGCCCAAACGGCCGGACCGCGGCAAGCAGTCCCCCAGAGACAATGAAAACTTCCTTGCCTACCTCCTGCAACGCCGCGATCACGCCCGCAGCATGCCGGACGACGGTCGAGCGATAGAGCGGCTCAATGGCCACGATCTCCTCGTGCGTTGGTGCAAGTATCTCGAGACGTCGGTCATACACTGCGTCGAGATAGACCTCGCCATCCATCGCGGCATCTGTCATGGCCTTTATCTCGTCGAATTTGCCCTTCATGCGGGCAAGTTCGTCTATGCCCTCGATGCTGCTCAGCGTGCTGTCACAGTCAAAGAAGACGTAGTCGAAGGGGAGCGGGGATGCGAGTAGGGCGGTGTCCGCCATGTGTCGGGCCTGGTTGCGTGCTAATCGACTCTAGGCATTCCCCGAGCAGCTGCCGCACCCGCGCGAGAGTTGAGTCAGAACCCCAGAGTTTCGAATCCTGGTCGACCGCAGCACAACCAGCGAAGGGTGGGAGTCATGTCACAGGACTCGGATTGACACACGCTCCAGCAACACGAGTTGTTCGCCCTACGGCCCACAACAATGCGACCAGAGAACCCCGCCAGGGTCGCCGGAGGCGTACCCACCCGATCAGGCATAGACCTCGGGATTGGCACACGCCTCCATCGGCTCGCCGTTGAGACCGAGTACGAGGTTCCTTGCTGCCATCTCTGCCATCTCGGTTCGGGTTTGCACGGAAGCGCTTCCCAGGTGCGGAAGCACAACGCAGTTGGGTAGACCGAGCAACGGATGATCGGCCGGCAGCGGCTCGGGATCGGTCACATCGAGCCCGGCGGCGGCAATCCATCCCGAGCGCAAGGCTTCGTAGAGCGCTGCCGTATCGACCAGCGGTCCCCGGGCTACATTGATGAGTGTTGCCGTTGATTTCATCAGACGCAGCGCAGACGCATCGATGAGATGGTGAGTATCCGGCCTGAGGGGTGCAGTCAACATCACATGATCAGCCTCGCTGAGCAGCCCCGATAGGTCCCGACGCTTTGCGCCGAACTCCTGTTCCAGCGTCGGTTTAGCCGTGGGA
Source organism: Acidimicrobiia bacterium (assembly GCA_029287195.1). GTDB lineage: Bacteria > Actinomycetota > Acidimicrobiia > Spongiisociales > UBA5794 > JAAETI01. The sequence continues at coordinate 74,459 of JARFRN010000249.1, read as the reverse complement.
CCCGTGTACAGGATCGAGGCGCCGAAACCGGCGGCTCGCCTGGCGACGGCCGAGCCGATTCGGCCTGGTCCCACGATGCCGATCACCGAGGAATGAACATCCCGGCCGAGCAGCAGGTCGGGTTGGAACTCTCCCCACCTGCCGGAGCGGACGTGCTCGATCCCCTCACCGAGACGACGGGCGGTAGCCAGCAGCAGGGCAACAGCCAGATCGGCAGTGGCTTCGGTAAGGACTCCCGGCGTGTGTCCAACAACTACATCCCGCCTTGTGCACACCGCCAGGTCGATGTTGTCGACACCGACGGCCATCGTCGAGACGACCCGCAGCTGCGGAGCCGCAGCCAGCAGCTCGCGGTCGATTCGATCATTGAGCATGCAATAGAGGCCATCGACAGAAGCCACTCGAGCAAGCAACTCCGCTCGCGGCATCGATACGTCGCCACCCCACAGGTCCACTGAAGCATCCGCCGAGATGATCTCGAGAGCCCGACCTAGAGGTTGCCGAGTTACCAGGACCGACTTCGCCATGCAGAGATGTTACGACCAGATGGGAGACCCGTCTGCTCAGCAGACACCGGTACTAGTCGTCGCCGCTACTGCGGCTCTTCTTGCGGAGGTTCTCCATCGTGGTCATGTCCGACTTCGCCTGCCGGCCGAGACGGGGCAATTGGGCAGAGCGGCTGCGATAGCGGCTCTGCTTGCTACCCCCGCCAGAACCCTCCTCCGGTTCCTCACCCAGATCGACCGGCGACGGCCACGCTACGCGCGGTCCGGGGCCTTCCGACAGGTCGTCAGCAACATCTTCCTCAGCTACCAGCGCTGTTTCCAATTCCGCTTCGTCTGGCTCAGCAACGGCGTCATCGGCCGAAACTCCGGTCCCGGGTTCCTCCACCAGTGCCGCCTGCAAATGTGTGGAATCCTCTTCGTGCCCGTCGTCGTCCCCCTCCACTCGATCCTCGACACTCGCAGCGTCGTGCGTGTCCAGTGTGTCATCGAGCTCCACGCCCGGCGAGAAATCATCTACAGCATCCTCGGTCTCCCCGGCGCCTGGAGGCTCGACGACGTCTATCTCCGGTCCCGGGACGCCCGCTTCAGCGCCCGCGCCCGCTGTACCGAAGAAGACTGCGGAGTCGACGACACCGCCCTCCTGTGTCGCGGCAGGAGGAACGGCCTCAGCTTGCTGTGCGGCCGGCTCGGATTGCCGTGCGGCCGGCTCGGATTCCGGTGCGTCAAGCCTTTCACGTTCCCGGTGCACCTTGTGGTCTGCGGCGAGGTCATGCTCCGAATCTGCCGGCAGGCCGGCCAACTCATCTCCGGTTCCGGCTTGCTGCGGTTCAGGCGAATCCGGCTCTGCAGTGCTCTCCTGCTCGAGCTCCAGTTCGGAGGCCGGCTCGGGCTCGGCATCGGCTTCAGCAGCTGACGCAGCGCCGGCCTTCTTCTCCCCAGCCTGTCCGACCGCAGTGGCAACGATACGCTCGGCCTCGGTGAGCGCCTCTTCGAGCACGGCTGCGGCCTCGGTGCGCAGGTCCGCAGCAGCTCGCTCAGCATCATGAGCTATTTCCTCGGCTCGCCTCTCGGCCGTCGCAATGATCTGGTTTCGCGCCTCGCTCATCGCCTTTTGCGCTTCGGCGAGGTCTTCGGCTTCGAGCTTGGATCGGAGGGCAGCCGAGCGCGCGTCCTCGGCTTGCGCCGTCAGCATGGCAACGGTCTGCCGAACCTGATCCGCTTCCTGTCGCGCCCGAGCTATCACCTTGGCGGCTCGCTGGTCGGCCTGTTCCTGCGCCTCGACCTTGATATCCTCCGCTTCCTCCCGGGCGGCAACAAGGATGCGCTCTGCCTCGGCTCGAGCATCAGCGTGCTCGGCCCCGACGGACAACTCGGGTAGAACCCCCACCACCGCCCGCGAGATTTCTGCGATCAGGTCGAGATTCTCCCGGGCAGCGAGAGTACCGAGGATGCGGGCCTCGAACGCTGCCATGGTTCCCGCAAACTCGGCCTGTTCCACGTCTCGCGCCGTGGTCTCAGCGGGATCGGTTCGGAACGACTGGCCGGCGGCAGACTCAGCTTGTGATGCAGTGGCGGCCGCTGCCGCCTCGGCTGCTCGGGTCTCGGCATCTGCAAGACGGCTCTCGGCTTCGCGGCGGAGCCGATCGGAATCGGCTAGCTGGTTGATGCGGACCTTTGCCTCGTTGAGCTCGGCGACGGCAGCTTCGAGGCTGTCCTGCAGCCGCGACCGCGCCGTCTCCGCGGCCACTGCCTCCCGCCGTACCGCCTCCAGATCGTCTTGTGCCTTGGCGAGATCCTGCTGAAGACGAGCCGCGTCGGCGCTCGCCGCGCTCGCCGCCTCTTCGAGTTCGGCCATCTTCTGCCCCGACTGCTCGAATTCCCTTCCCGGAGCGACGTTTTCGAGTTCGGCAATGCGCTTCCGGGCCTCATCCAGTTCTGCTCGGGCGACTGTGCTGTCGTCATGTGCTCGGCGCACCCTCTCGGCCATATCGGCTAGATCTGCCTCGGCACCGTCGTTGGAGGCAGCAGCGGACTCCTGACGCAATTGACCTGCCTCCCGCCGAGCTTCGGCGATGATCTCGTTGGCCTGGGCCCGGGCGGCGGCGATTTCCCCACTAGCGCCGGCGTCGCCGGCCTCTGCGATAGCAGCCTGACGGATCCGACCTGCCTCGAGCCGCGCATCTTCCTCGATGGCATCCGCCTTGCGGCGCGCTCTCTCCAGAATCCGATCCTTGGCGTCGAACACCGCCATCATGGCGTTGTCGACGGAGACCTTCTCAGTGGCGCGCGCCTTGGAGACTTCCTGTTCGAGTTCTGCGACTTTCTGTGAAAGGCGGCGAGAATGGCCTTCGAGCTCGCGGAAGGCCTGCTCCAGATCCTCGAGGTACGACTTGACTTCGGCCTTGTCGTACCCCCGTCGGCTCCGGCTGAAGGCGCGTTCATCGATCCTTTGGGCGAAGTGAATACGTTCATCGCTCACTCCGTAGCTATCGGCAGTTCGCAATTGGGCTTGATAGCAAGGTAACCAGCTGCCGCGCCGGAAGCCCGGGATTGATTCACGGTGAATCACGCCCGGGTGCCGGGCTGGTTGACATCCCTCGGCGCCGCATTGGTAGTCACAGGAGAGGGCTCACTGCACAGCTCTAGACGAGGATGTCGCCGGCCCCGTTCGCAGACGAACTCCCCGCTCCCATCTATGTTCGGGCAGTGCTTCCCTCGCTTCGAGTTGTGCGCCGGCAGCCTCGGCGCGCAATACTTCCTCCTGCGATACGGCGCCTTCTGTTCGAACTGGTGCCGGACCCGATCGAAGTCCTCGGCGACCTCGCGCAGGCTCCTTGTCTTGCCGCTTCTCATGGTCGGGTTGCGTCTGGAGGCCGGTGATCTCGGCCCCGGCTCTCCGCAAATGCACCCGGTGCTAGAGAGCTCCTTCACCTTCTGCTTCCCTCCCTTTCATCGTCCTCTCATGCATGTGAGAACATGATGAAGACGCAGCGTTGGTGGTAGCCATTCGTATTCTCATTGTCGAAGATGAACCCAAGATGGCTTCGCTGCTGAAGCGCGGGCTGGAGCGTGATGCCTATGCCGTCGACGTTGTGACCAACGGCGCAGATGCCATCTGGGCCGCCCGGGAGTGGCCTTACGACTGTGTGATCCTGGACGTTGGGATTCCACCACCCGATGGGTTCTCCGTGGCCCGAGAGCTTCGCGAGGAAGGCAATTGGGTACCGATATTGTTGCTGACGGTGCGCGATTCGGTCGAATACCGGGTACGAGGTCTAGACGCAGGTGCCGACGACTACTTGACCAAGCCTTTTGCATTCGACGAGCTCCACGCTCGGGTCCGTGCCTTGTTGCGTCGCAAGCCGGCGCCGCGCCCGGGCGTTCTTCAATGTGGCGATCTGCAGCTCGACCGTGCCGCCCACTCGGTGAGCCGGGGGGATTTCCCTATCGAACTCAGCCCTAGAGAATTCGCCCTTCTGGAATTCCTCCTGACCCACAAAGGCGAGGTGGTGACGCGCACAGAGATCATGGATCATGTCTGGGACTTCGAATTCGACGGCACATCGAATGTGATCGATGTCTACATCCGCTACCTGCGCGCCAAGATCGACCGGCCCTTTGGGATCGAGTCGATTGAGACTGTGCGCGGCGTCGGATACCGCCTCAACGATGCAGATTCCAATGGCACACCAAGCTAGGCGAACGCTGCGCGCACGTTTTGCCTGGCGGGCGGCGCTTACGACCGCCGTCGTAGTCGCTGCCGTTGGAATCGCCAGCATCGTGTACTGGGAAAGCCAGGTCAAGGACGCAATCGAAGACGGCGTTTCGGATCACTTGGGCGCACTGGAGGCAGAACTCGACCTAGCGGCGTTAGGCCCATCCTCGGCACCCGACCCGGTCGTGCTGCCGACGCCGGAGCGCTTCGTGCAGGTTGTCACCCGGACGGGTCAAGTGGTGGCCGCTTCATCTGAGCTGGCGAGCCTGGGCCCAGTGCTGTCCCCTGCCGAGGTCACCGCAGCGCCCGGTGACTTTGTGGCGGAGATCAGCGACCCCAGCGACAGCAGCGCGCAAGCCCTGGTGATGGCGCGCACCATGACGATTGATGGAGAAGAGCTGATCGGAATCGTTGGTGCGTCGCTGGAACCGGAGGCAGCCGCCAGGGCGACCTCACTATGGATAATCGGGCTGGCAGTGCCGTTGCTTGCTGGCCTCATCGGATGGGGGGTATGGCTTGCCGTCACCTACGCCATGCGACCTGTGCATGAGCTGGCAAGCCAGGCTGATGCCGTCGCCAAGGGAAAGGCTCCGTGGCGATTGGAGGTCGAACCGGACACGGTGGAGATCAGTTCGCTTGCTGTGAGCCTCGACAACCTGCTTGATCATCTACGGGATGCATTCGAAGGGGAGCGTCAATTCCTAGACGACGCCAGCCATGAGCTGCGAACGCCGATCGCGGTGGCCCGCGGTGAGCTCGACTTGCTGCTCCACGAGGTCGATGGAGACTCCGCCGCCCGCGACGCAGTGCTGTCATCCATCGAGGAGCTGGATCGATTGGATCGCCTCGCTGCGGACTTGCTCACCTTGGCGCGCGCCCGCGAGTCGTATCCTCGACTTCGACCGTGTGACCTGGCCGCGATTGCGCGCCGAGCCACTGCAACCATCATGCGCGAACCGGGCCAGCGCGACGTGAAGGTTTGTGTACGCGGCTCAGCCGCGGCGCAGGGCGATGACAACGCCCTGGAGAGAGTCTTCCGCAATGCGATCGAGAATGCGGTCACTCACTGCGAGCGTCGGGTCGACGTCACGCTTGCGGAAGAGGACGGCCGCGCCGTTTGCACCATCACCGACGACGGGCCGGGTTTTGCGGAGGCGCACATCGGTTCATCGTTCCCACGATTTGGTCACGGGCGCGGGCGCGTCGGCAATGGGAGCGGCCTGGGACTAGCGATCGCAGCGGCCATCGTCACGGCACACGACGGCACCATCGATGCGACCAACCGGGGTGCCCGCGGGGCCCAGGTGACCGTCACGTTGCCGATAGCACAGCCGGGCTGAGCTTTCATCGTTCTCTCATCGGGCTTCTTGCAGACTGGAACCATTGACAGTATCGACAATCAGCGAGCAGCAAGATGAATGAGCAACAGCAGCCCGCAGGTTCAAGTGGTGCTGATCCGGATCGCCGCCGCCTGCAAGAGATCCTCGACCGGGAGTTCCCCGAGGGAGCGCTTTGTGCGGTGATGACCAGGGTGGAAGGCCGGATCGAAGAAGATGAGTCGTGCGCCACCGGCCGTCTCGTGTGTGAAGGCGCCGAGCGCAACCCAGACGGCGTCTGGTACCGGATAACCATCGATCCCCGACGCAGCGTTGATGAGGAATCCGAGGTGATCCAGTTATGGACCGGGGAGCCACATCGCTGCCACGACAGCAAGCACTTGTGGGAAGCGGACGTCAGAACACCAGAGGACACCACCTCGATCCTCCGACTGAACGCAAGTCCCCCTGAGCCCTGGCGCCCAAGCATCGAGATGCGGAGCGCCGTGACAGAGCGGTATGCCGGGTACCTGAAGACACCGGTTGGCTCAGCATGAAACGGCCGGCCACGTCAATGCCGGCTCTGTTGTTGTTAGCGGGAATCATCACATTCGCCGGCTGCGGCGAAGGAGGTCGACCTGATGTGTCCGACTGGGCTACCAACTGGGAGGCGCTGATCGGAACAATCCCGACTCTGGACAAGCTTGGTAGTCCGCCCGACTACGAGCTCTGCGGTCACGCCTTGGGAGACATTCGGGAGGGGCAAGCAGAACTGCTCCCCACTCCTGACCTTGCCCTCGATCCGGTGGTTCGCGAATGGTTCACCGTTGCCGAGGACGCCATGTTCGAGTGCCCGCCGTCAAGTAGCCGGTTTCCGGACCTCGAATACGTATATCAGGAACTCGCCCGCCTCGAAGCCGAAGTCACAGCCGTGCTGGCAATGGCCGGCGAGGACGGCTAGCGGCAGGTGTCGCCTGCCATCACTCGATGAGAGACTTCCGCCCTGCCCGTGTTACCAATGGCAACGGCAATACTGCGTCCCAGGCAAGATGGGGTTCCCCATTGCGGGTCGTCGGAGCGGTCGTAGCGATCACCGGCGGCTTCATGCTCACTCCGGCATCGGTCGCAGCCATCTACGGCGAAACAGCTGTGATGGAGGCACTGCTGCTGGCAGCTGCCATAACGGCGACAATCGGGGGCGCGCTGTGGTGGCACCTGCGCGACCACAGGAACCTCTCGACGGTTCAGGCGTTTGGCGCCGTCGGCCTCAGCTGGTTTGCGATGTCGGCGTTCGGGTCACTCCCATATCTGCTCACCGGCTCAATCCCTTCGGTAACCGACGCTTTCTTCGAGTCGGCCTCCGGCTTCACGGCCACCGGCTCATCGGTAGTTGCAGACCCGGCAACGCTTACGCACGGTGTTCTGTTCTGGAGGGCACTGACGCACTGGCTGGGCGGAATGGGGGTGATCGTCCTTGCGGTTTCGCTGCTACCTCTACTAGGTGTCGGTGCGGTGATGCTGGCCAAGGCCGAATCGCCCGGCCCCGACCCGGAGCGCGTGACGCCGCGATTCAGCGAGACCGCTAAGCGACTCTGGCTGCTCTACGCGGGTTTCACACTCGCCCAGACCGTGCTACTCGCCGTGGGTGACATGAACCTGTTCGACTCGATCGCCCACTCCTTTGCCACAATCTCCGGCGGAGGCTTCAGCACGAGCGCCAAATCTATCGGAGGATTCTCCGCCTACTCGCAGTGGGTGGTAGTCACATTCATGATCATCGGCGGAACATCCTTTGCGCTCCACTACCGCGGCCTACGACAGCCAAGGAACTACGTTCGCAACTCCGAGTTCCGCCTCTTCATCTTCATCCTTGTTCTCGCAGCAGCCGCAGTTGTCCTGGGCACCTGGAGCGCGACTTCCCACCTCCGCATCCGGGACGCCGTCTTCACGGTGACTTCGATCATCACGACCACAGGCTTCGCCACAGCCGACTTCGGTGTATGGATACCCACGCTGCAGGTGATCCTGCTGGGTCTGATGTTCATCGGTGCCATGGCCGGTTCCACGTCGGGGTCGGTGAAGGTGTTCCGAATCGACATCCTGTGGAGTTCCGGTCGTGCCCGTCTGCGTCGTGTCCTTCATCCTCGCGGAGTCTTTGTAGCTCGTGTCGGAGGCAAACCGATCAGCGATGACCTTGCTCGCTCGATTCGGGTCTTCGTTGTGCTCTATTTGCTCATATTCATGACGGGGACGGCACTGCTCGGTGCAATCTCGTCGATGATCAAAGCCGACATGGATGTCGTCTCGACCGCATCGGCCGTGGCCGCATCACTAGGAAACATTGGGCCCGGCCTTGGATCCGTCGGGCCAACGTTCACCTACGCAGCAATACCCAACCCGGGAAAGTGGCTCCTATCTGTGGTCATGATCATCGGCCGACTGGAGATTCTGCCGGTACTGCTGCTGGCACGCCCGGAGTTCTGGCACAACCGCTGATACCGGCGGCGGCAAAGCTAGGACAACGGGCCGGCTTTGTCCGGTCCGGTCACGGGATGTTGAAGGAGCTGGCTTTCCTCCGCCAAGCACAGCCGAACCCGATGATGGGGATGCTCCCGGGACCGGGGAAGTCGCGAGGGAAGATCTCGAGGGGCGGGCCGGCAGCAAGGCGGCACAGGGGCAGGCCGGCCTCTCGACCGGGCCGGGACGGCCTGACACCTGAGCGATCGTCAGAGGGCCGGCGAAGCCGACAGAGGACTCGTACGAACTCTGTTTCGACCAGAATCAGATCGCGTTGACGATGCTCTCGTCGAGACCCGGGTAGGAGCGCAAGTATTCCCGCCGCTCGTCGTTCAGATTCTCCACGATCAGCGCATACTCGTCGAGACGACCCTGCCTTTCGTAGAGCTTGTGGGGACGGAGGATCTCCTCGTCCGGAAAGCCGGGCAGCGACTTGGCGACGTAATAGCCGAAGTCGGGGTCCTCCTCCCATTCGATCGTCCCCGAGACAATGCCTTCGACCACGGCCGAGCTGTGTCGAATCTTCACCTTCTTGGAACGCTCATCTCCGTCGGTGCCCCCAACGCGACCGGTGTTCATCAAATACACCTCGAGATCGGGCATGGTCTCGAGCAACTCCAACAACCTGTTGCCCTGCATGGCATCGTTGTTGAAGAAGAAGGGATTTGTGCCCGGCACCCGCAGGTTCTTCCCCATCTCTTCCTTGCCGCCCGCCGAAGTCCCCTTGGTCTCACCGAGCATGAAATAGGCCGCAGCCTGCTCCCGCTTCAGCTTGGCAACCGCCGGAATCAGGTTCTCGTTGCGGTTGAGCAGCAGCAGGTAACTCGCCGGGGGCACATCTACCGGGCTGCGATGGCGAATACTGGCCAAGCCAAAAGTGGAGCGACCGTTGGCTGTATCCGAGTCGTCGAAGAAGTCGACCCTGCCATCCGGGTTGACGTGAGTGTTCTCCAACCAGGCATCGGGCCGGGTGGTGCCCCCATAGATCGTCGGCTCGTCGTCAGGATCCAGACCGAAAGTCTTGGCAAAGCAGCCGTTCTCGGTCGTGTAGACATAACCACCCGGCATGAGGGCATTGAAGTCGTCCTGTACCGGCAGCGACCCGAGCTGCTGCCGGAAGGTCGTCGTCGTCTTGCCGGTTCCGGAGAGGCCCAGAATCAGCGCAACCTTCTCCTCACCATTGACATCTGGAAACGTCTTGAGACCGGAGTGCAATGCGAGACCACCCCGTTTGTATACGAGATGGTTCCACATGCGCAGACCACCCATCTTGGACTCACCGAAGTAGTCGGACCCAAAAACTCGCGTTACGTAGTTCTCCAGGTCCACCAGGATCAATCGATCGTTTGGCTTGCCGGGAGCCGGCAAGCCGGGGGTGTAGATGACTGTGAACTCACGAGTCCAGTTGCCGTCCTTGGGGAAATACAGCTGCTGCTGCATCGCCGGGATGTTGGCCTGGGTGCGCTCCATGTACAAGGCGGCGCCCGTCTGGAAAGATGGATCGGGGCCGATGTATCCCTCGATGAGGATCATGTCCTTGTCCGCTATGTATTCGTCCTGCCTGGCAGCCCACTCGTCGTGCTCGGCGCGCGGCATACGATTCTGATAGATCTCCTCCTCGGCAATGAAGAACGTGGAGGAAGCAAGCCGGGCCTTGACCTCTGCCTTGTAATTGAGATTGCCGAATTCGGTCTCGGTAATGCGCGGCATGTGCTCCAGAACCCACTCTCGCATCTGGGCCTGAGTTGGGTTTACCGCGACCGAACGTGCTGCGGGCAGCGCGATAGACATAGGTCCTCCTATAGGGCCTTGTTTTTCGTTTGACGGCTGTGAGGTCGACTGTAGCCGCTACCGACGGCCGCAGCCCAGCGAAGTCGCAAAGAGTCCGCCGGGCTGTTGCTTGCTACATCGGTTCGGCTAGGCGATGGTCACCGATTCGTCGAGATAGACATCCTGGATCGCATTCAGTAGCTCGACGCCCTCGCTCATCGGACGCTGGAAAGCCTTGCGACCGGATATGAGGCCGGTGCCACCGGCCCGCTTGTTGATGACCGCGGTGCGCACGGCATCGGCCAAGTCGCTCTCGCCACCGGAGGCTCCACCGGAGTTGATCAAGCCGACCCTTCCCATGTAGGTGTTGACGACCTGCCAACGGGTCAGATCAATGGGATGGTCGGAGGTCAACTCGTCGTAAACCAGCGGATGTGTCCGCCCGAAGCCTATGACTCCATAACCGTTGTTGCAGTCGGGCTGCTTCTGCTTGACGATGTCGGCCCGAATGGTGGACCCGAGATGGTTCGCCTGTCCCGTGAGGTCGGCCGAGCCCTCGTAGTTCACGCCGTCCTTCTTGAAGGCGCTGTTGCGGACGTAGCACCACAATACCGTGAACATGCCGAGCTGATGAGCCCGCTCGAACGCCTCGGCAGTCTCTTGCAGCTGCCGCATCGATTCGTCGGAACCGAAGTAGATGGTGGCTCCTACGCCGGCTGCCCCCAGCTCGAAGGCTTGCTCGACCGAGCCGTACATGACCTGATCGTGGGTCGCCGGATAGGTGAGCAGCTCATTGTGATTGATCTTGACGATGAAGGGGATCTTGTGGGCGTAGCTGCGGGACACCATTGCCAGCACTCCGAAAGTAGAAGCAACAGCGTTGCAGCCGCCCTCGATGGCCAACTCGACGATGTTCTTCGGATCGAAGTAGGCCGGATTCGGGGCGAACGAGGCCGCCGCCGAGTGTTCGATGCCCTGGTCGACCGGGAGGATGGAGACATAGCCGGTACCTCCGAGACGGCCGTGGTCATACAGGCTCTGCAGGCTACGCAACACCTGCGGCGACCGGTCGCTCTTCGCTGTGACTCGATCTACGAAATCAGGGCCGGGAAGCGCCAGTTGATCCTTCGAGATCTTCGGCTTGTAGGTGAGAAGATCGTCGGCTTGATCTCCGAGAAGGGCGGCTAGATCCATGACAGCTCCTTGGTTGTGGCGCGATTGCACCGAGCGATTTCCAGTCCGCATTATTGCTGATTGTGGTCGGGCTCCAAATGTGGCGACGCCACTGGTGGAACGCGCTACAAACCGAGTTTGGCGGCGAGGGCCGTTGCGACCTCGTCGGCCTCCGCCGTCAGTGCCTGCTCCTGCTGAACGGCCGAGACGGCATCGTCCCGGTCTGCCACGAGGTCGACATAGATCTTGAGCTTGGGCTCGGTTCCGCTGGGCCGGACCAGGGCTCTCCCTCTGGCTCCGAGATCCAGTGCGACCAGCGGTGTCGCCGCTAGGTAGCGGGGGCGGTCCTCGGCCCCGACTCGATAGTCGGTGACTTCGGCCACGGTGATCCCGGATAGTTCGGACGGCGGCGCTGCCCCGATCCTCTCCATGGCGGCCGCGATTTGGGCGGCACCTTCGCTGCCGGGCCGCACGATGCTCTTCTGGGTGGACACCCAGAGGCCATGTTCGCCGTAAAGACGCGCCAGATAATCCCACACCGTCTCATCGCGCTCGCGACACGCTGCGGCTAGGTCGGCAAAGATGATCGCAGCCGAGATGCCGTCCTTGTCACGGACCGCAGGGCCGACCGAGTAGCCGAGCGCCTCTTCGTAACCGAAAACGAACGTCGCTTGGTCGGCAAGATCGAGCGCGGCGTTCCAGATCCACTTGAAGCCCGTGAGCGTTTGTACAAACCTGGCGCCGTGACCGTGCGCAACGCTCTCGAGCATGGGGGATGAGACGATGCTGTTGAGAACGAGGGGATGGTCCACCTCGGCATTCTCCAGCAGGAAGTCCGCTAGCAGTACCCCGATCTGGTTTCCGGTCAGCGATTGCCACCCTTCACGACGCGGCAGACTGACGGCGAGCCGATCGGTATCCGGGTCATTTGCGATGATGAGGTCGGCTCCCTCACGCCGGGCCAGGGCCGTCGCCAGATCGAGTGCCCCCGGTTCCTCTGGATTGGGGAAGTCGACTGTGGGAAAGCGACCGTCGGGTTCATACTGCTCGGTGACCGGCAGCACGTTGGGGTGGCCGAAGTAGTGCAGGCCGTCGGTGACAAAGGCGCCGCCGACGCCGTGCATCGGCGTGTAGACGATCTTCAGATCGGAGCCTGTGGCACTTGCGGGGCGCACCGCGGCGAGGTCCTGGAGGTAGCGCTCGAACATGTAGTCCGGAACCGGGTAAGCCATACCGCCGCGGTACTTCTTGGAGAGCCGGGGCACATCCTTTGCCGGGGGCGCCGCATTGATCTTGGCTGCTATCTCCTCGTCGGTAGGCGGAATGATCTGCGCACCGTTGGCGTCGTAGACCTTGTACCCGTTGTCGTATGGGGGGTTGTGACTCGCGGTTATGACAATCGCAGCCCGCGCTCCGAGCTGACGGGCGGCATATGCCACCAGCGGCGTCGGTACCGGGTCTCGGAAGAAACGGACCAGGATTCCCGCACCGGTGAGAACACCGATAGCGTCCTTCTGGAACCGTTTGCTCGACAGCCTGGCGTCGCGGCCGATCACGACCGGCTTCTCAGAATCCGGCTCCCGCTCGATCAGGTATTCGGAGAGGCCCCGACTGGTGCGGATGACAACCGCCCGGTTCATGCGGTTAGAGCCGGCCTCGACTTTGCCACGCAGACCGGCGGTGCCGAACTCGAGCGAGCCGTCCATACGTTCGGTCAGCTCCACGGAGTTGCCTGCCGCCAAGAGCCCGGTCAACTCCCGGCGAGTCTTCTTCTGCGGATCGGCCGCAATCCATTCGTCGGTGCGGCGGCGGAGATCATCAGGGACGCTACTCATGGCTTCATTATCGAGTCTGCAACTCAACGTTGCCAGCCGACACTGAGCTGCCTAGGTGTCGCCTGCCTCACAGCTACTACATACCCCGCGATAGATCACCTGCACATTGGAGACGGTCCCGTCAACAACGGCGGGTTCAATGCATTGCCCGCCGTTCTCTGCGCAGGGCACATCTGTGATCGACCCACAGATTGTGCAGACGAAGTGGTGGTGATCGTAGGTAGCAACCTCATAGCGGGTCGGGCCGGGCCCGGCATCGGCAATGACGACGAGCCCGGCTGTAGCCAAATCGCCGAGCACATTGAATACGGTTGCTCGCGCCACCTTCACGCCGCGTCCGGTGAGACCTCTCGCGATTTCATCGACAGTGCGGTGCCCGCCGAGAGCCTGCAGCGTCTCGATGGCCGCTACGCGCCCCCTGGTTACCCGGAGTCCGGCGTTGCGGATGCGCCCCGTCACTGAGTCACTCATGAGAGATCAACGATGTCGGGGGTCATTCAGCGAATATGGGCGCGCAACATCCAGAGCTGCTCTTCCAGCCCTTCGACGATCGTCTGCAGCAATCCATCGCTGATGACGTCCAGATCCTCGACGGTCTGCTGATGATCCCGAGCCCGCTTGGCGACGAGCTCAACACGATCGGCCAGATAGGACATGGCCTCCGCACCGTCGAGCCAGGCAATTGGAATTTCGTCTCCAACTCCTTCATTGACGATGTCCTGGGCACGCCCCTTCGGCAACGCACCGAGGATGACGATTCGTTCGGCGACGCTGTCGCTCCACAGCCGCCATGCATCGATCAACACATCGAGCCGCTCGTGAACCGGTTGGAAGTTTTCCCCAACAACCGTCCAATGAGCCTGCTTTCCAACGAGGTGAAGGTCGATCAAGTCCAGCATCGTGGGCTGCAGCGAATCGGCAACTTTGCGGGCGGTCTCTTGCGGAAGCACCGTCCATGCCATGAGAGTCTCCTCCGTCGAGCTTCTTTGGACTTAGTCCAATTTAGCAGATGGTTGACGCAACCAGAAGTCGGGGGAACAACAAAGAGACCTCCCAGGAGGGAGGGGCGGCTGCAAGCCACATCTAGGTTCGAGCCTCGCCTGCCTAGAGCGATCGAGCCAAACGAGAAAGCGCCTCCCAGTAGGGAGGCGCTTTCTCGTTCTCGGTCGATTGGAGCTAATCGTCCGTTGACGTCGAAGACTTGGCCGCAATCTCCTGCACGATATCGGCGTTGGCGAGGGTGGTGACGTCACCCAGTTGCCGCTGCTCGGAGATATCCTTCAGCAGGCGCCGCATGATCTTGCCGGATCGTGTCTTGGGGAGATCGTCGGTGAAGACGATGCTCTTCGGCTTGGCGATTGGTCCGATCGTTCTGCCGACATGATTGCGCAGCTCGGCAAGCAGATCGTCGCTGCCCTCGACATCGCCGCGCAATGTCACGAAAGCTGCGATGGCTTGACCCGTCACAGGGTCGGCGCGCCCGACGACGGCCGCTTCGGCCACAGCGTCGTGGCTGACGAGCGCCGACTCCACCTCGGTGGTCGAGATGTTGTGGCCGGCAATCAGCATGACGTCGTCGACGCGGCCCAGCAGCCAGAAGTACCCGTCCTGATCGCGCTTGGCGCCATCGCCGGCGAAGTACATGTTGTCGAACCGCGACCAGTAGGTGTCGACGTAACGCTGATCATCTCCGTAGATGGTCCGCAACATCGATGGCCAGGGACGCCGCATAACGAGGAAACCGCCACCTCCCCACGGCACGGAGTTGCCCTCCTCGTCGACGACGTCGGCGCCGACGCCGGGGAAGGGCTTGGTGGCCGATCCGGGCTTGGTGGAAACCGCTCCGGGCAGCGGGGTGATCATGATGGCGCCGGTTTCGGTTTGCCACCAGGTATCGACGATGGGGCACTTGCCGCCGCCGATGAGCTCGTGATACCACATCCACGCCTCTGGGTTGATGGGCTCACCAACCGTGCCGAGCAGACGCAGCGACGATAGATCGTGCTTGGTGACGTGCTCGTCGCCCCACTTCATGAACGCACGGATGGCCGTCGGTGCGGTGTAGAAGATAGTGCACTCGTAGTCCTCGACGATCTGCCACAGACGGTCGAGTCCAGGATGGTTCGGAGCACCCTCGTACATGATGCTGGTCGCACCATTGGCAAGCGGACCATAAACGATGTAGGAGTGGCCGGTGACCCAGCCGATGTCGGCCGTGCACCAGTAGACATCGTCATCCTTGAGGTCGAAGACGTAGTCGTGCGTAGCGCTGATCGATGTGAGGTAGCCGCCCTGGGTATGGACGATGCCCTTTGGCTTACCGGTCGTGCCGGACGTGTACAGGATGTAGAGCGGATCCTCGGCGTTCATCACCTCGGCCGGGCACTCCGTCGATTGATCGGCAACCAGATCGTGATACCAGATGTCCTTGTCCGACCAGGCGACGTCGTTCTCCGTGCGTTTGACCACAACGACGTTCTCCACCGACGGGGAGGTCTTCAGCGCTTCGTCGGCGACATCCTTCAGCGAAACCACACTGCCGCGTCGCCAGGCGCCGTCACCGGTGATGAGGACCTTGCAGCTCGAGTCCTGGATCCGGTCGGCGAGCGAATCAGCAGAGAAACCACCGAAGACGACCGAGTGGATGGCGCCGATCCGAGCACAAGCCAATAGGGCGACGGGAAGCTCCGGAATCATGCCGAGGTAGATGGCGACACGATCGCCCTTCTCTACGCCGAGACTCTTCAAGCCGTTGGCCAGCTTGGCCACCTCTTCATAGAGGTCGCGATAGGTGATGTCCTTGGTGTCGCCCGGCTCGCCGACCCAGTGATAGGCAACCTTGTCCCCAATGGTGTCGAGATGACGGTCGAGACAGTTGTATGACACGTTGAGTTCCCCGTCGCTGAACCACTTGAAGAACGGCGGATTCGAGTCATCCAGCACGACCGTCGGCTCTTTGAACCACGTCACACGGTCAAGCGCTTGTTCCTGCCAGAAAGCCAGGTAGTCGGCGTCAGCCTTTTCATAAATATCCGGCTTGGCATTTGCCGCGGCGGCGAACTCATCTGTCGGTGGGAATAGGCGATCCTCGGTGAGAAGGTTTTCGAGTGTCTTTGGCTGATCAGCCATCGGTCCTCCTAGACGTACTGCTCGCCAAGCATCCTATGCGCGCAACGGGGTGAGGTTGCAGGGCCGAAAGGTCCCCTTCTGTGTGGCCTTTTCCGGGAATCGGCCCTTATCGTGGGTGTCACAGATCCGCACCACTGGGTTGTCTCGAATGATGAACATGCGATCGCTTGTTTGGCTGCTCCTCGGCACACTCTTCATGGCCTCATGCACAGCCGCCGACGAAGACACCGCTGGTCGACTTGTGGTCGTCGACGACGGCAACGTAATCGTCATGGATCCGGATGGCGGCAATCGCATCGATGTAACCGAAAGTCCGTCCTCCGGGCCGGAACGGGCCTTCTACTTCCAGCCCACATGGTCGCCGGACGGCACCCTTTTGGCGTTCTCGGAGATCAGTCCCGCCACCAGGCTGCACATCGCATCACCCGACGACGGCATTATGTCGTCGCTCGACCTCGGCACGCTGCCGTTCTACATGTCATGGTCCGATACCAACACCCTCGCCACTCTCCGCAACGGAGACAACGGTCTGCGCCTCGAGACGACCACTCGAGAGAGCCTGGCGGAAGGACTGGAGCCTGTCGACGAGGGGCAACCTCTGTACTTCTCGTGGGAACCGAGCGGAGAGCGCCTGGTGACCCACATCGGGATCGACCGTCTCGAGTTGAACGAGGACGGTGCCCGCCAACCACTAGGCCCGGTCCCCGGCGACTTCCAGGCACCCCACTGGACCGACGCCGGCATCGTGGCCGTTGCGCAGGATGGACTGGATCAGAAGCTGGCGGTGATTTCAGCGGACGGAACCAGCATCCCGCTGGCCCGCACGCCGGGCCCAACCTATCTGGTACCCACCGGCGACGGCTCGCGCGTCGCTGCGCAGGTTGCCGGCGGTGAGCCAGACGGACTCAGCGTCCTCTTCCAGGAGATTCCGGTGCTGCCCACCAACCAGCTCGTGGTCGCCGATAGCGACGGCACCGTCACGGTCGTGAGCGAGTCGCCCGTCCTGGCGTTCTTCTGGTCACCGGCCGGCGATCGGCTTTTGCTGCTCGATTTGGTGGATTCTGGGGAGATGCGCTGGCAGGTCTGGTCGGGTGAGGTGCTGGAGGAACTGGTGCGCTTCGAGTTCGAGCCGAGTTTCGTGCGTGACCTGCTGCCCTTCTTCGATCAATACGCTCAGAGCATGTCGCTGTGGGCGCCGGACGGCACGGCCTTTGCCTTTCCAGGTTCGATCGACGGCGAAGCGGGCATCTGGGTACAGGAACTCGGAGAACCACCGGTCCTGGTCAGCGACGGGACTTGGGTGGCCTGGTCGAGTTGAGAACGCAGAAGTGGGCCGCATCCGGCGGCCAACTCGATTGGCACAGGTGCGTGCGGTTCTACTCGTCGTCGCTGCTCATGAATCCCATCGCACCGGCGAAAGTCACCAGGACCGTTCCGATGATGAGGATCAGGAACCCGACGCTGCGACTGACTTCGAAGGCCCCGGGAATTGCCCCGGCCCCGGCAGCCTGCGCAAAGGCGGCTTGCAGGGTGTCGGCCTTGTCACCGGCATCCATCCACTTGACGACCGCATACGCCAGCAGTGCTACGCCGATGACGGCAACGATCATCGAAGAGTTGCGATCGAGCGCCTCCGATATGACCGGACGCAGGCAAATCACTACAACAGCGATGATCAGGATCACCACCGCCCACTGCGCCCACAGATCGAGACCGCCCCAGATGGTCGGTACTCCATCGGGGAAGTCTGGATTGGATGCGTTCAGTGCCGGTAGCAACTCTTCGCCGTCGGTGTCCAACGACTTCATGAAGAGCCCGATGATGCCGATGATGACGCCGGCGAGCGCGATCAGACGGTTGCGATGCACTCTTGTCTCCCTCCGGTTAGGTCATTCTCCCGGCCGTATCGTACGGAGTACGGGCAAGTCGCCGCAACACGGATAGGACCGAACCGGCTGGACGGTGGCGGGTGGGGACCATCTATACTCGGCTCGCTCGGTTGTAGGACGCGGTGACGGTGTAATATCCCGAACTCTCGGGCCCCCATCGTCTAGCGGCCTAGGACTCCGCCCTTTCAAGGCGGCAACAGGGATTCGAATTCCCTTGGGGGCGCAACGGGGGCGTGGTGAAGTCTGGAGTTCACGCCGGCCTGTCAAGCCGGAGGTCGCGGGTTCAAATCCCGTCGCTCCCGCCACACACTGCGCCCGGACCTCGGTCCGGGCGTGGTTGTGCAAGGTCAGGTAGCTCAGTTGGTAGAGCGCTGGTCTGAAAAACCAGAGGTCGACGGATCGACGCCGTCCCTGACCACGCGAACCCCGCTCAGAGAGCGGGGTTCCTTGGCATTTCGCAAGGCTTCTGGCGTCGCACCCTCGAGCGCCGCCGTGTAGAAATCCTCCCCCGTCACGAACCCGAATCGAGCAGGGCCCAGCGGTCGATCAGCCACGCCGATGGTTTTCGCCGCCTGCGCCGAGGCGAGTAGTTCGGCGCCGTTGATCGGGTTCGACGGGACCGAGGTGAACCGTACGTTGCCTCCCGGAGCATCAAGGCAGCCGGTCAGCGCATAGAGCACGTTGATAGCCCGGATGATCTGGGTAGTGTCGCTGTGCTGCTCGAGACCACTCCACGTGTAGAAGGCGATAGGGCGGTGCTGCCACAGTACCTCGGCGGTACGTTCGATCTCGGCCGCGGGTACACCGGTGACCTCCTCGGCAATGGGAGGCGACGAGGCGCGGCTCTGCTCTGCCACGAGGTCGAATGCCGGCCGACAGGCGACCGTCCCTCCGGTCGTAGCCACCTCGACGCTTCCAACCAGCGCCAACCGATCAGGTTCATCGATGTCGGTGCCGCCGGCGGCCGCATCGACACGGACCGGCTGCTCGGAAACTTCGTCCCAGGCTTGCGTGGGCAAGCCGCGATGGCTCTTGCGGGCCGACGCTCTGGTCGGCGGCGGCGAATGTTCCTATCCGATTCGCTGCCAGCCGGGATCCGACACCCCCTTCGAGTTGGCGCGCTGCAGCGGATGATGCAACCGGTCCGGATGAGCAGAGATCTCCGGTGCGGCCTTACCCTTGACGCACAGCGCCTTCCCGGTGGGGTGCGACGGATCGCGAGATAACGTGAACGTTCCATTCGACACGCTCGCCCGCGCTCCACAACGGGAAACACACAACGGACAGAAAGTGGCCACCTCGTCCCCGGTCGGCACACCAGCAATCACCCCGTGCTCCCTCCGCCGCCGACATTGAGTTGAGGCGAGACGGTGCCTCTTGACGGGATACCGGCGTCAACCGATGCTCGAGAGCGAGAGCACATTCCCCTCACTGTCCTTGAACCAGGCCGCCTTGTCCTTGCCGTCGGCCAAGGTGATCACACCGTCGACCGTCGAGCCCATCTCCCCAAAATCAACATCTTCGAAGACAACGCCATTGGATCGGAGCACCGACACCGCTTCATCGAAGTCGTCGACGCGGAAGCCGGCGGCGGTCGCTTTGTTGGTTCCCGCGAACTGAGACGGATATACAAGGAACATGACTCCGCCGGTTTCGTATTGGACTCCGCCGTATTCGTACTCGCTGACCGGCTCCAGACCAAGCTTCTCCGAGTACCACCGTTTGGCACGGTCCAGATCGGAAGCTGGTAGCACGGCATGAATAGGTATGTTGGCAAACATCGCAGTTCCTCTCCCTCGCTACTGCATCTCAGGCCAACCTACACTTGCGCCACGTTGTCTGGTCAAGAAGATGGCCTTGGTAGCCGTTGATTGCATGACTCGTTTCTGTTTCCTGCCCGTCGGCCACTCCGCGGCTATCCGCCCTGCCCTTCGATGGCTCACGCCGGGTGTTGCGGGCCGGTGGCTATGCAGACGGTCAACGACATCCATACCCGGCGCACTGTGGTGACGGGACAGATGTCGGCAGACGCAGTCCACACCGGGACTGCGTCTGCCGACCGTTTTGCGGGTGGCACCGATTGGTGCCCGTTATGTGCCATTCGGCGAACTCACTGGGTGTCGGTACATCCCGCTGCGTTTCCCAATCCCCGCAAGATGGACCCAGTCGGATTTCTACTGACGCGTAGCGCGATATCCGCTGTGGGTCTCAGAAACCAGAGAGCGACGGATCCCCGCGGTCCCCGACCACGCGGGCCACCCGCCGGGGCGGTCCGTTCTTCGTCCTTGCTGAAGCTCCGCCGTCCTGACGCAACTTGCTGGTACTCGAGAACAAAATCATCTGTCACCCAACGGCCGTCCTCGATCGTCTGATTGTGTGAGTGGGCCGATCCGCGGCCCTAGAGGAGGAGCTTCACATGAAGACTCGTTGGTGGTTTGTCAGCGCAGCAGTCATCGGCGTCCTGATGCTCATGCTGGGCATAGGCAATCTCGTAGACCCCGATGACACGGGACCGCTCTACGGTCAGTTGATCCTGCTGACTGTCATGGCAACGGGCGCAGCGCTCGTCCTGTCCGGCCTCATTCTGTTGCGTCGCAACCAAGTACAAGGCAGCAGGCTCGTGGCGGTCGGGGTGCTCCCCGGATCGATAGGGATCGCATTCTTCTGGTTCCCGCCGGCGGTTGCGATAGGAATACTTGCCCTCGTCACGAGCTGGGCGGCGTACCGATCAGGGAGCGAGGTCGAGCGGCAGATGGCTCCCTCGTGAAATCGGGCAGCCAACCAGTGACTCAGCCTGGCATGATGTTGAGAGGGAAGGAGAGCTTATGAACTGGTGGGTGCTGGAACTCATCACGTTCGGCGGCTTGGTGTTGACACTTGTCGCACTTGGTCCACTCATCAAGCGATTCGGTCGGAGCTACGCCGCGGACGTGTTTCGGGCCAACCCGAGGACCGGCAAGAGCTACATCGTTCTAATGGACATCGCCTACTACCTGATCTTCTCGGCTTACATCCTGTTCACAACGGTGTTTGAGCAGCAAGACGCGTGGGCACAGACCGTCGGCGCCGCACAACTTCGCCACGAAGCACTGCGGATTGGCGGCATGTTGCTCATCATGGGCATCTTGCACGGCGCCAATGTCCTCAGCCTTCCCATCATCGGGCGCTTGCTCGGATTGGGGAAACGTCTCGACGAGGACGCCAAAGGTCCGAAGGCTGCCTAATGATCGCTATCCCCGTCCGCCCCCGACGGCGGCAGCTCAAGGAATGGTTGCTCATGGTGACCGATCAGGTTGCCGCCGCGTTCGTTGCCACCGATCGCGACGCGCTCGTCACCGAGCTGTTCCGGCTGGAAGGCGCCCGACTCGTGAGGTTGGCGCGCCTCTTCACCGACGACCGGAATGCGGCCGAGGACCTCGTGCAAGAGGCCTTCATCAGACTCCACCGGGCTGCTCACCGGATCAAAGATCCATCGAAAGCCGCACCGTATCTGCGTTCTATCGTCATCAACCTCGCACGTGATCACAACCGGCGCGGGCTCATGTCGCTCCGCCATCAGGAGGCGATCCCGGCGGGAGCCGAACCCGACGCGCCAGAAGATGTACTCGTCATGGATGACGAGCGCAGGCGATTGCTCGGAGAGGTACGCGCCCTCTCCCCGCGGCAGCGTGACTGCCTGCTGCTCCGGTTCTACCTCGAGTTATCGGAGTCCGAGATCGCTGAGACACTCGACATATCCAGAAACTCGGTGAAGACACACTGTCGCCGCGGTATGGAGGCGCTTCGGAGCCGACTGGGAGTGACCACATGAGCCTGGAACAGCAACTCACCGACACTTTGCACACGGCTGACGACTACGTCCCGAGCGCTGATCTATTCGCCAAGGTCAGGCGTTCAATCGAGGAAGATAGAGCACACAGGCGCCGCATCCGAAGTGCGATCCTCTGGCTCGGAGCCGCCGCTGCCGCGGTCATCGTGTACCTGGTAGCCACGGTAAACGTAGACGACGGGCGGGTCGACATGTCGTTTGCAAGCCTCGAGCTGCTCGTAACGGCGGCGATGACAGCGATCGTCGCCGTCATGGGCCCGGCCATCCGCCGGTTTGGCCAAATGTACGAGAAGCAAGCATTCGCCGGCACGCCTGATACGGGCACAAAGGTGCTCAGGCTTCTCGACATCGCCTACTACCTCATCTTTGGCGCCTACATCCTCATGACGCTCATGTTCGAGCCGCCTCGGGGCCTTCCGCCCCTTGATCGACAGTTCACCGACACGCTCCTCTTCGAGACCGAACGGCTCGACGGCCTGTTCCTGCTCATGGGCATTCTCCATGTCGTACTCCTTCTCGCGCTGCCCGTGGCCGGCCTCGTCCACAGCGCGAACCTACGCAGAGCTCGGATTGCAGAAGGTGCGACGAGCAACGACGGCGTGGCTGCCAGAATCGACCGGGGCGTGACGGTTGGAGTATGGATCGTTGCGGCGTACGTCCTATTGCAGATGGTGATCGCAGTGCTCGGGATCGTTCTTGGTCTGGGGATGGGGGGATGAGGTCGACGACGCAGGAGCGGACTCAGATGCCTCCCCGAGTGGCGGCTACGGCCTTGTCCGGCGCCGCGGCTGATTTAGTGACGGCAGGGGTAGGAGGTCGTCTCGCGATGCGGCTGTCGGCCCAGATCGATCGTTCGGCACACGGGTTCACGACAGAAGCCGGGGCGGTCGTTGGGTAGTTCACGCTTGCTGGGACCATCTCGTTCCTCGTGTTCGTTGGTCTTGGCGGCGCCGCAATAGTCGTCGTACCACTCGGACTCGTAGCCCGCGTAATCGCCGTGGAAGGCCGAGTAATAGGTGTTGTCGTCAAGGCCGCCGAGTCGGTACCCGCCATCGTCGTCGGTCCACTTCAGGAAGAGATCCACCGGGATGAGGGCACGCTGAACCAGGCAGTACCAGTACGCCATCACACCGGCGCCCGGTACAGGCAAGCCGTAACCTCGTCCGTCACCGTTCCCTCGATCGCACCTCCCACCGCAGCGGTCGTCGGCTCGATCGGTTCTTCAGCGGACACGGCAGTCGCGGGCACCCCAACAGTGAGCACCGGAGCAAACACAAGGACAAGTAGGCGACGCATGGAAGTACCTCCAGCGAAGCTCCCATACCCACCCAACCATGACGCCGCTCGATGCCCCTCTGGCGCAACATCGTCTCACCAGAACCAACGACATTCAACAGGGAATGGCGTACTTCCGGAAGCGACATAGACATCGTTCACCGCATGCCGAAGACCGCGCGGGTCGGCACCCATCCGCTGCGCCAAACGGGTCGAGCCTTGGATGCCCGAGAAGAAGAAAGTGGCGGTGCCCGTCGGCAATCGGCTCGCATCGCCGGGAATTATGGAGAGGTCGACGGATCACTCGTCCCCTCGACGTCGGCTTCGCTCGTTGCACAACCGAACCCCGCTATGCGGGATGATCATCGCAGGATCAGGATGATGCAGCCACCTCTACAGGGATGCCGTTGAGTACTGCGTTCCCCGACAACGGATCAATGGGACCCGAGTCGGTGAGCAGGTTGGTGTTGACACCCGGTCGTTGGGACGCAACCGAGAGCTGCGTGCCGGGCATCGCATGGCCCCATCCGTAGGGAATCGATACCACTCCCGGCCGGATACGTTCGGACAGTGAGACCGGCAGTTCGACGGAGCCGACCTTGGAGGTCACGGTGGCCAGGTTTCCATCGTCGAGCCCGAGACCAGCGGCGTCCTGCGGGTTGAGCTCGAGCGTGCAACGGTGTTTGCCCTTGACTAGGACGCTCACGTTGTGCAACCACGAGTTGTTGGAGCGGAGCTCGCGCCGACCTACCAGGACCATCTCCGGCTCCGGGGCTTCGAGCCAGCCCCAGAGTCGATCGAGATCGGCGATCACCGGCTCGGGCGCGAGTTCGATCTTGCCCGACTCCGTTGCCAGAACTTCGGGCACCCGCGGCTCGAGCGCTCCCAGATCCACACCGTGCGGGTGGGCGGCAACCTCGGCCAGGGTCCAGCCATCGGGATCCGCGCCAAATCCATCCCCCCAGGCCCCCATCCTGATCATCAGATCCAGCGCCTGTTCCGGGCCCTCCCAGTCCGCCAGAGCCTCGAGGATATCTGCAGGGTCGCGGCCATGGACCGGCGATCCCGGATCGGATACGGCCCGCTGCACCTGAGAAGCGAGCGACATCTGGAATAGCGCCGCCGGATCGGCCTCCGGTCCCATGCCCATGACGATTCCGGTGAGCTTGACGAGGATGTCGAACTCGGACGGGCCGGAGGGCTCGAAGACGGCGGGTGAGTATTTCGCAACGTTTCGAATCGCCAGGATCGTGAACGCCAGGTCAAAATGGGAGGTTTCGAGCGCCGGCGGCACCGGAAGTATCACATCTGCGTGGCGGGTGGTCTCATTGAGATAGGGATCGACCGACACCATGAAATCGAGACCGGCAAGCGCCTCGTCCAACCGACCGGCATGCGGCGTCGTGAGCACCGGGTTGCCCCCGACCGTGATGAACGCCCGAACCCGGCCCTCTCCTTCGACCAGCATCTCGTCGGCCATCGTCGCCACCGGGAGCTCCCCGAAGAACTCGGGGAGGTCACGCACACGCGATCTCCAACGTCCCGGCTGGAACCTTCTCGGAGCCCGGGTCGTAGGCTGATGGATCGGTCGGGTGAACATCACACCCCCGGGCCGATCGAGATTGCCGGTGAGGACGTTGATGACGTCGGCAGCCCAGGCGGCCACGGTGCCGAACTCCACCGTGTGGTTGCCGATCCGGCCGTACACGGCCGCCGAAGGGGCTGCGGCGATCTCCCGAGCCAGACGGCGGATCTCGATGGCCGCGATCCCGGTTCGCCCGGCCACCGTCTCCGGTGTGAATCTGGCGGCAGCAGCCGCCACCTGCTCGGCCCCCACGACGTGATCGTCGAGGCGCCCGAGGTCGACAAGGTCCTCGGACACAAGCACCGAGACGATCGATAGAAGGAGTGCTGCGTCCGTTCCCGGTTTGATGGCGAGATGGCGGTCGGCGGTCTCCGCAGTCTTCGTCCGACGGGGGTCGACCACAACCACCGTACCCCGGCGGGCCCGAATTGCCTCGAGACGACCCGGCCAGTCCGGGGCGGTGGCGAGTGAACCGTTCGACTCGTACGGATTCGCCCCCAAGATCAGGAGATAGTCGGTGCGGTCGATGTCCGGCACCGGTGTGATCAACCCGCCGCCGAACATGTACGCACATGCGACCTGGCGCGGCATCTGATCAACGGTGGAGGCAGAGAAGAAATTGCGAGTTCCGACCGCCTTGATGAAGGGCCGCAGCGCCAGCGAGTTCTGGAACGAATGGGCATTGGGATTGCCGACGTACACGGCCACAGCGTTGCGGTCGGCGGCAAGGTAGGGATCGAGCCCAGCGGCGACTGCCTCCCACGCCTCCTCCCAGGCCACCTCCACATGGCCCCCGTCACGCTTGATGAGCGGGGCTCGCAGCCGATCAGGATCGTCCCGAAGCCGACCCAGCGTCGAGCCCTTGGGACACAGAAACCCGCCTGAGAACGGGTCCGCTTGGTCGCCTCGAATCAGCTTGACCTGCTCGTCCTCGATGGTGATCTCGAGTCCGCAGGTTGCCTCACACAGTGGACAAGTTCGATAGGCAGTCCGCTTCATGCCGCTCCTCTCTTCCCGACACCGTACTCTGCTGCAACTCAATCCGGCCGCTGATGGGAAACGCGAGGCAATTCTCGTGGAGCGAACACCGACCGCTCAGACATCTGTCGTGCGGCGCGGAAGGGTGACGATGATCCTGGCTCCCTTGTTGTGGGCGTTGGATGCCGCGACGGTGCCGCTATGGGCGGAAACGATGGCGTCGACGATGGCGAGCCCGAGACCGCTGCCGCCGGTGTGGCGGGAGCGGGAAGGGTCGGCCCGGTAGAACCGGTCGAAGATGTGTTGGAGAGCCGGTTCGGGTATGCCGGGGCCGTCGTCGGTGACTGTGAGTTCGACGGACTCGTCGTCTGATGCCACTGCGATCCGGGCGGTGGTGCCTTCAGGCGTGTGGGCTCTGACGTTGGAGAGGAGGCCGGAAACGACCTGGTGCAGCCGTTCTCGATCGCCCAAGAGCACGGCGTGATCGGCGCCGGTGAGTTCGACCGGGCGGCTTGGATCAATAGTCGCGTGGTCGGCGGCCGCATCGCGAGCCACTTGGACCAGGTCGACCGGCTGCTTGTTGAGAGGCTGGGCTTGGCCGAGGCGGGCGAGTGTGAGGAGTTCCTCGATGAGCTTGCCCATCCGGTTGCTCTCCCGTTCGATGCGCGACCATGCGTCATCTCTGGCAGCGGAAGTGGTGAGCCCGCCGGAGCGGCGCAGCTCGGCGTAGCCGGAAATGGCAGCAACCGGGGTGCGCAGCTCATGGGAAGCATCCGCCACAAACCGGCGGAGCTGCTCCCGCCCGGCGCGCTCGTTGTCGACCGCCTTCTCGATGTGCGCCAGCATTTCGTTGAGGGCGCTGCCGAGCCGATTCAGCTCGATCGTCGCTGCAGTTTCAGGCACCCGGCTGGTGAGATCGCCGGCCGCGATCTCTTCGGCTGTTTCGACCATCTCGTCGACGGGTCGAAAGGCGTGATGAACGGTCCACCAGGTGGCAGTACCGCCCAGGAGGAGTACTCCGCCGCCGGTGAGGAGCAGCGCCCGGATCAGTGAGCTGGTGGCCGTCGCGACATCACTGAGTGGCGCGGCGCGCACCACGACGACTCCATCATCGAAGGTGCTGATGCTGGCCCGATAGCGGAGCGTGCCGTCCACACTGTCGAGGAACACAAGGCCGGAGGTCGCAGGAAGATCAGAGGTGTCGGGCAGAGGATCGGGGTCGTCGGCAAAGCCGGATGGCTCGCTGCGGAGCACCGTGCCATCGGGGGCGATAACGAGTTCGGCGAATGGGCGGAGAAAGAGTCCGTCGGTCACATCGGCTACCTCTTCGGGCGGGAGCTCGGGTTGATTGGGCAGAGACTCGGGTACACCGCGGTCGGGCCGCGGGTCCGGCCCGCGAGTGACAAAGCTGGTCAGCGCCCTGTCGGTCTGGGCCACCAGAATGTTCTCGATCGATCTGGAGGCAGCAATACCGACGGCGGCGATAATCGCCAACAGGAGAATGGTGAAGGAGATGACCAGCTTGGTCTGCAGGGTCATGCCACCGTCTCGCGAATGACATATCCAACGCCACGGACCGTCTGGATGATCGACCCTTCGGGGTCGCCGAGCTTCTTGCGCAGATAGGAAACGTAGGTCTCGACGATCCCGTAGTTGCCGTCGAAGTCGTATTCCCACACGTAATCGACGATCTGGCTCTTCGACATGACCCGACCCCGATTGAGGAGGAGAAACCGGAGAAGCCGAAATTCGGTGGGTGTCAGCGAGATCTCTGTGTCGTCCTTCCACACCTGGTAGGCATCCTCGTCGAGAACGATGTCGCCCACCGTCAGTCGGGAACGCTCGGCCGCGTTTCCGGTACGACGGAGCAGGGCTTCGATTCGCAAGCCGAGCTCTTCGAGGCTGAACGGCTTCGTCAGGTAGTCGTCGCCGCCCTGACGGAAACCGACCCGCTTGTCATCGATGTCGTCGCGGGCGGTGAGGAATATGACGGGGACCGTGTTGCCGTCGCGCCGCAACCTCCGGCATACGTCGAAGCCATCCATCTCCGGCATATTCACGTCGAGAACGATGAGGTCGGGGTTCTGTTCCTTGACGGATCGCAGCGCATCGAATCCATTGTCCTCGCAACGGACGGTGTAGCCGGCAAAACGGAGCGCGCTCGAGACGAGGTTAGTGAGCGACTCCTCGTCGTCGACGACGAGGATCGTTGCGTTGTGATCGGGCGCAGCCATGCCGTGAGCTTACGATTGGTTTCTGGGAGTTCCCTGAGAATTCGCTGGGTTGTCGCTCAAGAGGTGAGTTGGGCAACGACGGCTATGACGGTCTCCACCGGGATGGCGAAGCCAATCCCCTCCACACCAACACTGCCGACCCCCACCGCGGTGGTGGCCCCGATCAGCGAGCCTTGGACATCGAGGAGAGCGCCACCGCTCGAACCTTCAGTGATGGCAGCATCAGCCTGAATGACGCCGGTGAGCGACACCGATGTATCCTCCAAGACACGACCCAGGGCGGAGACGATCGCAGTCGTATCCGAGGGTGCGCCTTCGATGCCGACGACAGACAAGCCGAGGGTGAATGTCAGGGCAGAA
This sequence comes from Acidimicrobiia bacterium, assembly GCA_029287195.1. Lineage (GTDB taxonomy): Bacteria > Actinomycetota > Acidimicrobiia > Spongiisociales > UBA5794 > JAAETI01. The sequence goes on along the minus strand of JARFRN010000249.1, from coordinate 46,348 downwards.
TCCGCTGCCTCGGCATGCCGGCCGGACCCCATCGGGGTCTCCAGAGGGTGTAGGGATTGGACTCTCCGTCCCGGCCACAATTGTGGGGGACATCGTTTCTTCCTTTCTCCAGCAGCAGTGTCCCCTGCCTGATCGAGAGACCACCGTGGACATAGTGAGAACCACATGGGAATCGGTCTCCCGGAGGGTGAATCGCTATGCGACGGCGATGGCGATGAGAGCGATGGTCGCCAGCGAGCCCGCCAAGGCCCACAGCAGCGCCGCTCTGCGGCGCTTGGCCAGGAACAGCTGCAGCCCGAGACCGGTCGTGGCGATTACCACGAGGAACAACCCGGACACATCTATCAGCCAGCTCCACGACGAGCCCGTGTCCCGTCCCTTATGGAGCTCGTTGAGGACTCCAATCCACCCCTGCTGTTCGATAGCGAGCCGATAGTCGCCGGTCTCGAGGTCGAAGAAAGCGTCGGCGGTGTAACCAGGTTCCCGGTAGCTGATGTAGCCGTCCCCGAGGTCGGTGCCGAAGTCGGCTACCTCACCATCGACACCGTAGGTGTCGCGGAGGTATTCGCTCACGGTGAGGAATTCCACCGATCCGTCGTCGGCCAGCCACCCAGCGGGAAGTGTCCCGGAGTAAGACGCACTCGTCGGGTCGAACCCGAACGTCCATTCCGGGTGATTCAATGTGACTCCGGTGGCGCCAAAGAACAGCACCACGAGAAGGGCCAGCATCGAGGTATACACGTGGAGGATTCGCGTCCAGTTGAGGCCGTTCTTCCAGATTCCGCCTCGAGTCCGCCGCTCTGGACCGGGTTCGGTGGGTTCACTGTCCGCAGATGTTCCCGGGGAATCCATCACAGCGCTAGGCGAGGACGAGCGAAACGGTTGCGCTGCTCAGCTCCCCCTCGGCTTCGAGGGTTTGTGAGAAGGCCTCGGCGCCCAGGCGGATCTGTTCCCGAATCAGCGAGTAGGGACCATGTTCCCGGGCGGATTCGATGGCGATGAAGTAGTCGCCGGCGAGGACGCGGTTTCCATCGATGTCGGTGCCGTCCCACACCACGCTGTAGCTGCCGGGCCGCCTGGTGGCGCTCGAGATGGCGTCGATGGTTTCGTCGCTGCCGTCGATCGTGGCCCAGCGCCGCAGATCGCTCAGCCACTTGGTGCCCTTCCGCGATTGCATGAACCAGAGCGCGATAGTGGCCACCAGCTCTCCAGCCTCGTCCTCCAGCCACACGGCGACATACGGGTTCTTCACCCCGCCGGTCGAGGTGCCATCCGCTTCATAGGTAAAGTCAACGACCAGTTCTCCCCCGGTGGGAATGGCGGTCGTCGGGGCCGGGGCCTCGGTGGTTGTGGGTGAGGTGGTCGTCGTTGTCGTAGGAGCGGTCGCAGCTGTTGTCGAGCCCGGAGTGGTGGTCGAGCCGGCACTGCCGTCTTCGAAGGTTGCTGCGTCGGACCCTCCACAAGCAGCAAGGATCGAACTCGGAATGGCAACAGTGGCGCCGAGCGCGGCACTGCGCCGAAGAAAGGCGCGACGGGTGAGCTCCCGGTATCGGGACTCTCCGGATCGAGCGGTCGTCATTTCTAGCTCCTGGGTTCTCTGTTTCGGTCAAATCTAGGAGACGCCCCTTAACGGAACCTGAGAACTCCCTGCGTGAGTGCCGGGTCGTCGGTGTCCCACGTCATGTGCTCGGCGTGCCGCCATCGCTCATTGCGGCGCATCGCGCCGGATGCATCGATGATGCAACAGCCGACGTCGATCTCCTCGCTCAGGGCCAGCCCTTCTTCGACTTCCACAACGGTGAGAATGGTGGCCATTGCATCGGCGGTCGCCACGTCCTGGGCGATCACCGAAGCAGATTCGACATGGCTTTGCGGCCATCCTGTCCTGGGGTCGATGATGTGGCTGTAGCGCTCGCCATCGATGGTCCAGCCACGCCGCGAACCACCGCTGGTGGCAAGAGCCATGTTGTCCACCCTTACCCTGAGCAGCGGCGGGACGTTGTCGAACGGACGCCGCGGATCCTCGATCCCGGCGATGATCGGGGCTGCACCGTGGTGGAGCAGGTCGCCGCCGGCGTTCACGACCAGATTGCCCACGGGGCCCTCGGACAGACCTTGCCGGACGGCCTGATCGACGATCCATCCCTTTGCGATGGCATTGAGGCTATGGCCATCAACTGAGGAGTTCATGGCGCCCAGCGTCTCGGCAATCTCAGTCTTGCTCGGGACGCAGCCCTCCTCCACAGCACGAGCCCACAGCGCAACGAGCGAACCGGCAGCGGGGTCGAAGCCTTTGCGGCTGCGCCGCTTCCAGAGCTCCGCCAGCGCCAACACTTCGGCGAGCTCCTTGCCCGGCTTGGTCTCGCCGCGACTCCAGCGGCGTAACTCGCTGTCACGGTCAAACCAATTGAAGACTCGCTCCAGTCGCTCGATCTCTGCGAATACGGTGAGGGCAAAGCGCTCTGCGATCTCCGGATAGGAATCCACAATCACATCGATAGCCGTGCCCATCAAGCGGCTGCGGTGAAATCGCTGTCGATGTGCTGGATCGGCGGGTGCAGACAAGGATGCTCCAATCGTTGGACCAGGTCACCCCAACACTGCCTGCTGAAGCCATCCTGAAGACGCTCTGAGAGCACGCTGGGAACGTCGCGAGTATATGCCTTCTCGGAATCCCGGTGGGCAGACCGTCACAGCACCTCGCGGCCCGTTGACGCACCCGCCCGTTTCGGCACATCGCTCAACCAGTCGAGCCGACGGGACAGTAAGTGAAGCCACATCCGCCGTCTCGCCGGCGAACAACGCCGGGTGCCGGCGGCGCTCAGTCTCTAGAAGAGGGCTTCTCCGGGCAGGGCGCCGGCCTGCGTCACCCAGTCTGCGAATTGCGTTCGGTCGAGCTGTTCCACCTAATAGACGTGGAGGTAACGCACAGGTTCGTGCTTGGAGTATATGGGGGGCGGAGGGTCCAGTGAGGCACGCTTCAAGAAGGTGACCTTGATGTACTTCTCGAAGCAATGGAAGCTGAGAAACCAGCCCTCGCCGTCGATCCCGTAGAACGGCGAGTTCCACCGCACGGCTTTGCGCACGTCGGGCACCGCGGCGACGATGAGAGAGTCGAGGAGGTAGCCGACTTCGCGTTTCCAACCCGACATCGCCTCGAGATACGCCTGCACCGGGACATCGCCATCACCCTTGGCGATCTGCGGGTTGCCGCCCGAGAGCAGGAACGGTTCGTCGCCGGTGGCCCTCTTTGTGTTCCTATTTGTCACGGTCCTCTTCGCTAGTCATTTGGTCAGCAGTTCGACCGTCATAGTCCTGTCAGCGTAGCTCTCAGACCCTAGGTCCGATTGCCGCGGGATCGCTGTAAGACGCCTTGTGCCCCAAATACCAAACCGGGTCAAGTCTCAGTAGGCCCGGAGGCTGCTCTCAGGTGATCCCCAGGGTCGTGTCACACGATGGGCTCAACGAAGCCGAAAGGGACTACCAGCATGTCGTTCTCAATCCTGATTCTCATCGACATAGTCGCCATCCTGATTCTGACGTTTGGCCTCTACTTCCCGCGCCATAGGCGCAAGGGCATGATCGTTGCGTATCTGACCGCAAATATCGGCGTGGTCGCCGTTGCCAGCATCCTGGCGTCCTCGGCCATCCAGGCGGGGCTTGGGCTCGGCCTGTTCGGAATACTGTCGATCATCCGACTCCGCTCCGATGAGCTCGACCACACCGAGATCGCCTACTACTTCGGAGCATTGGCTATGGGGCTGTTTGCCGGGCTCGGCGGGTCCTTCTCCTGGGCAATGCCGTTGATGGCCGCTGCGATCCTCGCCGCGCTGTATGTCGGCGATCACCCCGCTCTCTTCGGGGAGTATCGCAACCAGATCATCAACGTCGACGCCGCCTACACCGACGAAACCGCTCTCGCGATGCACCTGGAGAGCCTGCTCGGCGCCAAGGTGCACAACATCACCGTTCGCAAGATCGACCTGGTCAACGATACGACCTCGGTCGATGTGCGCTACCAGCTCCCCACGGCGGGAACCGGGTGGAGCCGCCGCGATGCGGGCTTCGCATCGATGAAACAGGGGCGATGACAATGACCGCATCCAATCGACTGCCCATAGCGGAACTCGATGCGATCGGGCTCGCGGATCTCGATAGCGTCGCCGCCCTGCAAACCCGCAAGGACCGCAAGTACCTGGTCCTGCTGCCGCACCTGGCACAGATCATCGAACGCGCCAACCTCGAGGTGCTGGAGATCGATGGGCGACGCACTTTCCGCTACGAGTCCGTGTACTTCGATACCCCCGACCACATCTCATACCTGGCGGCGGCGCACCGCCGGCGGCGTCGCTTCAAGGTTCGCACCCGTTCCTATCTAGACAGCAATACGTGTCTTCTCGAGGTCAAGACCCGAGAACATCGCGGGCTGACCGTGAAGCATCGCTTTCCGCATGAGTTCGAGAACCGACATAGTCTGAGCGAAGAAGCTCTCGATTTCATTGACCAATTCGACGTCATTGCGCCGGTCGGCCGCGCCCTCCAACCCTCCCTAACCACCCGCTACCAGCGCACGACGCTGCTCGAGACCAACTCGACGAGCCGCATCACTGTCGATACCGATCTCGAATGTGTCGCTACCGACGGATCGAGCGTGACCTTGCCTCGAGTTGCCGTGGTGGAGACGAAGACCGGAGGTCGGCCGTGTCTTGTCGACCATCTCTTGTGGGAAATCCATCGGCGGCCCGCCAAGATCAGCAAGTACGGCACCGGGTTGGCCGCCCTGACCCCGGCGTTGCCCGCCAACAAGTGGAATCGGGTTCTCCGCGAGTACTTCGGGTGGTCCCCCCGGCCCGGCAGCGCCGAGATACGCCGTCACTCGAGACCCCTACCGGTTGGACCTGTTGCCCCGATCATCGCCAAATCAGCCGCTCGCCTGAGCCACAGTCCCCAAGGCCGGTCGCCGGGCAAGGCGCGACCCCTCGTGGAAGGAGTCCGGCCATGAGATGAAGACGCACACTCGCCAAGACTCCCAACGGGGACCCGGTTCAAACCGGGTCCCCGACCTCGGCTGGAGTCCTCACGCCCGATCCTGGAGCCAACTCGCAGCCGGCTCCCAGCGACTTCCCAGGATCGGGGCATACCTTCGAAGCATTGAAGACATCTTCCATGCAAAGGAAACGGACAATGATCAAGCACTCCAAATACTCGTTGGTCGCCGCGATCCTGGCGGGGGCCGTGGCGGCCGGCTGCGCAACCGACAGTGCCGCGGGCACGGTCGAGGCAGCCTCGGCAGAGGTTGACTCGGCAACATCGGAGTTCGGGGCAGTGGGCACGCTCGAAAGCAGTGAGGTTCACACAATTGACGTGAGCTTCGACAACGCCGATTACGACGAGTTGATCGAGGCCTACCGCTCGAACGGCGACAAAGAATGGATCGAGGCCACAGTCACAATCGACGGCGTGACGTACGAGCGGGCCGGGATCCGGCTCAAGGGAAACTCGTCGCTCTTCAGCCTATCTGCATCTTCCGATGCCGAAACCCTCCCCTGGCTGATCAAGCTCGACAAGTACATCAACGACCAGAACTACGAAGGACTCACCGACCTCGTGGTGCGTTCGAACAGTTCGACCACTGCCCTCAACGAAGCCGTTGCGCTCGAACTGCTCGAAATCGCCGGGCTGGCGTCACAAGACGCAATCGCCGTCGAGTTCAGTGTCGATGCCGCAGAACCGGTCCTGCGGCTCGTGATCGAACACCCGGACGACCTCTGGATGGCCGAGGAGTTCGATGCCGACGGCGCTCTCTACAAGGCCGAGAGCACCGGCGACTACACCTACCGCGGCAACGACCCCGACGCATACGACGAGGTCTTCGACCAAGAGGCCGGCAAGGACAACGCCGACCTCGCCCCGCTCATCGAGTTCCTAGATTTCATCAACAACTCCGACGACACCACTTTCGTCGCCGAGCTCGATCAATGGCTCGACATCGACGCCTTTGTGACCTACCTGGCAATGCAGGACCTGATCGACAACTTCGACGACATCGACGGCCGAGGCAACAACTCCTACCTCTTCTACGACACCGATACGGACGAGTTCACGGTCGTGCCGTGGGACCACAATCTGGCTTTCGGGCTCACCCCCGGGCCCGGCGATCCGGCCGGTGAGACGGGTGAAATCGCCGCGGTCCGGCCCGAGGCTGCATCGGCACCCGAAAGCTTCGATGCCGCCGCACCCGGTCCCGGCAGCGGGCGGGGCGACCGACCGGGCGGTCAGGGCGACCCTGGAGCACCGGAGCTCGACCAGTCCAATGTGCTGGTGGAACGATTCCTCGCCAACGACTCCTGGTCTGCGCTGATCGAAACCCGCACTGCAGAACTGAAGGCAGAACTCTACGACAGTGGCGTCGCCGAACAGATCCTCAGCGAATGGTCCGCCATCGTCACCGCCAGCGGCCTCGTGGATACCGCCACGATCGAGACCGAGGCGGCACGGATCCGAAGCATCGTCTCCTCATGAGGCGCGCCCGGCCCGACACCGACTCGAAGCCAAACCGCAGGCCGGTTCCAGTGGCACGACCGGCAACATTCACATCGGCGGTACCGCCGATGGCGGCCTCTACCTCGACGGCTCCGCCTACACGGGCGGGAGCGATATCGGCTCCCTGACAGCCCACTGACGATCCCTGGGCCCTACCAGACCGGGCCAGAGCTCCGAGTCAAGCCTCCCTCGGGCCGCCCGGCACCCTGGCGGGGAGCCTGATGATCGAGCCAATCAACTCGAGCAACCCCTTCACCGAGATGCCCACCAGCCGAAACGGGAGGCTGATCAGCCAGACGATCGGATACAGGATGAGTGCCAGGATCGCCAGCGGCCAAGCCACGACGAGTAGCACCAGCCACAACAGGAACGTAGCCACTAGTCCGTCCCCTTTCGTACTCGAGCGACGAATCACAGAGCGGCGCTTCAGCCGTACACCAGCCCATCGCCGGCAGCCGGGAGCGAAAGTCCCATCCCGCGCAGAGATGCGGTCGGGCCCACAACTGCATATCACTAGGGTGACCGAATGCCCGACCCGGTTGCGCAGAATGGGAGCCGACCATGAACCGGCAGGCCCCGATCGGTCCGCTGCGGCTCGCTCCGGGACTGGACCGTCTGCTCCACTATCAGCGCTCCTGGCTCCGAGCCGATCTCCTCGGCGGATTGACCGTTGGGGCAATGCTGATACCGCAGTCGATGGCGTACGCCGAGATTGCCGGCATGCCCCCCGAGGCCGGGTTCTATGCCGTGCTACTGGCACTCTTCGCCTATGCGATCCTCGGTACGTCGCGTCACCTCGGCGTGGGACCCGAGCCCGGAACCGCCATCCTGGCCGCCACGGCGGTCGGTGGGATGGCGGCGGGCGATCCTGTGCGGTACGCGGCGCTGATGGCTGCCCTCGCTCTGGCCGTGGCTGCCGTGTGCTTGATTGCCGCCGCGTTTCGCCTCGGCTTTCTCGCTGATCTGCTATCCCGTCCGGTTCTCGTCGGCTATATCACGGGGATCGGGCTCACCTTGATCAGCAGCCAGATATCGAAGGTAACGGGCATCCCGATCGAGAACGATGACTTCTTCGGTCGCATTGCGGAGATGATCACCGAGCTGGATGAGATCCGGGCTGCGACCCTGGCCATGGGGACGGCAACACTGGGGTTGATCCTCTTCTTGCGCCGCTGGCCCAAAGTACCCGGGGCTCTGATCGCAGTGACGCTCGCGACCGGCGTCACAACTTTGTTCTCGCTGGCCGACCACGGCATCGCAGTTGTCGGCAACATCCCCGCCGGATTGCCTGCGCTTGGCTTTCCGGATGTGAGTGGAAGTGACATGGCGGCGCTGATCCCGGCCGCCCTCGGCATCGCCCTGGTCGGCTACTCCGACAACGTTCTCACAGCCAGATCCATCAGCGCCGAACACGGATATCGGATCGATCCCAACCAGGAATTCATCGCTCTCGGCACGTGCAATCTGACGAGCGGGATATCCCAGGGTTTCCCGGTCTCATCGAGTGCCAGCCGATCGTTCGTGCCGGCGTCCATCGGCACTCACTCCCAGCTGACGGGCGTGGTGGCCGCCCTCTTCGTCGCCGCTACTCTGCTGTTCTTGCGACCGGTGCTGGCCAACTTCCCCCAGGCGGCCCTGGGATCGGTAATCCTGGCCGCCGCCATTGCCATCATCGACGTAGCCGGTTTCAAAGAGTTGTGGCGACTGAGCCGATCTGAGTTCGCGCTCGCAGCCGTCACTGCGTTGGGCGTGATGATCTTCGATGTACTTACCGGAGTCCTCATCGCGGTCGCATTGTCGGCTGCAGTCGCCCTATGGCGTATCGCCAGACCCAGCGATGCCGTCCTCGGCGGTGCTTCAGAGCTCGACGGCTGGGTGGCAGTTGACGACTTCCCGACGGCGCGGCCACTGCCCGGACTGCTGGTCTATCGATTTGATGCGCCGCTGTTCTTCGCCAACGCAGAGTGGTTCCATCAGCGGGTGCGTCAGGCATTGGAAACCAACCCGGGTGTCGAGGAGTGGATCATCTTCGACTTCGACGGAGTGGGCTCAATCGACACCACAGCGATCGAGATGCTGGAGGAACTCCTCGGTGAGCTACCGAGCCTGGGAATCGAAGTGGTGGGTGTCGCTCGGACCAACAGCACCACAATCGACCGGCTCACCCGCGCCGGCCTTCTGGCACCGGCCGGGCCGATCCAATCGTTCCCAACCATCAACCGGGCTGTGCAACGGTTCCGGAACCGTTAGCCGGCCATCGACCTTCCGGGACTCCCTGTTGCTAGTGCGTGATGGCGGAAGGGGGAGACGTACGATTCTCGTGCCGCCACGCCCCATATACCCCGCCTCCCAGGATGAGGAGCGGCATCAGTATGAGCCAGCCTCCCACCATCACCCGCGCAAGCACCACCCCCAAGCCGATGCCGGCCAGCAGCCCGATACCCATCCATGCCAGCACCGAAGCTGTATTACCTGCAGTCGCCGCGCCGGCGAGCATTCCAATCAGCAGGCCGAAGAACAGGAGCGGCACCCCGATGAACCCGACCTGAGACTGATCGGATGTGATCACTTCCAACGAATGCAAGGTGACGACGATACCGATCAACAAGGCCCCGGGGAGAGCCCCGAGCAAGCCACCTCTGAGAACCCGGCGCATGACATCGCTCCTCGTGCGACCTGCGTTCATTGTCGCGCCGTGGCAGCCGCATTCCAATAGCCAACCCCCTACTCGTTCTTGCTCGAGCCCAGCGCAAGAGCTGCGGTCGAGCTTCTGGAACGCGCTCAAGATTTCGCTCTCAGTTGCCGATAACACGGCAAGACGATCTGTCTGCGGCGGTCATCGCCGTTCAGGTCGAAAGAGAGCCAGCAAGGGGTAGGCGATCTCAATGAAACCGAGAAGGGCTTGGCGGAGCACGGCTCCACCGATGGACACCGGCGGGTCTGAATCCTATGGGCGGACGACCTGGACAACCCGCATGCGCAACGAACAAGGTGCTCAACTAGTCGAATTTGCGTTTGTTCTGCCATTGCTGCTGATGATCCTCATGGGCATCATCACCGGCGGCATCGCGTTCAATCGCAATATTTCGGTGGACAATGCGGCACGGGAGGCTGCCCGCTACGGGGCTACGCTGCCGGTGGAGAGCGGCATGTCGACGTGGCTCAACGACGTAGCCGACGTGGCGATCCGCTCGGCGACGGGTGACCTCGACGACGGCATTCAAGGGCGCGCGGTCTGTATCGCCTACGTCTACCCGGACGGAAGCGATGCGGATGACCGCACCGCCCGCATCCTGGTCAATTCCACCGGAGTTCGCACCGTGTCGGTAAACAACACGTGCTTTGCCGACGGTCGACCCAACGATGAACGACGCGTCCAGGTGCAGTTGGCGCGTGATTCCGACCTGGTTCTCGTGCTCTGGAGCACGACTCTCACCCTGCAGGGCGAGTCGACCGTCCGTTTCGAACGGGCCACCTGATGCGGACGGCCAAAACTACCGGCCGGACCGGAGAAGAAGGTGCGGTGCTGCTCATCGTTGCCATCGCCTTGGTTACGCTGCTCGCCATCGCTGCTCTGGTAATCGACCTGGGTGCGGTGCGATCGAACCGAGCCGCCAGCCTCGTTGCCGCCGATGCTGCATCAACCGCCGGAGCGCTCGACGCAGCCGAAGGAGACGGTCGCGCCGGCTGTGAAACCGCCCTCGACTACCTCGAGCTGAACCTCTCCGGGGTGGGCACGCTCAGCGGCGCCTCCTGCCTCGGGTTCCCTACCTCATGTGATGCCTCGACCCCGTCAACGACCACGACGGGCACATCAGGGGACTGGACGGTAACGCTGACCTACCCCGTCCCTGATGCGGCAGCGCTGCTCGACCCCTCCGCCATCGGAGCCAGCGGCCAGGCGATCAGCACCGATGACGGCGACCCATGCGAGCGGTTCGGAGTCTCGATAACCAGCAACCATGAACACCTCTTCGCCTCGATTATCGGCGCCGCCTCGCAGGACACAACGGTCTCCTCGGTAGCCAAGACCTTCATTCCACCGAGCGAGGACTTTGCGCTCAACCTGCTCATCCTCGAGCGGTACGACTGTGACACCATCACCGCAGCAGGCAGCGGCGGCGGTCTCGGCGGCATCGTCGTCGACGCCGTCCTCAATACGGACACCGGCGAACTCGACCCCGGCTACATTGCGATCGATTCCGATGCCTCCGGCGTATGCGGCGGCGACGGTGTCCTCGACGTCGACGGCAGCAATGCCTACATCCGGGCCGACGGGCCCACCGGATGTGATACAGAGACGGGCACACACGTGGGCCCCGGAGGGCTAACGGTTGGAGAGGGCTGCGGTGCCCTCCGGCTGTTGGCGCCGGGCACACCGGGATGCAACTACCCGGCCTGCACCAGCTCCGGGACCGTGTCCCCCGACCCGAGCGCAGGTAGAGAGCGAATAACGCGAGCGCCGGTCGATCACCGCTTCAACTGCAAAGCCGCTTACCCGATGCCGGTGGGGTGGGAAATCGATCCCTGCACAGATGCTCCGGCGCCGCACATCGACAACCTTGTGGCCGCATATGGCGGTACGGGCACGCCGACCGGTTTCACTTCCTGGACCGGGGCCGGCTATCCGTGCTCCATTGAAGGCGGACCGGGGACCGAGATCATCGCACCTGCCGGGAACTGGCACATCGACTGCGATCCGTTCGAAGTCAAGCGCACAGTTGTGTTCCCTGCCGGTGACGTCATCTTCGATGGCGATGTAGTCGTCGAGTCAAGCGGTGTGCTGGCACTCAACAGCAAACCCGCCGGTGGTTACCCCTACAGCCCGGACTCGGATGCAGCCATTGCCTACATGCGTAACGGCAACCTGATCAAGGCCGGAGAGGGGAGCGTGCTTCTCTACAACACGATGATGTACTACTCGGCCTCCTCGGGTATTGCAATGTCGGGCGGCACGGGAGCTCTCACCTGGACCGGCCCGCAGAGCGGCAACTTCGAAGCGCTCTCGATGTGGTCCGAGTCGCCCGCCGTCCACCAGCTTGCCGGCCAGGCGGCGCTCGACCTCGAAGGAGTGTTCTTTGCCCCGTGGGCCCGGGTCGTTTACCGAGGCAATGGGTCTCAGGAGCAGGTGGCCGCTCAGTTCGTTTCCAGAACCCTGAGTTCCGAGGGACAGGGTCTGCTGGTCGTCCGACCCAATTTCGACCGGGCCGTCCTCTTCCCCGCCGACCCTGACACCCAGCTGATTCGATGATGCGCAGCTTGCTCCTCACCGCGGCCGTCGGGCTGCTGCTGGCCGCACCCGCAACTGCGATCGCTACCTGTAGCCCTCCGACCGACGTCGCCCAGGCCTTGGGCGAGGCCTCGACCGTGTTCGTCGGCGAGGTGGCAGCTACGACCGAGGACGGCCACACGGCCACCATGCGCGTCGTGTCCATATGGAAGGGCCGCGATCTGCCCGGCCGAGTCGAAGTCCACGGCACCGACTCCACCGGGGAAAACGCTGCCAAGTTCGTGGCCGGCGCCACTTACCTGGTCGTTCCGGAGAACAGTCGGACTCCATTTCTGGCCAGCATCTGCTCGGCGACCCGACCCTACGAACCGACCGGATCCGCGATCCCGGCCGCCTATCAAGAAGCCGTCGGCGCCGCTGAAGGTCGGACCCCGGAGGGTTCATCGGTAGCAGCCGATGCCGCCGATGCCAAGGTGTTGAGAACGGCCGCACTCGGGATCGTTTCCGCCGGGGTGATTGCCACCGGTCTGCTGGTCATACGCATTTGGCGGCCGACCACCCGGACGCCGATGTCCGACGCGCCTCCGCAGTCCACTCCACAACCGCCCCCTCGAACTCAGGGCTCCAGCCGCTCCGCACGCAGGCGGATGAGGCACATCCAGCGGATGAACCGCAAGCTGTAGCAGGCGGAAGAAGCGGAACCCGCGGTTCGGCGTTCGTCGGCTGTCGCTTGCCGGACTGGCTAGCCGGCTGCTGCGGCCTTCCGGCATGGCACGTGCGGGTCCAGCCGGGCACCGTCTGTAGACCTAGGTCAGGTCACAGACAGCATCCGTCGGACAGAATCCTCGGGGAGAGGTGGAAGGGCGCCGACAAAGATCAAGATGATGATCACAGCGGGCAAAGATGCCGCCTCGGAGATAGCAGGACGACCGACGCCTCGCGGGCTGAGGAAGTTGCTGCTGATGACTGCAGTCCTTACGGTGATGCACCTGCTGGTTGCGGCGCCGCACTTCGCAGTTCGACTACTGCGAGGTTCGCCGGTCGAAGCCTTCATCGGGGTCGAGGGTTTCGCTCGGGTGACCGAGAACGTTTGGCGGGGTGCCGCACCTAGTCCCGAGGGATACGCGGCCCTGGCCGATGGTGGCGTTGTCGCAGTGATCGACCTCAGGGCTGAGGCCGAACCTACGACCTCGTCAAACCGAGCCACTGAAGCCGGGCTCGCTTGGATTCACATCCCGATTCGGGACGGCCAGACCCCAACTGCAGCGCAGCTCGCCGAGATCAGAGAGACGATCACTGCCGCCTCGGGACCGGTATTCGTGCACTGCCAGGCGGGCGTGGGACGCACGGGCAGTGTCATCGCAGCTCTGCAAGCGGGAGAGGGACACTCCCCGGGTGTCGCACTGATCGAGGCTCTCCGGTTCGGACCGCTTTCACTGGAGCAGCAGACTTTCATAGCTCGATTTGGGCATGATCACCCCGCCACGGCTCTCCTTGCCGTGACCGCTGCCAGCCGTATCATCGACAGCCCGCGCCGATTTTGGTCGCAGCTGACAGGATGAAGGTCGCCTCCGATTCTGGCCGCCCCATTCTTCCGGCTCGGCGGGTGATTGGGTCCAGGATTCATCGGCCCCGCTCGCACATGTGCGAATGGGGCCGATCCCTCGGGATGCAGTCTTGTTCAGTCGCCGGAGGTAAGCCTCTCGCTACCTCCGCCTTTGATCTGCACCTTGTGGGGCTTGGCTTCCTCGCGCATCGGAATGGTCACGGTGAGGACTCCATTGTCGTACTTCGCGTCCACCCGACCCGTATCGAGGCGCTCACCGAGTCGGACTTCGCGACGGTGCATTCCCGCGGGTCGCTCGCGGAGCAGCCAGGTGGCACCTTCAGTTTCCTCGCGGGTTCGTTCGACAGTAACCGTCAACATGCCGCTCTCGACGGTGAGGTCTACTGCATCCGGCTCGACTCCGGGCACGTCGAAGCGAAGCGTGTATATGCCGTCCAACTCATATGCGTCGAGAGGCATGATCCCGGAGCGAGCCCCGCCACCGAATGTGTTGAGCATGCGGTCCACCTCGTCAAAGGGATCCTTGAAGCGCAGCATCGTCACCTACTCCTTTCATCGACCATGTGACTTGCCCGTCTCACGACTTATCCTCGATAGACAGTTAGATAATCTATATATATATAGCTCAGATTCACAATGTCAATACGTCAATTGGCAATGCCCGCTTAGAGTGCATCCATGACGTCAAACAACAGAGTGGTCGTCTTCGACCTCGGAGGGGTGCTGATCGACTGGGACCCGCGCCACATGTATCGCAAGGTATTCAATGATGAAGCCGAAATGGAAAATTTCCTCGCTGAGGTCGCCACCAACGAATGGAACGCCCAGCACGATGCCGGTAGGCGGTGGGAGGACGGTGTCGCTCTGCTCAGCGCACAGCATCCCCATATGGCCGGGCTCATCAGCGCCTACTGGGAACGATGGGATGAGATGCTCGCAGGACCCATCGAAGGGACGGTCGCCATCCTGGCATCGCTACGCGACGCAGGCTACGAGCTTCACGCCCTAACCAACTGGTCGACACAGACCTTCCCGATTGCCCGGCAGCGCTACGAGTTTCTCGACTGGTTCGAGACCATCGTGGTGAGCGGCGAGGAGAAGGTGATCAAGCCCGATCCCCGAATCTACGAGATCCTGCTGGAACGCATCGCCCGCAGTGCTCCGGAATGCATCTTCATCGACGATGCTCCCCGCAATGTGGCCACCGCAACCCGGCTCGGGTTCATCGCAATCAGATTCGAGAATCCGGATCAACTGCGGGCTGAACTTGGCAAACTCGGAGTGAAGACAGACTCATAGTGGGAGCTCCCATGAAGAAGCAATACGCATCTGTGCTCGGCAAGCAGATGGCCTATGTCGACGTGGGGGAAGGAGACACCATTCTGTTGCTGCACGGCAATCCGACCTCTTCCTATCTGTGGCGCAACATAATCCCCCACCTTTCGGACCTCGCCCGTTGCATCGCCCCCGATCTCATCGGTATGGGCGACTCGGACGCGCTCGATGATCCCGGCCCCGACAGCTACCGCTTCGTGGAGCACCGAGAGTTTCTCGATGATCTGCTGGTACAGCTCGATATCGGCGATCGGGTCACGTTCGTCATTCACGACTGGGGAAGTGCACTCGGCTTCGATTGGGCCAACCGCCACCGCCATCGAGTCAAGGGCATCGCCTACATGGAAGCATTCGTTCAAAGCATCAGCTGGGAGATGTGGCCCGAAGAAGCTCGTTCCATCTTCCAGGCGATGCGATCACCAGCGGGAGAGACCATCATCCTGGAAAAGAACGTCTTCGTAGAGCGCATCCTGCCGTCGTCGATCATGCGCGACTTGACCGACGAAGAGATGGCGATGTACCGCGCTCCCTACGTTGTGCCCGGGGAAAGCCGGAGACCCACCCTCACGTGGCCGCGCCAGATACCTGTCGAAGGCGAACCTGAGGACGTTGCCAGCATCGTGAGAGACTATGGGCGCTGGCTACGGCAGTCGGAGATTCCCAAGCTCTTCATCAACGCCGAACCAGGTTCCATCCTCACCGGCGTGCCCCGTGAGTTTTGCCGGAGCTGGCCCAACCAGACCGAAGTGACCGTTCGCGGCGTACATTTCATCCAGGAGGACTCACCCGACGAGATCGGATCGGCAATCCGCGAGTGGTATCAGGCTCTCTGACCGGGAACCCGCCAACCTCGCTACGGCGTCATACCGGCATAGATTGATCAAGAAGGAACCGTCGTGAAGAGACCCCTACTCTTGATAGCTTCGTTCGCTCTCGTTGTCACTGCGTGCGGCGGCGATTCTGAAACCACCGAAGAACTGCCGATCGATAGTGGCTCCGGGGACGACCGGCCGATCGCCAGCGCCTGCCTCGAGGGCGAGCCCGACTGCAACGACACCCCCGGCGGCGAACCCACCGACTTGCCGACGCCTGGAGATGTCACAGATGAGCCGCTTCCGGCGGCAATCCAACCTGGGGACGCCGCCGATGTCTCCGGCCCCGTCGCGGTTGCAGGCTTCATCGTCGCCGTAGGTAACGAGATCAAGATCTGCGAGGCACTTGCCGAGTCTTTCCCGCCGCAGTGCGGCGGGGCCTTCGTCACCGTTACAGACCTCGGTCAGGTCGACCCGGATAGCCTCCAAACCGCGGGCAACGTAATGTGGACCGACTACTCGGTCACCATCTCCGGCGAAATGGTCGACGGCACGTTGGTGGCAACTCCCGTCGAATAGAGCAGTCCACGGGACCAGATTCCGCCGGCGCGTTGAAACTGGACGGGTTGGGGACTCGCCGATAGGGTCCCATCAGTGCTCGATCACAACGTCTCCCGCGACCAGGGCCAGCGCCTCATCCGCGTCGAAGGAGAGGATGAGGCCTACCGACGCGGCCGACTGCCAAGCGACCTGTTGCGACTCGTTGTAGCTCTCGTCGCCGGGGTACTCGGCTTCCTGCTCGCCAGTGTCCTCGACAACATAAGCGTCGGTATCACCATCGAAGTGGTCGACGCGTTCGATGGCCTGCCGACCGCGATGGTGGTGACCACCATTCTCGCAATCCAGCTCGTCGCCTGGATTCTGCCTCTACTGGTGATCGGGCTCTTGCTGTTCTGGAGGCGATATAGACGTTTGACGCTGGTGGTGATTGCGGTAGTGGCGGCAGTGGCGGTCGCCTGGGGAATACAAAGCGAACTCACCGCCCGATTTGCGCCGCCGGAGCTAGCTGTACAGCCCCCGTCATGGGTCTGCGACAACGTTGCAGCGTCGACCGTCCAAGGGGTCCGGGCGGATGATCCGGGGGCCGTCGGAGAGCTTGTCACAGACCCGGACGAGGCAATTCGTCAGGTCTTCGGATCTCATGCCTGTGTGCCGGGCGACGGCTTCCCGTCCATCGTTTACCTGGCCGGGTTGGCCGCGGCATTCTCGACGTTGACCCCGTGGCTGAGTCGCCGGTGGCGACGGACGGGCTGGATCGTGCTGCTGCTATTCCTGGTCGTGCGCCTCATCGACGGGCTATTGGTTCCCGTGGACGCCCTGCTAATCCTGGCGCTGAGCTATGCGATCGGGGCCGGAGTCCTTCTTGCGTTCGGATCACCCGACAGAAGGCCAAAGGGATCCGACGTCGGCCGGGCGCTGGCGCATCACGGCTTCCAAGTTGCTTCCGTTGCTCCGGCGCACGCCGCAGCGGGTGGTACCACGCTCTACTCGGTGACAACCGACGATGGCAAAGGCATCTTCGTCAAGGTGAGGAGCCTGGAAGAGCGGGCTGCGGAAATCCTGTTTCGCCTCTACCGCATGGCCCGGCTCAAGGGATTTGGTGACGAGCGGCCCTTTGCCTCGCTGCGCCGCGAGGTGGAACATGAGGCCGGCATGTCCCTTGCGGCGTCGTCCGCCGGCGTGGCCACTCCACAGATGCTGCGAGTAGCCGATGTCACCGCAGGCGCCATGCTGATCGCCTACGAAGAGATCGACGGCTCCACCCTCGACGAGGTCGACCCAGAGCAGATCACAGACCAGGTACTGGGAGCGACGTGGGCGCAGGTGGCGAAGCTGCATTCGGCACGGATAACCCACCGTCACCTCAGCCCGGCCAACATACTGCTGACTTCCGACGGGCGGCCGACACTAATCGACTTCGGGTTCGCCGAGATCTCTGCATCGGACGGTGATCTCAATGGTGACGTGGCCCAGCTGCTGGCGACTTTGACACTGGTAGTCGGTCCGCAGAGAACCGTCGCCACTGCGGTCGACCGGCTCGGGCCGGAGGTGGTTGCTGCCGCCGCCCCGCGACTGCAGCCGACGGCCCTGAGCACCACTACCCGCAACGCCTTCAAGAAGCGAAAGGGGCTCCTCGACGACCTCCGCACCGAGGTGCAGGCGGCAACGGGACTGGAAGAGTTCGAGCTCGAGAGGCTGGAGCGGGTGAACTCACGCACCGTGTTCATGATGTTGATGCTGGCTTTGGCGTTCTACATCCTGATTCCGCAGCTGGCCGAGGTGGACTTCGGCGAAGTGGTCGGAGCCGATTGGCAGTGGTTCCCGGTGGTCATCTTCTTCTCGCTGATGACTTACGTCGGGGCCGCCGTGGCTCTGATGGGGGCAATGCCCGAACGGCTTCGATTCATCCCCACCATCCTGGCGCAGATCGCAGCGTCGTTCTTCAATCGGATAGCTCCGGCGAAGGTGGGCGGCATCGCCGCCAACATTCGCTACCTGCAGAAGAGCGGTGTCGAACCGGCGGTAGCCATCGCCGGCGTTGGGCTCAACAACGTGGCAGGCGTGATAGTCCACGTGTTGCTGTTGATGATCTTCGTCACCACCGCAGGCCGGTCGGCAACCGACGTGATCTCGCTGCCGTCCGGCCAGACGGTACTTGTCGGGCTGGTCTTCGTGCTGACCGCAGCCGGCTTGATCATGCTGCTGCCCTGGGGTCGCAAGCTGTGGTTGCGGCGAATCTGGCCAATTCTTCGCAAGTCCGTCACCGGAGTGACCGCGGTCGCCGTCAATCCGTTGAAGATGCTGGAGCTGTTCGGCGGCTCGTTTGTGATCACCATGTCCTATGTGTTCGCTCTGTGGTATAGCATCGCCGCCTTTGGGGGCGGTCTCGGCTTTGTCGCAGTCACCGCCGTCTACCTTGCAGGCTCTGCTCTCGCACAAGTGGCGCCAACCCCAGGCGGCATCGGGGCGGCAGAAGCTGCGCTGATCGCGGGACTGACCGCCTTCGGGCTCGATGCCGCAACGGCAGTCCCGGCGGTGTTCCTGTTTCGGATCGGCACCTTCTGGGTTCCGATCTTGCCCGGGTACCTTGCCTACAAACGGCTGGAACGCCTTGGAGCCCTCTAGCCTCGCCTCCCGCATTCGCTCCGGCGCCCCCGCTCAATTCGAGCGTCATCCCCGCAGGGATCTCATGGTCGCGGCCGTCGGTTTGGCGGTGGTGGTGCTCTGCATGTTTGTCGTACGCAACGGCGATGTCGGGAGTATCGAGCAAGCGGCATTCAACGTCATCAACGGACTTCCCGATTGGCTCGAGGCTCCGATGTGGGTGTTTCAGATCTTTGGCTCGTTGGTCTTCATTGCCGTGGTAGCACTGGCCGCTGTTGCCATCCGCCGCTACCGGCTCGGACTGGCTCTGATCGCGGCGATTCCGCTCAAGCTCGCCTTCGAATGGTGGGGGGTCAAGGCTCTAGTCGAGCGGGAGCGCCCTGCTTTCACGGTGCCGGACGCCGTGATTCGCGATGTCAATACGTCCCCGCTCGGATTCCCTTCCGGTCACGCCATCTTTGCGTTCGCCTTGGCCGGACTGCTGGCCCCATACCTGGGGCGCCGGGGCACGGTCATCGTCTACTTGCTGGCGGTGCTCAACGGCTTCGCCAGGGTTTATCTGGGCGCTCACAACCCGCTCGACGTTATCGCCGGAGCCGCGCTCGGCATTGCCATTGCCGCTGGGCTCAACCTCGCCGTGGGCATTCCCGCAGTATCCGAGTAGCCGCTTTTCGACGAATGGCCCGGTGGTGCAAGCCTGCCGTGGGTAGTCCGCAGCAGGCCCATCCCTAGGCCCCGGAAGCAGCCCTCGGGAATGGGATCGATCGATCCGAAACGCAGAGTCCCGCCATTCCGCCGCAACGCTTGGTGGCGCTGACGGATTGATGAGTCCGATGCCGCCCTCATTCTCTACGGCGCGTTCGTTGTGACCATCATCATCTTCACGTTGCCAGGTCGAGCCGAAGTTGTAGTCCTGCTGGCGAAGTCGACGAGGCGTCGGCCCGCCGGGACTGGATCGCGCGACGAAGCTCGTGCCTAGGACACCTAGGCGCAAGAACGTGGAGGTCGCCTCACGGCGACCTCCACAAGTTCAGCCGGTCGGGCTGTTCTACTCCGTTTCAGCTCCCTGCTCGTGGAACGCCTGTTCCCGGGAATGCGGCTCGTACTCGTACTCGCCGCCGGTCACCTGCTCGATCATCTCCTCACGCTCCGCACCCTTACGGGACGGGGTGATGAGAAGTAGCAAGCTGGGTAGGACGAGAAGCGAAACCAGCAGTGAGAACGCGATCATCACCGCGGTCAACACTCCGAAGGTCACGAACATCGGCATCGGCGCCGTTGCCATCACCATGAAGCCCGTCATCGAAGTGGCCGCCGAGATGGCAAGTGCACCACCCGTGCCCTCGCCCGTCCGACGCAGCGCCGGGAAGCGGCTCGGCTCGTGCTCGAATTCCTCGATGAACCGCACCGTGAAGTGGGTCGAATAGTCAACGCCGACACCAATCGCTATCGCCGCGATCGTTGCGGTGATCAGGTTGATCTTGTAGCCGACCAGGTACATGAACCCGTAGATCCAGGCCACAACCAGCAGGATCGGAATCATCGAGATCAACGCGTAGCGGCCCGACCGCTTCAGGATCGACGCCAGACGGCGTCCGAAGTGCCGAAACACGAAGAACAGAGTGACGAAGACGAGCAACGATGTGATCACGATTGCCACGGGTAGCGACGTCAGCATCGACTGCACGAAAGAATCCAGCGAGTCCTGACCGGTGATGGCGCCTCCCGACACGGCGACGGCAACCCCCGCAGTCGACAACTCCGGTTCGATTCCGGCGGCGGCAGCCTCGAGGACACTCCTGGCGTCGAGGATGATCACGTCATCAGTGAAGGTGGCGATACTCACGCCCACCGTGGTTGCCTGGGTACCCTCGGCAACATAGAGGAACCTTTCGGTCTGGTCGGGCCGGAAAACCACGACTCCCTCGTTGTTTACGACATCGTTGTCGCGGGCATACGCGTAGATCGCCGCGATCTGCTCGGGTGTATCGGCGAGGCCGTCTCCATCCGCATCGGTGATCGCAACCCCGGTCACATCCGCGATTGCGGCCCGCATCGGATCGGACGTTGTTGCGATGCGCACAACCGTCACGGCGTTAGCACCGAACTCGACTTCGTCGTTGAAGTTGCGGACAAACTCCGCACCTGAAGCGCCGATCTCAGCCTGCGCGGTCTCCAGGGCTATCAGCGTTTGCGGAGAGGTGAGATCACCTTCCACGAAGATGTAGTCGAATTCGCCGCCGCCGCTGCCGTAGTACTGCTCCAGCTTGTCGAGGCTGATGACGAAGTCGGTCTTGGACGAGAAGAAATCCTTGATCTCGAACCCTCGCTCCACCTGCGAGGCGCCGATGATTCCAAGAATCGCCAGGATGGCAACCGCCGGCAACGTGAAGACTCGCCAGCGGGCGAGGAAATGCACGATCGTACCGGCTGCGCGGAACCCATGCCCTGCACCTTTCACGGCATCTGTCAGCGGCCGACCCGCCTCGGCGGCGCGCCGGTTGCGGCGCCGGGTGAGACGGTACGGCAGGTAGAGGAACAAGCCCAGGAAGATAAGGTAGAGCGCCCAGCCAGCCGATGGGAACACGATCGCTGCCACCACCGCCATTGCTGCAATGAAGGCGGCTACGACGAACCCGAGCTTCTGACCTGCGGTGCGCATATGGCTGAGGTCGGCAGGCCGGGCCCCAAGCTTCTCCTCGATCGACAGCAGCAGCTTCGGAGCAACCCAACCTAGAACCATGTAGGCAATGAGCAGACCGACGGCGGCAGCAATCCCGAACTGGATGATTCCCTCGACTCCCGAAACCGTATTCGACAGGAAAGCCGCAGCCGACGACAGGGCCGCCAGCAACAGCGCGGCGTGGACTGCGGTCATGCCGAGCGGATAGGCACGCTCGCGGGGTTGCCCTTGGACCTGCATCTCCCGGGCGCGGCCGCTGCCGTGAATGAAGAAGTCCACGCCAAAGCTGATCAGGGCAATGGGGACGATCATGATCAATAGCGGCGAGCCGGTCTTCAGCCCGAGCAGGGCGTTGATGCCGTTGTAGGCCATCATCGTGACGCCGAGCCCGGCGCCTACGAGCATTGCCGCCCAATACGAGCGGAGCAGGGCCCCGACGAAAACCAGAATCAACGCGACTGCGTAGAAGATGAACGGGCCGGCCGCGGCGTTCTGCTCTTCGGCCACGAGGCCGAAGTCGATGGCGACGCCCGTTACCGTGACGTTGTCGCCGGAACGCAGCATGGTTTGCACATCTCGCAACCAGCGCTCTGCATCGAGGTTGGTGTCGTCACCAAAGGACTCCTGGACTTGCTCTGGATCGAACGTCTCGATGTTGTAGAGAAGCTGGGCAAAGAACGCAGGCGATGCCCACACCACGATGGTCTCGTCACCGATCGTGGTAGGGGTCTGCGTCGTCGACGTCGACGACAACAGGAACCGCAGCGAACTGGTCGGAGCATCATCGGCGAGCAGCGCATCGAGCGCTCGCTTGACATCACCGTCGGTGGCGGCTTCTAGGCCGCCGGGGAGGGCCTCATCGACGGCGTCGGCAATCGAAAACATCCGATCAACGGTGATGCCCAGCTCGCGATCGAACGAAGTGGTGAGGTGCAGCTGCGACTCGGCGTCTGCCAGCACTGCCTCCTGGTTCTGCTTGAGCTCGAGCAGAGAATCACGGGTCAGTACGTCGCCACCGTTGGGGTTTTCGACGATGAACGAGACGCCACGTATCGGGGAACTGGTCGAAAAGACCTCTTGAACACGGCTCTGCGTCTCGTAGATCTCACCTTTGGGGTCGAATGAAGGCTCGCCTTCATCGGCAACCACAGGGAAGAGGCCGGCCAGCACCACCGCGAGCACGACCAGTGCGGCTGCCAGCGGCCAGGCATGCCGGTTGATCCATTCGTAGAGACGCATTCCCTGCGTTGGGCTCGACTCGTTCATCACGGTCCTCCAGACTCCGACCAACGCCAGCGCGCCTTCCCCCGCGACCTCAGCGCCGCGCAGAGCACTGGAAGTCGCCCTCGTCGGAGACTACCGCAGCGTGATCGAGTCTGAATCGCTGGAGGCGGTCGGCCCACTTGAGCGCAGCCCCTCGCACCTAGGGCCCGACTCGAACTCGATCTTGCCGTCGTCCAGTCCGAGAGTCGGCGAACGATGATCTCGAACAGGTTGCCAATTCGCTCTTGGGGCGTCTCGATGCGGATGCCGTTGACCCCTTGCCCAGGCAGGCGCACCGAGTACGACGGCAAAGGCTACAAACACGGGAAGTGGGATCGAGCGCACCGGCGATGTGTTCCCCGGCTCTGGCTGTGGCCCGACGGGTTGCAGTTCCAATCGGCGGCACCGGCCGTGCTGAAGCGATCCGCCGATCGGGTCTTCCGGCACCATCGATGCCCGCCGCCGCAATTCAGCGAACGAGCTTGCGCTGGTGACCGTATCCTCCCGACCATGGTCACGAACACATTCAGGACGGCCATGGACGACATGTATCTACGTTCCGATCGTTGGGTCTGTTTGCCGGCGGCGGCAACGGTCGCGTCGATGGCCGCGCTTGCACGGCGCGGCGTGCCGCGATGGGACGACGACGCATTCCGCATGATCAACGGCTTACCGGACCGGCTCTATGTGCCGGTGTGGCCGGTGATGCAGCTCGGCAGCCTGGCTTCCGTCGGCATCACTGCGGGATTGGCTCGCCTGGTCGATCAGAGGCCGCAACGCGCCGGCACGGTCGCTCTCGCCGGTGGAGCCGCCTGGCTGGTCTGCAAGCCGCTGAAGCGGGTGGTGAACCGGCCCCGACCCGACCCTGAGGCGAGCGTGGTCAGGATCAGAGGCATGGCGCAAACCGGGCTCGGGTACCCCTCCGGTCACGCCGCGGTAGCAGCCGCGATGGGTACCGTCCTAGCGAGAGGCGCCTCCCGCCGTAGCCGCGGCGCAATCGCCCTCCTTGCCGCCACCGTTGGTGCCGGCCGCGTGTATGTCGGGGCTCACTATCCACTCGATGTTGTTGGGGGCTGGGCGGCCGGGTTGGCAACGGCCACATTGGTACGTAGCTTCCGCCGCTAGCCGACCCGCGGCACCCGGCCGCCGCTACTAGCGATCTGCGTTGGCCGCAATCGCCGCCGCCATGTACTCCGCAAGACCCTCGCCGGATTTGTCGATGTTCCCTTGGAATCGAGCGTCGGTCACATACATGCGGCCGAGACCGGCATGCATCGTCTTGGGGCAGTCGTAGTACCACTTCGTGATATGGGCCCGATGCTGCTCAGCGACATCCATCGCCGCCTCCCCGTCGGCCGCTTCGCCTGCTGCAATCAGGTCCAGGAACCGCTGGTAGATGGCGTCGCCCTCGGCCTTGATCGTCTCCCAGTCTTGCTTGCTATAGCGCGCGGTGCGGGCGGCGGACTGCTTGTAGGCATCGCTATCGCCCCAGGTTTCCTTCGCTTCTTCCTCGTACTCGGGGGGGTCGAAGTCGCCGAACACTTCGAGCATTTCCTCGTTTGTCATGGCCGTTCCCGTTCGTTCTGCGCGCACCGCCCGGTCCAGTGCATCTACCAGCGCCAGCAGGTGCTCCGCTCTTGCTTCCAACAGCGCTCGTTGCCGCTCCAGTGCGGTCACTCGCTCGTAGCTTGGTCGGCTCACGATCTGCCTGATCTCGTCGAGCGCGAACCCCAGTTCCCTGAAGAAGAGCACCTCCTGGAGTCGCTTCACCTCGGCGTCACCGTACGTCCTATACCCGGCTGGGGTCCGGCCGGACGGCACCACCAGACCGATCTGGTCATAATGGTGCAGCGTGCGCACCGTCACCCCGGCCATTCCGGCCAGAGCGCCGACCGTGAGCCTTTCCGTCTTCTTCATGGGCCCGTACCGTACACCTTCACGTAACGTCAGGGTCAAGCGGTTCTCCACGGGAGGTCCTAGATTCACCGCATGAAGCAATCTCGTCCTACGTTTGCCTCCGGCTATGGAATCTCGCCCGACCCAACCGGGCTCGTCCCCTGGGGAGACGTCGCAGCGGAGCTGGCGGCGGCTCGCAACTACTGGATCGCAACCGTAACCCCGGACGGCAGGCCGCATGCCACTCCGATCTGGGGCGTGTGGCACGAGGATCGGTTCTACTTCGGGGTTGATGCGCAATCGCAGAAGTCGCGCAATCTGGAGGCTTCGAGCAAGGCTGTGGTGCATCTCGAAAGCGGCGACAACGTGGTGATACTGGATTGCGAAGTCCGCGCTGAGCAGGACCCGGAAAGGTCGGCCTCGATGCTCGCTGCCTACGCCTCCAAATACGGACTACCGGCTGACTTCTCTTTCGACCCGGTGCTGGTTGCGGTGCCGCACCGCGTCCTTACCTGGCAAGAGGCCGACTTCCCCACCACGGCAACCGAATACCGCAGCTAGACGGCAACGCAGCAACAGGGACGGAAGGCCCTAGCGGCACAGCGGCGCGGCGGCCAGATTGTCCCTCTAGGCAACGGAGGCAGCCATGTTGGTATTCAGCGCTCTCACAAAGCGCTTTGGCAACGTCCCCGCGCTCGACCAACTCGGCTTCCAGGTGCACCCGGGCCGCATCCTCGGGTTCCTCGGTCCCAACGGCGCCGGCAAGACCACCGCAATGCGCTGCGTGTTCGGGCTGGTGACCCCCGACTCCGGCGAGGTGACCTGGAACGGGGCGCCCATCGATCGCGACATCAAGTTGCGCTTCGGCTACATGCCCGAGGAACGAGGTCTCTACCCGAAAATGCTGGTTGGAGATCAACTCGCCTACTTCGCCCGGCTGTCCGGAATGGATCGCAAGGACGCGGCGGCAGCGGGCGCCGAATGGCTCAATCGATTCGAGCTGGCGAACAGGAGTGCCTCGAAGCTCGAGGAGCTGTCCCACGGGAATCAGCAACGTGTCCAGCTGGCATGTGCCCTGGTTCACCAGCCTGACGTAGCAGTACTCGACGAACCGTTTGCCGGCCTCGACCCAATAGGAATGGAGACGATGGCCGCAGTGTTACGCAGCCTGGCCGCCGGCGGCATGACGATCGTCTTCTCCAGCCATCAACTCGATCTCGTCTCCGATATTTGCCAGGACGTCGTGATAATCGACCACGGTCGTACTGTGCTGACCGGCGAGGTCAGCGAACTCAGGAGGCTGTCGCCGACTCGCTATCTCGAAATCGATGTCAACGGGCAGCCGTGGACCGCACTGGTTCCCGGGGTGGAGACCATCGAGACGAAAGGGCGCCATCGCTACATGCTCAGCAGAACGGCACCGATCGAAGAGATTCTGCAGCAGGCCAGGCACGATGGCGAAGTTACGCGTTTCGCGTTTGAGCCCCCTCACCTCACCGATCTGTTCCGCGAGGCGGTGGGCCGATGAGTTCGAGCCGACAGATCTTCGAGCTGGCGAGACGAGACTTCATGCAGCGCGCCAAGAGCAAAGCCTTTCTGATGTCGATGCTGCTCACGGTGGGCGTCGTTCTGATGATTGGCCCGGTGCTGATGCTGATCGACCGGGAGTCGGGACCAACCTATGTCGGCGTTGTCGGGGATCTGCCACCCGGCGCGGTTGGGGCGATTCAGGAACAGGCGGATACCCTCGGAGTCGATGTCGAGATACGACAGTATCCCGATGTGTCCGCAGCCGAAGAGGCCATCGTGGAAGGCGAAATCGCCGCGGCGGTCAACGGCCTGGACGAGGTGATCTTCCGCGAGGAAGTATCGATCCGGCTCGACGCCGTGCTCACCGCAGGGGTTGCCAATGCGCAGCGAGAAACGCTGGCCGCGGAAATGGGCCTCTCACTCGACGAGGTGGAACAACTCCTCTACCCGGTCTTTTACAGCCAGCGAACCCTGGAACCCGCCGAGACCGAAGAAGACACCGCCCGCGAAGCCGGAGCGCTCGTCGGGCTCATGCTGCTCTACATATCGATCCTCATCTTCGGCCAGTTTGTGATGATGGGGGTGATGGAGGAGAAACAGACGAGGGTCGTCGAGGTGGTGCTGTCCCGAGTGAAACCATCCCAGGTGCTGATCGGCAAAGTTCTCGGCATCGGATTGCTCGGGCTGGTACAGATCGCGGCGATCGGCGGGGCCGCCATCTTCACGTTGTCCGTGGCAGACGTTGCGGACATCGACCTGACCAACACCGGCACCAGGGTTCTTGGGGTGTTGGTCTTGTGGTACCTGCTCGGCTACGCGTTCTACAGTTTCATGTACGGGGCGCTCGGCGCCACCATCTCCCGCCAAGAGGACATGCAGGGCGTGGCAATGCTTCCGGTATTGCTGATCCTGCCCGGATTCTTCCTCGCTCAGGTTGCCATCGCATCTCCCGAGGGATGGCTGGCCCGGGTGGCCTCTTTCGTGCCGATCTGGTCGCCGATGGTGATGGCGGTGCGCTCCACAGTCTCCGATGTGCCGATCTGGGAGGTGGCACTCTCGATTCTGCTCCTGGTGGTGACAACCTACGCTCTCATCAAGCTCGGCGGCCGCATCTACCGCGGAGCGATTCTGCAGACCGGGTCGAAGACCAAGCTGCGGGCGGCGTGGCGGAGTGCTACGAGCTGAGACAGATCAGCCGGTGTTGCGCAGCCCCGCCGCCAGACCATTCACAGTTAGCAGCAGCGCACGGCGCAACGTCGGATCCTGATCCTCGCCGGAGCGGGCGCGTTCCAGCAGCGCAACTTGCAGGTAGCTGATCGGATCGAGGTATACGTCGCGAATCGCCAATGTGCGCTGCAGCACCGGATAGCGATCGAGCAGGTTGTCATCACCGGTGATCCGCAGAATCTCCGCGACCGTGCGGGTGTACTCGTCGCGGATGGTGTCGAACACGTGGCGGTGTTCCAGCGGTACCAGAGAGGTGACATACTGCCCGGCAATGGTCAGATCCGTCTTCGATAGGGTCATCTCGACATTTGATACGAAGGCCCTGAAGAACGGCCATTCTCGATACATGAACTCGATCTCGGGGCTGCGTCCCTGCTCGCGGGCGGCGGCCAACCCACTGCCCACGCCGAACCAGCCTGGGACGACCTGCCGGGATTGCGTCCAGCCGAAGACCCACGGAATGGCGCGCAGCCCATCGAGACCCACGTTGTCATCCCCTGCCCCGGGCCGGCGAGCGGGTCGTGAACCGATGTTCATCGCCCCCAGTTCCTCCACCGGCGTCGACGTCAAGAAATAGTCGGCCAGACCTGGGGTCTCGATCAGATCACGGTATTTGGCGTAGGCCGCTCCGGAGATGCTGTCCATGACATCGTCCCAGCCCGCCAGGACGGTCTCGGGCTGACGAGAACTGCGGTGGCGCAGTGACGCCTCGAGCGTGGCAGCCAGCTGGACCTCGAGGTTGGCAGCCGCCAGATTGGGCAAGCCGTACTTGTCGGCGATTACCTCGCCCTGCTCGGTGATCTTGATGCGGCCGTCGATCGTTCCCCACGGCTGGGCCATGATTGCCTCGCCCGTCGGGCCGCCACCCCTACCAACGGTCCCTCCGCGACCGTGGAATAGCCGCAGCTCCACAGCGTGGGCGTGAGCGACGTCGCGCAACTCTCGCGAAGCGCGATACAACTCCCACTGCGATGTCGCCAAACCACCGTGTTTGCTCGAATCTGAGTAGCCGAGCATGACTTCCTGTATGTCGCCTCGCAGCGAGACGACCTGACGATAAGGCTCCGCAGACAGCATCTCCCCCAGCAAAGGCCCGGCGTTGCGGACCTCATCGATGGTCTCGAATAGCGGCACAAAGCCGATCTGGGCAATACCGGAGTGCAGATCTATCAGACCCGCTTCCCGCGCCAGGACGACGGCGGCGAGAACGTCATCGGC
This sequence comes from Acidimicrobiia bacterium, assembly GCA_029287195.1. GTDB lineage: Bacteria > Actinomycetota > Acidimicrobiia > Spongiisociales > UBA5794 > JAAETI01. The sequence continues at coordinate 17,879 of JARFRN010000249.1, read as the reverse complement.
TCCCCGTGTCTCGGAAATGATGTAGCTCTCGATAACCGGATCGCCGAAGCGGGAGAGTGCCCGCCCAATGCCGCGGAAGGTTGCGAGGGTTCGCTCGGATTCGCCTTCGAGAACGGTGACGGCCGGGGCCAGCGGACGCCGACCCGCCAGCTCCCGCTCGAGTCGGGTCGTCCTCTCCGGCCGTTCCAGATCGCCGTAGCCCTCGCCGAGCCGCGAATACAGATCCGCAAGTGCGGCGTGGTGTTTGGTGGCGTGCTCCCGGACGTCCATCGTGGCAAGGTGGAAACCGAAGGCGGCAACCCTTCGGATCAGCCGGCGCAAGATACCGTTGGCAATGAGCTCGCCGCGGGCAGCCACCAGGGACCGGTGCATCATCTGTAGCTCGCCGAGCAGTTCCTCCGCATCGGAATAGTCGAGTCCGGGTTGGTGGGAGGCACCGTCGATTACTCGCTGCTGAGTATTGATCAGCCGCTGATGAATGAAGGCACATTTCTGCCGGTAAGCCTCGCCCGCCGACAGTCGACTGAAGCGTTGGTAGACCTGCGGCAGCTGCGTTGCGTCGACCTGCAGCGATTCGGCCAATTCTTCGCTGATAGGGACGAGACGGTCGGACGGGCTCAGTTCGCTCGACAACTCCTCGACGGCGGCGATGAGCTCCCGCAGCGCATGCTGGTGCTGCACCTCGAGGACGTGCAAGGTGACATCGGCAGTTACGTTCGGATTTCCATCGCGGTCGCCGCCGACCCAGGTGCCGAAGCGCAGCGGGCGGGCCCCGAGCCCGGCCTTTGCGCCCACTCTGCTCAGCTGGTAATCGAGTTCATCGAGCAGGCCCGGAGCCACATCACGGAAGATCTGGTCGAAGTAGTCGAGCACGGTTCGGGCTTCATCGACGGGTGTCGGCCGTTCGACGCGCAATTCGTCGGTCTGCCAGATGAGATCGATCAGCTCGGCCAGTTCTCGCTCCGTGCGAGCCCGGCCGGGGCCGCTCAAACGGGGGTCGGCCCGAGCCTCGAGGGTTTCCGCCAGGCGGATGATCTTCGTGCGGATCGAACGCCGGGCCGCCTCCGTTGGATGGGCCGTGAACACGGGGCGGACCTCTAGTCGATCGACCACACCTTGGATCAGTTCCTGATCGATCCTGTCCGCGATTATGCGATCGATCGCCCCCTCGAGCATGCCGCTGTCGGAACCGTGCAGTGCCCCAGGCCCCTCGAGCCGGTGGGTCTGCTCTGCCACGTTCGCCAGGTAGAAATAGGTGGTGAAGGCTCGTACCAAGGAGATAATGGTCGGAAGATCGAGACCTTCCAGTAGTGCGATCAGCTCGGAGCGAGCCATGCCCGGTTCGGCGCCTTCCGCCGAGCGCACCTGCTTGACGAGGGCGCGGACTGTTTCGACCAATTCGAGCAGGCCCGGGCCCTCCTGGCGCACCAGGGTCTCGCCGAGCAGATTACCAAGGAGCCGAATCTCGCCGCTGAGCTGAGACGTCGATTCGGGTTGATCACTCATCGCCGCTGGAGCGTAGCCGAGTGTCCTGTCCGAGATACTCAGTTCGCAAATGCGAGGGACTGCACCGGACCCCACCGCCGGGCGACTTTGGCGTAGAACGACCCCGCCTCCTCGTAGTTGCCCAACTCCAGTGCCAGCAGGCTGGCCGCAGTGTCTGCAGCCGATTCATCCAAGACCAGGTCTCCCTCCGCAAAGAGCTCGGCAACTCCGTCGTAATCGAGCTCCAGCATGCTGTCTGGTGGAAAGCGATCCAGCCACGATTCCAGCCCTTCCACCTGCGCCACCACTGCTCCATCGAAGCCGGCGGCAGCGACAATCTGGGTAGCGCGCGCTACCCGCGCCTGAGCGTCACCCATCATTGTTCGGTACCGGACGCTCAAGCCGGCCCCGCGCTCGTATAGTTCCTTCTCCTCGTGGAGGAAAGCCGCGAACCATCGAATCGGCACATGCCAGGGGGAAGTCAAGATGTGGGAGCGCATCGGCGGTGTCCGGCCGCGCAGCCGGGACAGCTCGTCATTGGCGGTAACGATCTCCGTCGAGGGAATCAAGCCGGCGTCGGGAAAGGCGTTGTTGAAAGCGAGCAAGCCCTCGAGCATGCGGAGTCTCGGATTGCGCGGGCACACGTAGGTTTCGCCTTGCCAGGTCACCGTGAAGGCGTCCTCGCCGGGCGGCTCGGTCCACAGGAAGTACTCGTTCCCGCGCAAGACCGTACGGGCACGGGCATGCACCTCGTACTCGGCCGCGTTGTCGCGGCGCAAGTACGACCGGAGATAGGCACTCGAGATCACAGGGAGAATCCTACCCACGATGAGCCGTATGCACCCCGGGAACGCAGGATACCCCCGGTCTGTTTCGGCCCGTCCCACTAGAATCGGCACGTCCTGGTGACTCGTTCTGTTTGCGACGCGCGGTTCGAAAGGAGCATCTGTTGGGAGTATTCGATGCCATAGGCTCCGACACCCACGAAGAAGTCCTCTACGGCTATGACCCGGTGTCGGGCTTGAGGACGATCATCGCGATCCACTCCACTGCTCTCGGTCCCGCCCTCGGCGGGACTCGCTTTTTTCCGTATGAGACTGAAGAAGAGGCACTGCGCGACGCCTTGCGATTGGCCAAGGGCATGTCCTACAAGTCGGCTGCCGCCGGTCTCGATCTCGGTGGCGGAAAAGCCGTCATCATCGGCGATCCGGATGTCATGAAGACCGAACGGCTGCTGCGCGCCTACGCCAGGGTCGTCGACTCGCTGGGCGGCCGCTACGTAACCGCGGAGGACGTCGGTGCCACGACTGCGGACATGATCACGATCTCGACAGAGACACGCTGGGTCACCGGCCTTCCCGATACCTACGGCGGGTCGGGTGATCCGTCACCGGCTACGGCACGCGGCGTGATCGGCGCCATGCGGTGCGTCGCAGAACGACTGTGGGGTACCGAAGACCTGGCAGATCGCACGGTTGCCGTGCAGGGAATCGGCAAGGTGGGTTCGAGCCTCGTTGAGCGTCTCACCAAAGCCGGAGCGAAAACTGTCATCTGCGACGTGAACGAAGCTGCCTTGCAGCGAACCTCCTCTGAGTTTGGTTCGGTGATCGTCGCTACCGATGAGATCTTTGATGTCGATTGCGACATGTTCGCCCCGTGCGCCATGGGTGGGGCAATCAATGAGCAGACCGCCGCGCGCCTCCGCTGCCGGGCCGTCGTGGGATCGGCGAACAATCAGCTCGAGACCGAGATGCAGGCCGATCAGCTGGCCGCACGCGGAATCCTGTACGCGCCCGATTTCATCGTCAATGCCGGCGGCATCATCAACATCGCTGATGAGCTCCGTGGCAGCTACGACTGGCGCCGTGCCGCGCAGGCGGTCGACCAGATCCGGGACAACTTGCGTAAGGTTCTGGACAAAGCCGAGGAACGAGGCATTACGCCAAACGTTGCAGCAATCGAGGTTGCAAGGGAAAGGATCGCCGGTATCGGCAGCATCAACTTGAAGCGGCGCGGCCACAAGTCGTAGAGGGAGACGACATGTTGGGATTGGATAGTGTGCGTGATCACAGCGCGCTCGGGTTGTCCGATGAGCAGCTCATCGAGATGTACCGCACGATGCTGTTGGCTCGCAAACTCGATGAGAGGGTATGGGCGCTCAACCGCCAGGGTCGAGTTCCCTTCGTAGTGTCCGTGGCCGGACACGAGGGAACCCAAGTTGGTGCTGCATTCGCCCTCGACTCATCGACCGACTGGTCTCTCCCTTACTACCGCGACATGGCGTTCAATCTTGCAATGGGGCTCACACCGCGCGACATGTTCCTCGCGGTATTCGCCAAGGGATCAGATCCTGCCAACTCGGGCAGGCAGATGCCCAACCACTGGAGCGACCCTGAGCGCAACATCTTCTCCCACTCCTCGGTAATCGCCACCCAGTTCCCCCATGCCTGCGGAATTGCGTACCACCTAAAGGCGACAGGCCGACCGGGAGTTGTGCTCGTGTCGTCTGGCGAGGGAGCGACTTCGGAGGGGGACTGGCACGAAGCAATGAACTTCGCCGGTATTCATCAGCTGCCGGTCGTCTTCCTGATCGAGAACAATCTCTATGCCATCTCGGTACCGGCCGAGCAAGAGGTTGCCGGCGCAGTCGCGGCACGAGCCGACGGCTACGGGATGCCCGGCGTCGAAGTGGACGGCAACGACGTTCTCGCCGTCTACGGAGTTGTGCACGCGGCCGTGGAGCGCGCCCGAGCCGGCGAGGGACCATCACTCATCGAGGCCAAAACCTACCGTTACTACGCCCACACTTCCGACGACGATGACAAGGTCTATCGCTCCGCTGAAGAAGTCGAGCTGTGGCGCCGCAAGGACCCGATCCTGGTACTCGAGCAGTACCTCGTGGAATCCAGACTGCTCGACGAGGCAACCGAGGCTCGGATCGAGCGCGATGTCGGCAACGAGATTGCGATCGCAGTCAGAGACGCCGATGCCGCACCCGAAGCCGTGGATTGGGCGAGCAACGTATACGCCGCACCCATCGTCCCGGAGCAACCGTCACGAACGGCCGAGGTCGCACCGGTGGGCGAGAGCGTCAACATGATCACCGCTGTAAACAAGACGCTCCACGAGTTATTCGCCGCATACGAGGACGTTGTCATCTTCGGAGAGGATGTTGCCGATCCCAAAGGCGGGGTCTTCAAGGCGACAGTGGGGTTGGGCAAGGAATTCGGCGAGACTCGCAGCTTCAACACTCCACTTGCCGAATCGTTGATAGTCGGGGTGGGAATCGGCATCGGCGCCGCCGGAGGACGCCCGATTGCGGAGATCCAGTTTGCCGACTTCATCCACCCGGCTTTCGACCAAATCGTCTCCGAGCTGGCACGGCTCCACTACCGCACCAACGGCCGCTGGTCGGCACCTCTGACCATACGCGTGCCGTACGGCGGCGGCATCAGTGGATCTCTGTACCACTCGCAGTCGATCGAAGCCTTCTACACCCATGTTCCCGGCCTCAAAGTCGTCGTACCCTCGACTCCGGCAGACGTGAAGGGCTTGTTGTGGTCGGCGATCGAGGACCCAGACCCGGTGATGGTGCTCGAACCCAAGAAGCTCTACCGGCTGGCAACCGGTCCTTATCCGAGCGGCCCCCACCGGGTCCCGATCGGCAAGGCGGCCGTTCGTCGCAGCGGGAAGGATCTGACCATCATTGCGTACGGCACGATGGCTCACTTCGCCGTCGTTGCGGCCCGTCAACTCGAAAAGGAAGACATCGACGCCGGCGTCCTCGACCTCCGTTCGCTGCGGCCCCTCGACTGGCCCTCGATCGAATACGCAGTGCAAACGAACGGCAAAGTGTTGATCGTGCACGAAGACAATAAGTTCGGCGGTTTCGGGGCCGAGGTGGCCGCGCAGATCGCGGAAAATGCACTCGACTGGCTCGACGCACCGGTGCGCCGCTATTGCACCCCCGAGATCCCCACGTTCCCCTATGCCGGGAGCCTCGAGGAGCAGGTATTCCCATCGATCGACGGGATCGTGAGCGAGGCGCGGGTCCTGGCAGCTTATTGAGAATCGCCTCCCACCAGCCTCTAACCTCGGGCCTATGAAGCCAACCATCCGGCCCGCCCGGGACAGCGATCACAACGCGATCGCCGCGTTCACATCCGCCACATTCGAGTGGGGCGACTACGTAGCAGAGGCTTTTCCCGACTGGCTGGCAGATCCGACGGGCTGCGTGATGGTTGCAGTCGACGACGGAGACACGCCGGTTGCCGTGGGCCGCGGCGTCATGCTCAGCGATTCCGAACTCTGGTTGCAGGGAGCCCGGGTCGATGAGCGGTGGCGGCGGCGCGGTCTGGCATCGGCAGTTGGCGAGGCCATCGCGAATTGGGGTCGCGAACAAGGCGCTCTGGTATCCCGCCTCGGCACAGAGGACTGGAACACGGCAGCCCAGCGGCAGGTCGAGAAGGCTGGATTCCGGCAAGTGGGCGACTGGATCGTCGCGGTTCGCCCGACACCGGCTGCCGAACCGACGACATCGGGCAACGGAGGGAAGAGAGCCAGGGCCCGCCGCAAGCTAGAACCTGCCCACTCGAGCGAGGCAACACCGGCGTGGATCTCGTGGCGATCCGGCCCGCTGGTTCAGCCATCCCGTGGGCTCCATAGTTGGCACTGGCGATGGGCCCGGCTCGAGCTCGAGCACCTGGTCGAGGGAGCCAGAAGAGGCGAGTTGTGGGCATCGCCCGCAGGGTGGGCGCTGGTGCGGGTGGACAAGGAGAGATTGACCATTGGCTGGCTCGAGTGCGGGCCCGATGACGCAGACGAGATGGTTGGCGCCATCGTCGATCTCGCCCAAGACACGGGCACCGAGCGTATTCACCTGCCGGTCCCAGCAGTGAATTGGCTGGCGGCGACGCTCGAGACTTCACAGTTCGAGCTGCACCCGATGATCATCTACGAACGGGCACTGTGAAGAGCTCTGGCCGCGCGACTACGAAAGAGCGATCGGGTGCGGCCTGCACCCGATATCCACCCCGCGCGGCCTAACGGTTCAATGCCTCCCAATACAGCTCGATCGGGTGGAGGACGCGATAGCCCTTTCCGAGATGGGCTCTGAGCTGGATCTCACATCCCGGGTTGGCCGAGACAACTGTGGTTGGGCCGGCCATCTCCACCTGCTCCCTCTTACGCTCGCCCAGCGCTTCGGCCGTATCCGGCTCGTAGACCATGTACAAGCCGGCTGCCCCACAACACAAACCATCGGGGTCGATTTCGACGGGCGTATGACCCGCGGCCCGAACTATCTTGCGGGGGGCGTCGACAATCCGCTGTGCGTGCCGCAAGTGACACGGATCGTGAATCGCCACCTCACCGCCGTCTCCATCTACCTCGGGTAGCCGACCGGTATCGATGAGCTCGGCCACGAACTCGGTGATATCACGAGTGCGTGCGGCCACCGAGCCTCCTCCTTCTGCCCAGTGACCGTAATCCTTGAGATGGGCAGAACAACCTGCGGCATCGGACACTATGTAGTCGTAACCCTGCAACGCCGTCACATTGCGTTCAGCCATTCGCGCCGCATCGCGCTCCGCGCCCTCGTGAGCCGCCAGAGCACCGCAACACCGCTGCGTCTCGGGGCTGTCGACCTTGTAACCCGCCATCGACAAGACACCGCGGGTTGCATCATGGACCGCAGGGAACCATTGATCCATCACACATCCCGCCAACAAGGCAACCGAACCTGCCGGGACCGCCGGGGCGACGTCGTGCACGCCCACCGCAGAGTGAGGGAAGACCCGCTGGCGTCGCAACCCTCTGGCCAGCCGCATCCGTCGCGGCAGGAGGCGCATGATCCCGAGACGCTGAACCAGTCCCACGCCGCTGGTGACCAGCGCAAGCAACCACTTCAGGTTCAACAGCTTTCCGACCAGCAAGCGCCGGATCCTGCCGGTGGTTGTGGGCCGCTCCCTGGCAAGTCTTGCCCGAGCTCCCTCCATCATCTGGCCGAACGGCACGAGCGACGGACAAGCGGCTTCACATGCTCGACACTGGAGACAGAACGAGAGCATCCGCGCATACACCTCATCAGCTGCAACTGCACCCTCGGCAATAGCACCCATTGCGGTCAATCGGCCGCGCGGCGAGGCAGTTTCATCGCCTGTCAGTCGGAATGTAGGGCAGTGGGGGAGGCAGAGCCCGCACGTGACGCACGAATCGAGTTGCGCCTGTGTAGGGCCGAGAGAAAGCTGCATCAGATACCTCCAGGGAGGATGCCGGGGTTGGCGACACCGGCCGGGTCGAAGGCTGCTTTGACGCGTCGCTGCAGGTCCGCAGACTCAGGAGCTGCGCCCCACGGATCGAATACGCCATCCTCGGGCGAGCTGTACGCGACCAGCGCGCCTCCCAGATTCTCCGCCTCCTCCCGCAGCCTGGCCAGTTGCTCGTCGTCGCCCCGATCAACCACCAGCCGCACCTCCCCCACACCGTGAGCTGCCTGGAATGCCCATTCATTCACACGCATCTCGTCGACAAACCACCCAATTTCTCCAGCGGGCACACGCAGCACGAACTCCCGCGGACCGGCTAGAGGTTCCGGCCATCGATGACCCGCTACAAGCCGCCCCCCGAGTCGGGCAGCCTGAGCCTCCAACTCGGCACGGGTGCCTGCCAGATAGGCGACCGACCGTTCGGTGGTCTCGATGACGGCCAGCGGGCGATATGCGGTGCGCAGTGCCATTTGCGGATCGGCTACTTCCACCATGCCCCGGTCGGCGGCGAGCGGCCACAACTTGAGACAGAGCCGGGCGATGAGGCCGAGCGAGCCAAGAGAACCGGTGGCGAGTCGCGGCAAATCGTACCCGGTCACGTTCTTGACAAGAGGACCTCCTCCCCTGACGACCCGACCGTCGCCGGTCGCCAGCACCACCTCCAAGATCCGGTCCCGCGTCGGCCCGTATCGCAGCCGGCGCCAACCGGACAGCCCGGCAGCCACTAATCCACCGACGGTCGCTCCGGCCGGCGACTCGGGAAGCACCGCCGTTTGCCCGCGTTGCTGCAGCTGTGCCTCCAGATCTGACACTGTGACACCGGCCTCGACAACAATGGTGAGGTCTTCGGCCTGCCAGTCGACAATCTTGTCGAGACGGTGGGTAGTCATCACGATATCGGGGGCAACCGCGTTGCCGATGCCCTGATGGGTGCCCCCGCCCCAGAACAAGACGCGTAGACCGACTTTCGACGCAAACCGGAGGATCGCCGCAGCGTCCTCGACCTGCGCCGGGGCGACGGTGAGCTCGACTGATGGCGCGGCAGGGATCGGGTCTGCAAACATCCCTTTCGCAAGTCGCGCCAGCTCAGCCTTCAGCACCGTCACGAGGATCCTCCGTCTTGCCCGGCCATCAGGTCGAAGTCGAAGCAGCGAGCGCCGGCAGGAAGCACCTTCCCCGGGTTCATGCGCCCATTCGGATCGAAAGCGTCGCGCAATCTTGCCTGGGCGTCGAGATCCACATCCTCGAACACGAGGCCCATCAGGTCGCGTTTCTCCAAACCCACCCCGTGTTCCCCGGTGAGCGACCCTCCGGCAGCAACTGAGATACGGACCATCTCTTCGGCGGCGGCGCGGACCTTCTCGCTCATGCCGGGCTCGCGCCGGTCGTAGGCGACGAGCGGATGCAAGTTGCCATCGCCGGCATGAAAGACATTGAGCATCCGGATGTTGTTGCGTTCCCCGATCTCGTAGATCTGGGTCATCACCTCAACGAGTTTCGTTCGCGGCACGACTGTGTCGTGCAGGTAGTAGTCGGGGGCGGCTTGGGCAACGGCACCAAAAGCGTTCTTCCTCGCCTTCCACAGCACGGCTCGCTCGGACTCATCGGCGGCCACCCGCACCGAGGTAGCCCCGGCCGCGGTAGCGATGCGCTCGACTACGGCCGCCTCGGCCGCAGCACCCTCCTCGAGTCCGACTAGTTCGGCCAAGAGCACGGCTGCAGCTTCTACCGGCAGACCTGCCTTGATGAAGCCCTCCACCGCCACCACCATCGGCTGATCCATCATTTCGAGAGCTGCCGGAACAATGCCGGCGGCGATGACTCCAGATACCGTGGCGGCGGCTGCCTGAATGGAGTCGAAGGTGAGCAGCAGCGTGCGCACTGCAGGCGGGTTCTCGGTCAGTTTGACGAGAACCTTCGTGACTACGCCGAGTGTCCCTTCGGAGCCGACCACCACTGCGCGCAGGTCCAACCCCGGCGGATCGGGAGCCTTACCTCCAAGCAGAACCACATCGCCGTCGGAGGTGACGAACTCCACCCCGAGAATATGGGCGACCGTAGTGCCCTCTGCCAGACAATGAGGGCCTCCAGCGTTCGTCGCAACGTTGCCCCCGACCGTACAGGCCGCTTGCGAGGATGGATCGGGGGCGTAGTGCAGTCCGAGATGCTCGGTTGCTCGCGACAGATCGAGATTGAGTACGCCCGCACCCACCCAGGCGGTCCTCGCCACCTCGTCGACCTCCCAGATCTGATTCAGCCGCGTAAGCACGATCAGGAGAGCAGGCTCTGCAGGTACGGAGCCACCGGCTAGGCCGGTACCGGCACCGCGGGCCACGACCGGCACACCGTGGGCTGCGGCGATACGAACGCATGCCGCAACCTCCTGAGTCGTCTCCGGGAGGGCAGCTGCCAGCACCTCGCCTCGGGTCACCCCGGCATCTTTGTCGTAGACGATGAGTTCGAGCGGGTGGGAGCGCACTCGATCCGAACCGAGTGTGGAACGGAGATCGTCGACGAGCGCCATGGCCCAAGGATAACGACATCTCAGCTCGGGCTAGTAGACGAGGGCTCCCGTGGCCGTGAGGAGGATCGAGGCCAGCACCAGCCAGCGAAACACCTTCCGGATCAGCTTCGATTGCCGCTGCACCCATTCGGTGTATGCAAGCAGCAGCAGGGGTGCGGCCGCGGCGAGTGCCTCGAGCGGATAGCGGTAGCCCCAGAAGCCGGAGCCGCCTGAATAGCGATTGGCCTTGAGCCGGACGAGTAGATGCAACACAAACCATGGAAGGGAGACCTAAAGCGAAGAATCACCGACCATTCGTCGAACTGCCCGAACCTCGAATGAGGACCGGCTCGTGGCTTGCGCCGACTGCTGAACTCTCACCTACTGACTACTTCCATGTGGCTGGACTGACGTCGTAGCGCTGCCGAGAGAGATTCACCATCAGATCGGCAACTAATCCCGGCAAGGCGATCGTGGAGGCCATGCCAGGAATCACGATGGTTCTGGTCCACAGTCGCCAGTTCCTGTCAAGGATGTCGAGGGCGATCTTGCCCAATCCGATCAGGCCGCGGATCTCCGCCGGCGACATCAATACCTCGGGCGGATTCCAATAGAGCACTATCTGCACTTCCCGCAGCCGGCAGCGTCTGGGGTCCGTCCACGAGCGGAACTTCTACTCACCGACCCGTCTGGCATAGTCGATGGGCAAATACTCGTTCGAGTACCCATTGGAGAGGAACGCCATTTTGATCGTCGTCACATGAGAAACGCCCGCGACAACCGATGAACAGACCGTCGGGCAACGTCCGTACGCATCGCCGGCAGCCCGAATCGAAATCGGGGATCAGAGACCGCCCGAGGAGCCATCGTCGATAGCGACTATCTCGTAGCTGCAGTCTGAAGCTTCCAGTGCGTCCCGGGTGCCATGGATTCCTCCTCGAGATGCCCGAGGTCGTCAAAGACGGGAAGGACACGGTCACATCGAACACCGGAGTCCGCTTGAGGCGTTCGCCGGCCCTAGGCCCCCCAACCTCCGCCGCCGGGGGTGAGCACCAGCAGCCGATCCCCGGTTCGCACGTCGACGGTTGTCTTGCCCGGGAGCTTTTGCCGCGACCCATCCCGCTTGATCAACCAGTCCTCCCCCACGCCTCCGGGACCACCACCTGCCAGGCCCCACGGTCGGTTGCGGCGTCGCTCCCCCATCAGTGACACTGCGGCGTCGGCTTGGAACTCGATCTCACGCTCGATTCCCTCACCACCTGGGAATCTCCCGGAACCGCCACTGCCGCTGCGCAGCCCGTAGCGCACGACCCGGAAGGGATAATGCATCTCCAGCGACTCGATCGGCGTGTTCTTGGTATTTGTCATGCCGGTGTGTATTCCGGACTGGCCGGCACGACCCGGGCGGCCCCCTTGGCCGCCCCCGAGAGTTTCGTAGTAGGCAAAGTCGTCGTTGCCGATCAGAACGTTGTTCATCGTCCCCTGCCCGGCGGCCGGAACCCGATCCGGGGCGGCCTGAGCCAAGGCTCCAAGCAAGGTGTCGGCGATCCGCTGGCTGGTTTCGACGTTGCCTGCGGCGACGGCAGCAGGAGGATCGGCATTGACGAGGGACCCGGCCGGAGCCTCGAGCCACAGTGGCCTGTAGCACCCGCCGTTGGCCGGGATCGTCGGGTCTGTCGCCACCCGGACTGCGTAGTACAGGCACGACCGGGTGACAGCCTCGACCGCGTTGATGTTCCCGGCGATTTGTGAGCTGCTTCCGGTGAAGTCCGCCACCAGCTCCGAACCTTCGATCGTCAATGCGACAACGATCGGGAGGTCGCGGTCATGCCACTCCATTGCATCCTCGAAGAGGAATCGACCGTCCGGCAACGCGGCAATCGCAGCCCGCATCCGGCGCTCACCGTAGTCCAGCAATGCGGCGACAACGCCTGCATATTGCTCGATGCCCATCGAAGCGGCGAGCTCTTCAACCCGAGCCGCTCCTGCTTCGTTGGCGCCGAGTTGCGCCGACAAATCGCCCAGTCGTTCCGCCGGGGTACGGGTGGCCGCCAGGAAAGGTTCTGTGAAGCTCTCGAGCCACTCGCCGTTGCGCACGGCCGCGGTCGGAGCAACCCGATGCCCTTCTTGATCAACTTCGGTCGCGTGCGCCGGCATCGACCCCGGGGCCTCACCGCCGACGTCGGCGTGGTGAGCCCGGTTGGCCACCCAGCCGACCGGCGTCCCGGCGACATGAACCGGACGCACCAGGGTCAGGTCGTTGAGATGAGTTCCCCCGTGGTACGGATCGTTGACGGCATACTGAGTCCCGGGTTCCATCGATTCGCCGCAGGTCCCCAGCACTGCGGCGACTGATGCCGGCATCGACCCCAGGTGGACCGGGATGTGTTCGGCTTGGGCCAACATCTCCCCCGACGGCACAAACACCGCAGCCGAGCAGTCGGCGCGCTCCTTGATGTTGGGCGAGTACGCGGTACGGCGCAGGACCACACCCATTTCGTCGGCGATGGCGCTGAGGCGGTTACGTGCCACCTCCAGAGTGACCACATCGATGTTCACCACTCCACCTCCAAGGCACCGCTCTCGTGGACGACCGCACGTTCCCCCACATCGAGGAAGGTCGTCGCATCGGTCTCTTCTACCACTGCGGGACCTACGAGCTCGGCCCCCGGAGCCAACCCGCCTCGAGCAAAGACGGCCGCATCTGCGGGACCCCGGGTCGTGATCACGGTCCGGTCCGGCAGGCGGCTCGTTCCCTCGGGTACCACCGGGGGGAGATCGTTCCAGGTAATCAGCGGCCGGGCAACGGCTTCGGCCCGCACGGTCACGACCTCGACCGGATCCCCTTCCCTGGCGAAGCCGTTGCGTTCCCGATGCGAGCGATGGAAACGCGTCAGCAGCTCGTCCCAGCCCTCACCAGGCCGATAGGGCACGGTGGTCTCGTGCGATTGCCCCCGGTAGCGAACGTCGACAAAGCCCGATGCATTGACCTCGCGGGCCCCGCTTCGGGTTAGTCGCGCAGCCACCACTCTTCTGGCCTCCCCCACCACAGCATCGATATCGGAGCCCGGCTCGAGCAGTATCGATCGCGCCGTGTCGGTGCGCGGCGGACTGAGCAGAAGCCCGAGCGCCGAGAACACTCCGGAGTACGGTGGTACCAGGACGCCGGCCATCTCTAGACGGCGAGCAAGAGCGGTGGCATGAAGTCCGCCGGCCCCTCCGAAGGCTACGAGCGCAGCCCTACGGGGGTCGGCGCCTTGTTCGATTGATACGGTTCGAATCGCTCCGGCCATGACTTCCTCCACGACCGTTGTTACGCCGAGAGCGGCTTCGGGAGCACTCAACCCGAGTTGGGATCCGAGAGCGGCCAAGGCCTCCACGGCCAGGTGATGCTGGATCGGGAGGGATCCGGCAAGCCGCCCTTGCGGATCAATCCGGCCGAGCACAACATTGGCGTCGGTCACGGCCCCCTCGACACCCCCGTTGCCGTAACACGCCGGACCGGGAACGGCCCCCGACGATCGGGGGCCAACTCGCAGCGAACCACCCTCATCGATCCACGCGATAGACCCACCTCCTGCGCCGACCGTGTGGACTGCAACTGCCGGCATCCGACACGGGTGGCCGGCGACGCGGCGTTCGTAGAGGACCTCGGGCCGACCCCCGTCGATGCGGCAGACATCCGTCGACGTGCCTCCCATGTCGAACGACACGAGGTGCTGCTTGCCCAGCGCCTTGCCGAGCGCACCGGCGGCAACCACCCCGGCAGCCGGCCCCGAAAGCAGAATCGCCGCCGGCAGAGCGGCTCCCTCCGCTATGGAAATCAGCCCGCCGGAAGAGCGCATCACTTGAATGTCGGTGGGTAGTCCGGCGGCGGCCGCGCCGGCGGCAAGCCGATTCAGGTAGAGACCGGTTTCCGGCATCAAACAAGCATTCAGGACCGTGGTAGCTGTTCGCTCGTACTCCCTGAACTCGGCAACTACGTGGCTAGATAGCGAGATGGGAAGCTCCGGCCAGCGGGCATGGATGGCGGCGGCGATCTCTTCCTCGGCGGATCGTGTCCGGTATCCGTACAGCAAGGAAACGGCGACGGCCTCCGCTGTTCCCAGGGCGTCGAGCTCAGCACCGACCCCAAAGCGAAGGGCCCGCTCCACCAGGGGTACCGCCCGATCGGCAAAGCTGTCGTACAGCGAAGGCCGATCCTGCCGCCCGATCTCGATTACATCGCAGAAGCCCGGGGTGGTTATCAGGGCCGTCCGGGCTCCGCGCCCCTCGAGCAGTGCATTTGTGGCCACGGTGGTCCCGTGGAGGAATCGGGTCGCCTTCTCACGGAAACGTGTGGCTCCCGTTACAACGGCAACGCTCTGATCCTCAGGAGTCGAAGCAGATTTGCCGGTGACGATCTCACCATCACCTACACAGACGAAGTCGGTGAAAGTTCCTCCAACATCGACCCCGAGGCCAACTTCCGATGCCACGAGTGTCATGTACCATCACCGCAGGTCACGAGTGAGGTGCCGATGCCGGTCACAGTAAGTTCAACCCCGAATCCGGACGCTGCGAAGTTCACCGTGGGTGTACCCGTCGGTGGTCCGACCACGTTCGTACCCAGCCAGCCGACGGATGATCCTCTCGGGGGCGCGTTGCTGGCGTTGCCGGGCGTTGCCAGTGTTTTCATGACTGCCGATTTCGTCACACTCAACAAGTTACCGGACGCCGCCTGGGACTCCATCATCGATCCGGCGAAGGAGATACTCGAGAAGCACTTCTCCGAGTGATCGGGGCTCGCCTCAACCCACCGTGATCTCGCCGTCTCGCAGGTCCCATCGGGTATGGGTCGTGCGTCTGACGAACTCCTCGTCGTGAGTGACTACGACTACCGCGCCGGGAAAGGCAGCCAGCGCCGCCTCGAGACGCTCGATAGATGGGAGGTCGAGATGGTTGGTGGGCTCGTCGAGCAGTAGCACCCATGCCCCCCGGCCCAAACCGGACGCGATGAGCAGTTTGCGCGCCTCGCCGGGAGACGGGATATCAGTCGCCAGTATCCGTTCTGGATCTGACCCGAGCACCCCGACGATCCCGAGCACCCGGCCTCTGCGCTCGGGATCGAGTTCTCGGACCGAGTCAATGAGCACCACCGTTTCGGGCTCGGTCAACTCCTGGGGCAAGTAGAGCAGATTGTCACCCGGGAGGTTCGATCCGGCCACGAGCGCCCGCAGCAGTGTCGACTTGCCGGTTCCGTTAGGTCCCGTAAGCAGGATTCGGTCATCCCGGGTGACCGCCACATCGACGGCGCCGACCAAGGTGTTGGCCGCAACGCGGAGCGGGCCTGCGTAGCGAAGAAGAACTCGACGGCGCGCCGGCGCGTAGTCGAAGAAGAGATCGCCTCCGAGACGTCGCCTGAGTTCGAATCGAGCAGCTTCTTCGTAGAGTCGCTCGTTTTCGGTGCGCAGCAGGCTCGTGTCGCGCGAGCCCCGGCGGAGCCCACCTTCGAACCGCCCCTTCTTCTCCATGGAGCGGGCGTCTCTGTCCCTCGGGCCTGCCTGTCGCAGATCCCGTTTGTGGCGCGCAGTCTTCGCCTCCGTGACACGGCGTTTGTCGGCCAACCGACGCTGCACCTTCTTCTGCTGCACCCGGACGGCTCGGTAGCTCTCATACTCGGCTTGCTCTGCAGCGGTCCAGGCGCGGTGCGCAGTGTCGTAGTTCCCCTGCCAAAGCTCGACCGTGCCGTGTTCGATCCTCAAGATCCGGCGACACAGCCGATTGAGAACCGTGCGGTCGTGAGAAACCACCAACCCGGTTCCTTTGAAGCGATGCAGTTCCTCGATCAACAATGAACGAGCATCACGGTCCAAATGGTTGGTCGGCTCATCCAGCAGCAGCACATCCGGGCGTCGATTGAGGGCACCGCCAACCTGCCATCGTTTGCGCTCACCGGGCGACAACGTTTCCCAGCGATCGAGGTCACTTCGATCCAATCGGAGCCTCCCGACCAGAGTTTGGGCGTCACCATCGAATGCCTCACGCAGGATCTCGATGTTGGGATCGATCGTGTCTGCGATCTGTGGACAATGGGCGACAATCGCATCGGGAGGATCGAGAAGTAGCGAGCCGCCGGTGGCATTGTGTGACCCGTCGATCAAGCCGAGCAGCGTTGTCTTCCCGGCTCCGTTCGACCCTACTACGCCGGTCCAGCCGCGGCCCAGAGAGAACGAGGTCGAGTCGAGAATGGGAACGGCTTTCGAGTAGTGGAATGAGAGGTCGTTGAAGTGGATGGCAGACATGTGACTCCTAGAGGTCGCGGGCTCGGATCGATCCGGGAGTCAGTTGCGCATCGGGACCTTCGTTCGCTTCAACCAACATATCACCATCAGCTAGACCGCCAGCGGCTGCGGCTCACCTCGTCGCAGTCGCGCGAGACCGTGACCCGTGTAGATCGCCAGGGCGAACCAAACGAGTACAAAGCCGATCAGGCGATCCCGGCCGACGACTTCCCCGTAGACAAACACACCAATGAGAAACTGCAGGGAAGGAGCGATGTATTGCAGAAGCCCGATCGTCGACAGCTTGATCAGCCGGGCCGCTGCACCGAACAGCAGCAGCGGGAGCGCGGTGGCAACTCCGGTAAGGATCAACAGAATCGTGACACGCGCTCCGTCGGCGCCAAATGCGCCCTCCCCGCCACGGCCGAGGATGGTGAGGTAGATCAGGGCCGGGAGAAGAACCAGCGTGACTTCAACAGCCAGGCTTTCGATCGGACCCACCCCTCGCATCTGCTTCTTCAGCAGCGCGTATGTGGCGAAGCTGGTTGCCAGCACGAGCGCGATCCAGGGTAGTGAGCCAATGCTGATCGTCATGTAGGCGACGCCGATCGCGGCAATCGCGACCGCCAGCCATTGCACCGTCCCCAACCGTTCTCGCAGGATGACAACACCGAGCAAAACGTTGAGAAGTGGATTGATGAAGTAGCCGAGGCTGGACTCGACGATGTGCCCGTTGTTTACGGCCCAGATGTATGTGGCCCAATTCAGCGCCAACAAGCTGCCGGCGGCAAGGAGGCGCGCAATCACCGGAGCCCGCAGGGTGCGCAGCTGACTCCAGGATCCACGCAGGGCGATGATCGCCGCAAGAAACACGACAGACCAGACAATCCGGTGCGCCAGGATCTCCAACGAGTCAACGGACTCGATTGCCTTCCAGAAGATCGGAAGTACACCCCAGATGGCGTATGCGCCTACCCCGAGCGTGATGCCGCGGTTCATTGTGGCATTCAAACACGTATAGGCATCGCACCGGGCCGGTGGTCAACGCTCCCCACCGACCAGGTGCGGTCGGATGAGGCCGGGCGCAAGCTCGCTCATGATGATTACCCGCCAGTCGCTGCCGTCTCGATATGCGCCGACAACCGACGAGGAATCGATGCTCGGGTCCTCCAGCACCCAATCGGGTATCTGCTCTGCCGATATCGGCGCCGCGGCCCATTGCAGCTCGGGGATCGTGACCACCTCGGGGATTCCGGCAAAGATTGCGGTACCGTCGGCATCCAGACTCACCGTTACCGCCAGCGCAGCGGCGGGTTGTCGGACAAAGGCACCTTCGGAGCCGGTCAGCAGGCGGTATGCAAC
>JARFRN010000248.1 GCA_029287195.1 Acidimicrobiia bacterium | reverse complement strand
GCCGTCGATGCCGAATTGGCCAGCGACGGTGTTGTTCTGTACGACCCCGCCGAAACCGCTGAACCCACCAGCGGGGCCATAATGATGGTGCTCGGCCTCATTGGAGGCGCCATTCTCGGTTCCACCATCGCGTTCCTGCTGGCACGCCGGCGGCGACGCTTTGGCGCCCGCAGCGAACCCGAGAGAGTCTTTGGAGTCCGGCTGCTCTCCGATGTTCCCAGCTTCTATGAAGAGCGCCTCGATACGAGACTGCCGGTTGTCGAAGCCCCGGCCAGCGCATCCGCCGAGTCGTTCCGATTTGTTGCCGCTGCGATTGCGCTCCAGCAGGAAGCCACTGTGGCTGAGTTCGGCCATTACGCGTTCAAAACCTTGGTCATCGCTTCGCCTACCGTCAGCGAGGGGAAGACGACCGTCACTGCCAACACTGCATACGCCGCCGCCCGCAGTGGCAAGCGAGTGCTCGTGGTCGATGCCGACCTGGCCAATCAAGAACTATCGCGGATGCTCTACGGTTCGACTGAGCCGACCCACGGCCTCACCGATGTGATCCGGGGTGAGGTCGCGCTCGAGGATGCGATTGTCACCGCGTCGATGGAGGAGATTGCGACCGTTGATCTGTTGTCGCGCGGCAGCCAAGTCGGGCGCGCCAGTGACGTCATGTCTTCCGAACGTGCAGCCGCGTTGTTTGCGCATCTCGGCGAGATATACGACCTGGTGCTCATCGATGCGCCGCCGGTGCTACAGGTTGCCTACGCAACCACACTGGTTCGTCTCGCCGACCGGGCATTGATTGTGGTTTCCCACGGTCAGGATTATCACGGGGCCGAGGAGCTCAAGCGTTCCATGGACCTCATCGGGAGTCCAATGATCGGTTACGTCTACAACCAGGCCCCGCTGCGGAGAGAACTCGCCCTGCGGGCCAGCACACTGGCCCACCGCCGTGCCGAAATCGAACACGCCGAGCAGTTGGCCGAGACCATTGCAGAAGAGAGCCGTACCAGGAGCCGCTGAGTCGGCGAGCCGTGCCGGCCTTGCAATAATCAGTGGTCTTCGAGCAAGGACGACTTCGTGAAACGAACTCTGATCAAACACCTGCTCGCATCCAGTGAGTATCGAGCGAGCGTGCTGGTTGCCGGTTGGGTACGGACGCGGCGCGACTCCAAGGGAGGCTTCTCCTTCCTCGAAATCAGCGACGGTTCGGCCTTCTCCGGCTTGCAGGTGATCGTGCCCGGAGAATTGGAGAACTACGAGTCCGATGTTCTTCGCCTCACCATCGGCAGTGCTGTAGCAGTCGAGGGCGAGTTGGTGGAATCGCCCGGTGCCGGCCAGTCTGTTGAAGTTCATGCGACCCGTGTCACCGTCTACGGATTCGCCGACCCCGAGGAGTATCCGCTCCAGAAGAAGCGGATTTCGTTCGAGAAATTGCGCGATCTCGCCCACTTGCGAGCCCGTACCAACACGTTTGGGGCTGTTGCCCGGGTGCGTAACGCACTGGCGTATGCCACCCACAAGTTCTACCAGGACCGCGATTTCCTGTATCTGCACACTCCAATGATCACAGCAAGCGACGCCGAGGGTGCTGGGGAGATGTTCCAGGTCACCACCCTGGATCTGGCAGCACCGCCCCGAGTCGACGGTGAAGTCGACTACTCACAGGATTTCTTCGGCAGACCCACCTATCTGACTGTGAGCGGACAACTCGAGGCTGAGACCTATGCGCTGGCGCTCGACAGGGTCTACACATTCGGGCCGACCTTTAGGGCCGAGAACAGCAATACACGTCGCCATCTTGCCGAATTCTGGATGATCGAACCCGAGATGGCTTTTGCCGATCTCAGCGACAACGCAGATTTGGCCGAAGACTATGTTCGCTATCTCTTTCGGTACGTGCTGGACGCTTGCCGGGAGGACTTGGAGTTCTTCGACAAATGGGTGGACAACGGCTTGGTTGCCAGGCTCGAGTCCATCGCGTCGAGTGATTTCCGGCGGATCACCTATACCGAGGCAGTCGACGTGCTCGCAAAGGCACCGACTTCCTTCGAGTTCCCGGTTTCGTGGGGTGTGGACCTGCAGTCCGAGCACGAGCGTTACCTGACCGAGGTTGCGTTCGAGCAGCCGTTGATCGTCGTCGACTATCCCAAGGACATCAAGGCGTTCTATATGCGACACAACGATGATGGCAGGACGGTTGCGGCAATGGATGTCCTTGTCCCCGGGGTGGGCGAGATCGTGGGTGGAAGCCAGCGTGAAGAGCGCCACGATGTGTTGCTCGAGTCGATCGAGGCCAAGGGGCTTCCCGTCGACGACTACTGGTGGTATCTCGACTTGCGGCGCTTCGGGTCGGTCCCGCATTCCGGCTTTGGCCTTGGTTTCGGAAGGCTGGTCCAATTCGTCACCGGTATGCAGAACATCCGGGACGTGATCCCGTTTCCGCGGACTCCCAACAACGCAGAGTTCTAGCGTTTTTGCCGGGGCGGAGGCCTTCGAGTTCTTGCTTCGCAAAACTCTGGCCAAGTCGCCCTCCTAGGCAGCAGGCGAACGGCTTGGAGTTTGCGCTATGCCCAAACTCTGGCTTCATGTGGGTTGGCCATTGTCCGGAACCCGGCTTGCTGCGCCGCGAAGGGCATTCGAGCGTCAGCCGGCTAGGTGGGTTTCCCACCAGTCGATAGTCTCTCGAAGGCCCTGCTCGAGGCTGGTCGTGGCGGTAAAGCTGAAGAGCCGGGCGGCCTTCGAAGTGTCGGTCTTGCGGCGCGGCTGCCCCTCTGGTTGCGTTGTATCCCAGCGGACTTCGCCCTGGTATCCGGTTAGCCCGACAATGAGTTCGACCAGCTCCCGGATAGTCGTCTCTTGACTGGTCCCGAGATTGACCGGGGACTCGCCGTTGTAGCGTTCTGTGGCCTGCACAATCCCGCGCGCCGCGTCATCGATATATAGAAACTCGCGGGAGGCAGATCCGGATCCCCAAGCGACAACGGTCGGTGAATCCGTTTCACGAGCCTCGATCAGCCGCCGGATCAGTGCCGGAACAACGTGTGCAGTTTGCAGATCGAAGTTGTCTCCGGGTCCGTAGATGTTCACCGGGATCAGGTTGATTCCCTCGAGACCGTACTGCTTTCGGTATGCCTGGAGCATCGTGAGGAGGCTTCGCTTGACTACTCCGTACGGGGCCTCGCTCTCCTCGGGATAACCGGCCCACAGGTCCTCTTCACGGGTCGGTACGGGCGCAAACTTCGGATACGAGGCCGCCGATCCGATGAGGACGAACCTCCCGATTCTATGTTTGCGAGCTTCCTCGATCAGGTGAATTCCCATCGCCATATTGGCGTAGAAGAAACGCCCCGGGTTGGCCCGATGGGCTGCGATGCCTCCAGCCTCAGCTGCGAGATGGATGACCAGATCCGGATCGGCGTCTGCGTAGAGTTGCCGGGTTGCTTCAGCCTGGGTGAGGTCATAATCACGACTGCGCGGGACGATTACTTCTCCGGCGCCGGCGTTGACCAGTTGCTCACATACTGCTCTGCCTACAAAACCCGCGCCACCGGTCACAACGATTCGTTTGTCCATCAAAGCAAGCATGGGGTCCAATCGTGGGGGCTTTCTGTTGGCGATTCGACCCTAGCGGCCACACCCGGGGAGTCGCCACGGTGTCCCCCTGTTGGTCAACTCTCGAGCTCCTCGACGGTCTTGGGCCAGTCATCCTTGAGCAGCCGGCTCAGCGACCTATCGGCCAGAATCCTTCCGTTTGTCTGACACCCCGGGCAGTAGTTGGTCTCCCGGGATGCATAGACGATCCGCTGTACGGTCGTGCCACACACCGGGCACGGCTCGCCGTACTTGCCGTGCACGGCCATTCGCGGGTGGAACGCGGTCACCTTATCCGGGAAACCGTTGCCGACATCAGCTCGCCTGATTCCGACCCATTCCTCGAGGGTAGAAACGCACGCCGAGAACAAGCGGGCAATCGCATCTTCGCTCAGGTTGGTGTTCATCTGCAGTGGGGAGAGTCTGGCTCGATGCAGGATCTCGTCTGCAAAAGCTCCGCCGATACCGGAGATATGTCTGGCGTCGGTCAGAGCGCGTTTCAGTGTGTGCCTTTCGGCCAGTAGGGCGGAGGCGAATTCATCGAGGGTTGCGGTCTCCAGCTCGAGGCCGCCCGGGTCCAATCCGGCCAGCGCCTCTTCCCCGGCTACAACGTGCAGCGATGCGCGCCTTTTGGAACCCGCTTCGGTCAGGAGGAGTGTGCCGGACGAGTAGTCGAAAGCAGCCAAGCCGACTTTTGCCGGGATCGCTTTCTTCTCTTCGTGCCAGTGCAGCCGTCCCGCCACCATCAGGTGGAGAACCATGAACAGATCATCTTCGAGCCCGAACACGATCCTCTTTCCCAGCCGGCGCAGTTGGATGAGTTTCTTGCCAAACGTGCTTTCGATCGGCGGATCGAACGTCCGGAGGAGGGAGAAGGAACGGACACGGACCTCCTCGAGTACCTCATTTCCGATTCGCGGTCGCAGGGCGTCGATGTAGGTGACGATCTCCGGGAGTTCGGGCATCAGCGAAACAGATCCTCTCCTGGAGGGCGGACCAGATCGATGGCGCGTGCTTCGCCTGGTTCCCAGGCGACTCCGCGCACTATTGCTACCGGAATATGGTCGGCCTTGCCCATGACGAGATCAGCGGCGGATGCGATCTCATCGATTATGGCGATCTCGGTGGCTTCCATGATTCTGCCGTTGCCGTCGGGCTTCCCTTTGAAGTCGGCGATGGCTTCCATCCCCGACACTCCGATCGCTATGTCGGTCTGGCCACGCCGCCACGGTCGCCCGAATGTGTCGCTGATGATCACTGGAACGTCGATGCCGGTGGCGCGGCGCAGTTGCATCCGGATGCTATGGGCCGAGCGATCCGGGTTGAGGGGCAAGAGCACCGCACGGCCTGAAGGCACGTTGGAACGATCGACCCCCGCGTTCGCACAGATGAATCCGTGATGGGTCCGGGCGATCGTGAGGTCGCCACGTCTGCGCAAGATTGCCTGAGCCTCCTCCTCGACTGCGGCCCTATATGTCGCGTCGTCGCCACTGTCGACGACCCGACCCTCGGCCTTGGAGACGATCTTGTGGGTCACCACCAACAAGTCACCTCTGGTCAACTCGATAGGACTTTGTTCGAGGGCCTGGAGGATCGAATCCGCAATCTGGTCCCCGGGCTCTATCTCGGGTATGCCCGGGACGGCGATGACTTCTATCGACTTCATTGGCTCATCGTATCTATGAGCCAAGCCGCAAAGCGCCGTCCCGCGGCAGGTTCGACGAGGAGCGTGTCGGCGCCGACGACCCTGGTGGCGGGCGTCGAGAGGCGCTCGTCGTCCACATCTGCGGTGTCAACCACGAGGGTGTTGATCAGGCCTTCGTACGCGGCGAGGATGCCGGCGGTTCCTTCCGGCATGCCCAGCGACGCCATGACTTGCCGTGCCGGTCCCTTCAGTGCATTGCCCGCGAACAGCGGGCTTATGGCAGCGACCGTAGCGGCAGCAGCCACCGCGGCCCGTATGCCGGGGATGGTCAGGATCGGCCAGATGGACAGCGGGGGATTGGAGGGGGCGATGATGACCAGATCGGCGTTTTGCAGGGCCTCGAGGGCGCCGGGTGCCGGAGTGCTCGATGCCGCCCCGGCGTACTCGAGTTCGACAACCGGGTCGCGGTGTCGGCGCCGAACGAAGTATTCCTGGAATGACATCCACTCACCGGATGCCACCTTGACCCGGGTGCGCACGAGATCGTCGGTGGCAGGGAGGACCTGCATCCCGAGACCGAGCATCCGACAGATGTCGGCGGTCACGGTCGAAAGCGGTTTCCCTCTTCCGAGTTGTTCGGTCCGGTAGAGGCATGTGGCGAGATCCCGATCACCGAGCTGGAACGACGTGTCCAATCCCCGTTGCTCTAGCTCAGCCATTACATTGAACGTATCCTCTGCCAGTCCCCAACCCTGCGGACCTTCGATTCCGGCAAGGGTGTAGACGACGGTATCGAGGTCGGCCGCCACATATACGCCGTAGACAGAATCGTCGTCGCCAACGTTAACGATTACCGTCAACCGCTCCGGTGCCACCGTGCCGGCCAGGGCCCTAGCCATGCGAGCACCGCCCACGCCGCCACAGAGCACCACTACGTCAAGATTGCTATAGATCTGTCACGACTCCAGAATGCGGCCTATGTCATCTTCCTCCGGGACAATCCAACAAGTGGTCGTTGCCGCCGTGCTGGCGCTCGACAACGCTGACATTGTGGAGACGATTGCCCGGATCCGCAGCCAAGTCTACGAGACGTCTCGCGTGGTGGTGATCGGGGCCGGCAGCCGCGGCAGACAGGCCGCGGACGCCGCGGCCGTCGAATGGATGAGCTCCGTCCCCCAACTTCTCGACTCAGTTGATGGCGGAGTCAGCCACATCTGGTTTCTATACGCGGGGGCGCTCCCGCGCCCCGATGCGCTCGAATCGCTGGTTCGCGAAGCCGAGCGAACCGACGCGGCAGTTGCGGGCTCGAAGCTGGTATATGCCGACGACACCGAACGTCTGATCGCGGTTGGGATCGCTACTGATGTCTTCGATGTTCCATATCTCGGCATGGAAGACGACGAGATCGATGCAGGTCAGTATGACGTCGTGCGCGACGTTGCCGCCGTTGCCGGAGCTTCGATGTTGATCCGTCGCGACCTGGCCCGCGGCGTCGGCGGACCTGATCCGAAGATGCCCCCCGAGGCAGCCGCCATCGACATTTGTCAACGAGCCCGACTCCGTGGCGGTCGCGTCGTGGTGGTGCCATCGTCCGAGGTGCTCTATCAAGCAGATCGCTTCCGCGCCGAATCCTGGCGAGAGCGGGCGGGCCGGATTCGGGCGATGTTGAAGGTATACAGCGTGCTCACCTTGCTCTGGGCGATACCGTTACGTCTTCTCATCGGCCTGACCGAATCGATCGTCAGCCCGTTTCTCGGCCGATGGGTGTTGTTCGATTTCGTTCGTGCCTGGTTGTGGAATGTGTGGCACCTTCCGTCCCTGCTTCGGGAGCGCTTCACAGCTCGCCGGGGCAAGGTCTTCGGCGACGCTGAGTTGTTTCGCTATCAGATGCGGGGTTCGGCACGATTAGCCGAGATCTTCGGTGAGATCGGCAGCAAGCTCCGCTCCCGGCTCGACCGAAGTGACGGGCCTACGATCGCCTCGATCGGTTCCGATCTCCGCCAGCCGGCTGTCATCGTGGGCATGTTGACCCTGATCGCGTCGCTGGTGGGCGTGCGAGCGTTGTGGTCATCTGGATGGCCGGCCGTGGGTTACAGCATGCCGCTGCCCGAGTCGGGCGGCGCCGCCGTCGGGGCCTATGCCGGTGGCTGGAATCCCGGCGGTTTTGGTTCGGTGTCCCCTCTGCCCCCTCTCGTAGGTTTGGCCGGTGCGGTGCAGTATCTGTTATTCGACTCTGCCGCGCTGGCTGCATGGATGCTCAGCCTGGGTGCAATCGTCGCCGGCATCTGGGGCACAATCCGGTTGCTACGAGTCTGGGGGATCGAGGTGGTTGCGGCCTGGGCTGCCGGAATCGTCCTGGTTGCCGGCCCGGCAACGCAGGCAATCGGCGATCGGACCGCAATCGGCCAATTGCTGGCTGTCGGCGTGTTGCCTTGGGCGATACGTGTCGCATCCACTCGCTGGCCGCGGAGTTGGTTGCGGCGTCTGGGGCGCATCGCTGCAACGGGTTGGGTCATCGGGTTGCTGGCCGTTCTGTCGCCGCCGCTTCTGGTTGCGCCGGTGGCAGTTCTGCTGCTGCGGTGTGTGCTTCGGCCCAATGACGCCGGCGCGTGGAGGTCTTTGGGCGTTGGGGTCGCGGGCACGGCCCTTGCGGTGCCATTCCTGCTGCCCTGGATCGCGGTGGTGGACATCGAGACCTATCTGACTACCGGGTCCGAGTACTGGGTGCCGGCATTGATCCCTCTCGGCGCAGCCGCCTTGGCCTTTGGGGCGGGTCTGTTGACGACGCGCGGCCCGCACCTCGACGCGGTCTTGCTCGGCGGGACGCTGGTCGGGCTTGGAGCTGTCGTCGCCAGGGGTGATGATCTCGGCATAGGGCGAGAAGGTGCGGTTTCCGGTCTAGCGGTTGTTGCGTTGGGTCTTGCTCTTCTGACCGGAGGTGTACTCGATTCGCTCCGCGCCGGCGACGTCCACGGCTGGCGCCGTTTGCTCGGAGGGATCGGCGCGCTCGCCGCAGTAGTCCTCGTCGCAACATCGCTGTTGCCTCTGTACCAAGGACGCGCCAATCTGCCGGGCGACGAACTCACCGAGCCGCTGCGCTTCACGACTGCGGCAGATGGAGAAGCAAGCGCGTCGCGGATCCTGTTGGTTGGGCCCGAGTCATCGCTCCCCGGCGAGTATCGCACAGTGCGGGGTGCCGCCTACAGAGTCGTGTCCGCGCCCGTCCCGCAGTTGTGGGAGGTCGATCTTCCTGTCGCCGAGTCGGTGGACGCAGCTCTCGAGAACTTGCTGCTCGGGTTGATCGAGGGTCAGGAGTCGCGCGCCGGTGAAGCTCTCGCCGCCTTCGGAATCCGTTGGGTTGTTGTTACCGGCGAGACTCCGCTCGAAGCCGTTTTCGACGGTCAGTTGGATCTCGTGGCGCTTGGTGGTGCCAAACGACCTACGTTCTTGGTCGACGCCGAGGCCCCCGTGCGCGCCCCGGTTTCGGACGGCCAGTCTTGGAGCAGAATCGGCACCGGCTATGCCGGCGACGCCGCGGCCGGAGAGCGCGTGTTTGTCGCTGAAACTGCCAACAGTCGATGGGGTCCGGGTCCCTGGACGCAGGCGGGGTGGGGTAACGAGGTCTCCGCCGGCACCGGGGACGCAGAGTTCAGTCCAATTGATTCGCGCCGCTCCCAGGCATACCTGGCGGCCGCAGCGTTTGCCCTTCTGTTTCTCTTTTCCGGTTTTGCAAGGAGGCAGCGGTGAAGCGGCTGGCAGGGTTGCTGATCGTTGCTGCCGTGGTCGCGGGCGCGGCCATACTGCCGGAACCCGACCCTCCGTCCGGACCCGATTTTGTGGGACCAGAAACCCGTGAGTCGGTTGCTGGGGCGTCGGCGAGTGTGTGGTATTGCCCCTGGGTGGCCAGCGGGGCGCTGCGCGATTCGAGCGTGATGCTGGCGTCGCGTGTCGCGGTCGATGTCAAGCTGACTCTGCCACAGCAACTGGCAGGCGAGCCGGCCGATGTCGACGAGGTCCGTCTGGAGGACGCTGGAGCTCTTGTCGTCAACGTAGGCGAAATCGTCCGCCGCGGTGACACCCCGCTGTTCGTCGAATTCACCGACGGCCCGGCCGCGGCGGCTGCGATCATTCGTGGTGAACAGTTGCTCACCGGGGACACGTGCGTTGCCCGCATCCCCAAAGTGTGGGAATTGCCCGGGGGGACGACACGTGAAGGGCGAACGATGACTCTGCGCCTGTTCAATCCCTTCCCGGAACTCGCCAAGGTGAGTGTCGGTGGCTCCAGCGAATCGGGCGAGACCGGGCTTGTGGATTTGCAGAACCTCGACGTGGAGGGGCGCACCTGGCAGGACGTCGACCTCAATGCATTGGTGCCCCTCCTGGATGACCTTGCCTTGACCGTTACCTCTAGTGAGGGGTTTGTCATTCCGTCGCTCGTAATCGCAGGCGCGACCGATGAGGCGAGCTGGCCGGGGGCGGCGCCGGCCACTGTGTTCGAGTTTCCGGTAGCAAGCAGCAGTTCTGCTTTCTCGCCGTCGCTCATGGTCTCCAGCTCGAATCCGGCACCGGTAACAGTGACAATCGATGTCTATACCACAGAAGGCGCCACTCTGGCGGCACGGGAGGTGGAAGTGGATCCGAGCATTCCACGCCGCATCGCCCTCAGCGATCTCGCTGAGGGTGCAATGGGAGTGCGGGTTCGATCGAGTGCGCCGGTGGCTGCAGTAGTGATCGCAGAAGAATCGGCGGTTGTTCTCGAACCGACCGACGAGGAAGGGCAGATCGAAGAGGGAGTCGAGCTGGGTGATCGCATCGCCGGCACAATTGGCATCTCCAACCCGTCCTCCCGCTGGTTGCTGCCGGGTTTGCAGGCTGTGAGGGACGGCGAAGCCACACTTTGGCTCATGAACACCGGCTTCGAGACGGCAACAGTGACGCTGCAGCCGCTCGGGGTGCGTGATCTGCCTGCGACCAAGGTGTCGGTGATGGCGGGCGTAGTGCTGGGCGTTGAACTCGGATATGACGTGAGCGTCGGTGGGTACTTCGTCGAGTCATCGGCTCCGATCTCGGCTGCTTGGAGTGTCGAGAGTCCGTTCGGGATCATGTTCGTGACCGGGACCGTGGTCGGTGGATAGCACCGTTGCGCGGGTGCTCCTCGTGCTTGCCCTGCTGGGAGTTGCCGCTGCAGCCGGGGCAGCGGCGCGCAGGTTTAGGCCACAACACCCACCGATTGATATCGCAGGGTTGGGCCTGCCCGCCGGCATAACTGTCTTCACCTCGACCGACTGCCCCCGCTGCAAGCCCGTCCTGGCATCCGCTCGAGCGTCGGGGGTCCCGGTACGCGAGGTCACTTACGAGTTGGAGGGTGATCTGCAGCGGCGCGCCGGAGTCATTGGGGTACCCCTCACGGTGGTCGTCGACCGTAGCGGCAGGGTCGTTGCACAGCTGGCCGGGCGCGTATCTGCGAGGCGATTGCGGCGTGCCGCCGTCGGTGCCGGTCTCTAGTCTCTCGGGACCGTCGGTCCTGGCGGGAATCCACCATGTCGAGAAGATCTGCGCTAGCGTCAGCGCCCATGACGTTTACATGCTCCCGCTGCCGATCCGATGCAGATTCGGTCATGTCCTTCGACTACTCCGGCCGTTGCATGTGGCTGAGCGACATCGATGGGCCGCTCGAGCCCGGATCCGGTTACCTGATGTGCTCGCAACACGCTGCTCGGCTCAGTCCTCCTGTCGGTTGGACGCTGGTCGATAGGCGTGCACCGATGGCTCGCTTGTTCTCTGTTCCGGCCTAGGAGGCGGCCTTGCCGATCGACAGGGATGTACTCGAAGCGGTCCGGGAAATGGACGAACCTGAGCTCCGTAGGCTGTTGATATTGGCCAGGGCCCGGCTCGAGCAGCGGGGTGTGCTCAGCCCGGGTAACGAGCCTGAGGTCAAGCTGCGAAGCCAGATGATCAAATGCGGCAAGGACGCCTGCAGTCGGTGTCCGCACGGCCCCTATTGGTATGCGTATTGGTGGGAGCAAGGGAAACGGCGATCACGCTACGTGGGCAAGCTCGATGAGCTTCCCGAAATGGCCTGAGCCGCAAAGTGATCGCGAAATCGACTTGAGAACGCACCCAGCCGACTACTCTGTGCGTCATGAACAGGAGACGAGGTGTACCGGTTGAGCCGCTGCAGTGTGGTACTTGCGGGGCCAATGACGTCATTCAGATAGAACTCACACTGCCCGACGGCACCGAGGTCAATTTCTGCTCTTGCCACCATTGCGAAGCGCGCTGGTGGGATCGCGACGGGGAGCCGCTGGCACTCGATGTGGTGCTTGATATGGCACGCAACGGCAGCGCCTGAGCCGACCAGCAGACCCGAAGGTGTGCTGTCCACCGTGTTGTACGCAGTCGATCTGACCGCGAACCCTCACCGTAGTCCGACGGACCACTAGCCTCTCCTCGGTGACGACCTCGCAGTCCCTACGCAATGAATCGCAAAGCAGTCGACTTCTGGTTGTGCTCGCGGTTGCGCTGCCGACCGCGCTGATTGCGCTGGTAATGGCCGGACTCATCGCCCGGGTGAGCCCGCAGGATGCCTTCCCGTTCTTCAACTTCGAATTCCACTGGCCATCCATCCTGTTAGCTAACACACCCACCGGTGGCGACATGGGTGCGCACGTTGTGCTCCCACAGGTGCTCAGGGACAGCTTGCTTCCATCCGGCCGTTTGCTCGGCTGGAGTAGCGACTGGTACGCCGGCTATCCGGTCTTCTACTTCTACTTCCCGCTACCGGCGTTGTTCACGGTCCTGCTCGACGTCTTCATTCCCTACGGGGTGGCATTCAAGGTGGTCACGGTCCTGGGATTGCTGGCGATGCCGGCGGCGGCCTACTTCCTGGTACGCGCCATCGGTTTCGATCGTCGAGTTGCCGCAATTGCCGCCGCGTTTGGCTCGATGTTCGTATTCATGGAGAGCTTCAGCATCTTCGGCGCCAACATCAAGTCAACGCTGGCAGGTGAGTTCGCCTTCTCCTGGTCCTTTGCCCTGTCGCTCGTCTATCTCGGGATCGTTGTTCGCAACGTCCGCGAAGGCCGCAGATTCAGCCCCCTGGCGGGCGTAGTGCTCGCGTTGACGGCACTGAGCCACATAGTGACGACGATTGTGGTCGTCGTCGTGTCCCTTCCTCTGTTGCTGAGGCGGGGCGGAGGTTCGGCACTCCTACCGAGCTGGATCATCGGATTCGGTCTGGCTGCGTTCTGGGCCGTGTCGGTCTTCGTGCGCACCTTCGGTGGTTTGAACACCGACATGGGGTGGACGCCACTCACAGGGATTCGCGGCGCAGGACTGTCCAACGTTGGCACCCCTTTCCCCAACGAGTTGATTCCGATCGTGGCCCTGGCGGTGATCGGCGCCGTGTGGTCGCTACTGCGCCGGGAAGATGTTGCCGTGCTGTTGACGATGACCTTGCTGCCGTTCTTCGGCTATCTACTCATCGCCGAGCAGGGATGGACGATTCTCTACAACGCCCGTCTTCTCCCGTACTGGTTCATGGGGGTGTATCTCTTTGCCGGTATCGCGGTAGGTCTGGCAGCAATGCGGCTGGCGCGCTGGCTGCCGAATCGCAATGAGAACAGAGTCGTCGGCGGCTTGCTGGCAATCGGATTGACCCTTGCCATCACGATCGTGGGTGTCCACGACATACCCGGATGGGTGAACTGGAATTACCAAGGCTACGAAGGCAAGGCGGCTTATCCCGAGCTAGAAAGATTGGTCGCTTCCGTCGACGAGTTGCCGCCGGGTCGCGTGATGTGGGAGTACAACAAGGAAGTCCAAGACCAATACGGAACCCCAATGGCCCTGATGCTGATTCCGTATTGGAGCGAGGAACACGACACGATGGAAGGAGTGTTCTTCGAGTCTTCGCTGACCACACCTTTCCACTTCCTCAATCAGGCCGAGATGAGTAAGTCCCCGTCGCAGCCGGTGCGCGGATTGACCTACCGCCCCTTTGCCCTCGAGCGCGGTGTTGAGCACTCGAAGCTGTTCAACATCTCCTACTACGTGACCCAGAGTGAGGAGATGACCGAGGAAGCCAATCGCATAGGGCTCGATCCGTTGGTCGTCGACGAGGCGTTTTCGGTGTTTGCGCTACCGGACACGACGGCTGTCGAAGTCGCCCGGTATGTGCCGATGGTTTACGCAGGGGAGGAGAGCTTCAGCGATGTTGCGCTCAACTGGTACGACGAAATCGACACCTTGGATCGATGGATTACAGCCGACGGGCCGCCGGCGTGGCCACGGTTTGACGACATGCTCGGTCCGTATGACGAGGGACGCCCCCTCGAAACGGCATCAGAATCTGTGTACAACATCGAGGTCGACGACCACCGCATCTACTTCGAGACAACGGCAATCGGTATCCCCCATCTCGTCAAGACCTCCTATTTCCCGAACTGGGAGGCAACTGGCGCCGAGGGCCCCTACCGGGCTGCACCGTCTCTGATGATCGTCATCCCGACGCAGGAAGAGGTTTTACTGGAGTTCAACAACACTTGGACCGAAAACGTTGGAATGCTGCTGACGCTGGCAAGCCTGGCATTTGCTGGATGGTGGGTTTACAGAAGGCGATTGTTGCGGCGGCGGAACAAGGCTAGATCTGAGGTCTAGGTGAAAAATTACATCAAATCCCTGTTCACTCCCGAAGCGCTCCGTCAGCTGGCCAAAGTCGGCCTGGTCGGAGTGGTCAACACGGTCGTCTCATTCGTCCTCTTCAATGTGCTCTTGATCGTCCTCGGCGGGACCAAGACGATCGACGAGGGTTTCAACTGGGAACAGTTCTGGTCCATTGCCCTGTCGTTTCTGATTGCGACGTTCGTTTCCTACATTCTCAATCGGCGCTGGACGTTCCGCTTGAGTGAGCCGGGCGAGCTGCGGCGGGAGACGGCAAACTTCGTTGCGATCAACGTCGTGGCCTGGATCGTTACCCAGGCCGTCGTCGGCGGTGCCGACTGGGTCTGGGGGCCGCTCACCCGGGCGGAGCAGAACGTGTTCTACCTGCTTGCCGCCTTGCTGATCATCGTGCCAAAGTTTGCTGGTTACAGGGATGTCGTGTTCCGCAACGCCATCGACCGGAGGACGGCCGCAATCAATGCGCTGGAAGAGGTTGAGCCCGTCGCTACCAGCTGATGCTGCGCAGCCAGATCTTCAACGTATCGCGACCCATCTCCCACAGTGTCGCCAGTGACAATCCGCTCGATGATCCCGGCGCCAGACTTACCGGTGCTTCTGTCATCGTACCGCCGGCCTTGCGGATCCTGACGAGCAGCTCGAGGTCGAATGCATAGCGCTCGGTATCGAGTTTGGGGAGCGTTTCCTCGAGGGCGCTTCGCCGAAATGCCTTGAGGCCGGTCTGGGTTTCCCGCACCGGCAGTCGCAGCAGCAGGCCGTTGAGGGCTGCAAAGGCAAGACTCAGTAGTTTCCGCAGCATGGGGTAACGGCCTGCAACCATCGCCGAGCGTTTCGCTCCGACGAGTGCATCGACACCTGCTGAGTAGAAGGCGTCCAAGAATTGCGGTAGCTGCTCCGGGGGAAGGTCGAGGTCCGAGTCTAGGAAGACGATCGTCTCGCCCGTTGCGTACTGGAACCCTTCTTTGAGGGCACCGCCCTTGCCCCGGTTCGTCGCATAGCCGACGACCGATACGAGATCACTGCGGGCCGCCGCCTTTTCGGCAAAACCGCGGGTGTCATCAGGACTCCCGTCATCGATCACAATGATCTCGGAATCGTCCCA
The DNA here is from genome assembly GCA_029287195.1 of Acidimicrobiia bacterium. Lineage (GTDB taxonomy): Bacteria > Actinomycetota > Acidimicrobiia > Spongiisociales > UBA5794 > JAAETI01. Next base: position 3,262 of record JARFRN010000248.1, on the reverse strand, counting down.
AGAGCCAACGACCGCCGCTACCCGATCTATGTTGTCGGCGATTGTTGCTTCGAGTCTGTAGGCCGGCATCAAGACCGATACGCCGGCATAGGGGGCTTGCGGCATGGTCAGCGGAGGATAGCTGAGCCGTGCGTCTTGACGTCGTGGAAACCGCAGGGCCGGGACCGCCGCTTATTATCCGGCTATGGATCTCTCATCAATCTTCAAAGCATATGACGTGCGCGGTACGGTACCCGAACAGCTCGACGAGGAAGCGGCCCGGCGCATTGGTGCGGCGTTTGCGCGGTTCGCCGCGACCGAGCGCATCGCGGTAGGTCGGGATTGCCGGGATTCTTCACCGGCGCTGGCCTCGGCTTTGATGGAGGGGATCACTTCGCAAGGTGTTGCTGTGGATGATCTCGGCATGATCACGACTGACATGGTGTACTACGCGGCCGGGGCAATGGATCAGCCGGGAGCGATGATCACCGCCAGCCACAACCCCAAGGGCTACAACGGCATCAAACTGTGTCTCGCCGGAGCCGCCCCGGTTGGCGTTGACAGCGGGTTGCAGGAAATCCAGCAATGGTCGGAGGAGGGGATCGACGCGGCCGACTCTGAGGGGGAAATCAACGAAGTGGACGTGCTGGCCGGCTACGTCGAGCATCTGCTCTCGATCGTCGAGCCCGCCAGGATTCGTGGGCTGCGGGTGATCGCCGACGGTGGCAACGGCGTGGCCGGCGTCGCCGTCCCGAGCGTATTCGAACGTGTCCCTGCCGTGCTGACCGGTCTCTACCTCGAACCCGACGGTGAGTTTCCCAATCATCACCCAGACCCGTTGCGGCCGGAGAACCTGGCAGATCTCGAGGCCAAAATGCGGACCGAAGCATATGATCTCGGTGTGGCGTTCGACGGCGACGCAGATCGTGCGTTCTTCATCGACGATCAGCTCCGTCCTCTCCCCGGCAGCACGGTGACCGCGATTGTGGCCGGCTGGTTCCTGCGTAACCATCCGGGTGAGAAGATCGTCCACAACCTCATTTGCTCGAAGGCCGTGCCTGAATCGGTGCGGGCTGCAGGCGGCGAGCCGGTACGAACCAGAGTGGGCCACTCCTATATCAAACAGGTAATGAAGGAAACGGGAGCGATCTTCGGCGGAGAGCACTCGGGCCACTACTACTTCCGTGACAACTTCTGCGCTGACTCCGGCATTCTCGCTCTTCTCGTGTTGATGCAGGTGCTGTCCGAGGCACGCAAGCCGCTCTCGGAACTGCGTGCTGCCTACGAACCGTACGCGAGTTCGGGTGAGATCAACTATGACGTTGCAGACCAGGCAGCGGCGACGGCTGCGGTTGCGGATGCGTTCAGCGACGCCACCATCGACTACCTCGACGGATTGACCGTCGATCTCGGCGATCGCTGGTTCAATCTGCGTCCGTCGAACACCGAACCGAAGCTCCGACTGAACGCTGAGGCGCCCGATGCCGCCGCTGTCGACGCTCTTGTCGCAACGGTCGCATCGATCATCGAGGAGGGACCGTGACCGACCATCTGATCGACCAGGAACTGCTGGCCATCAGGCATTGCCCATCCTGCAGGGGGACGCTCCCCGAGCGTCCCACGCCCCCGGCCCTGGTGTGCTCGAAGTGCGGGCTCCAGTATCCGGTTCGTGACGGCATCCCGGTCATGTTGATCGAAGAAGCCACCCCAAGCGACCGATGACGATGCTCGACGACATCCTCAGCCTTCCCGGGCAGTTGCGGTGGGGGATCGACCTGAATCCTGAGCCCATCCGGAGCAGCGGCCCAATCGTGATCCTCGGCCTGGGCGGCTCGGCGATGGCTGGCGCCGTCGCGACGCTCGCAGCTTCACCGCGTGCACCGATCGTGGTGCACCGTGGCTACGCATTGCCGCCGTGGGCGGTCGACAGCGGTGCTGCGGTGATTGCGGTCTCCTACAGCGGGAACACCGAAGAGGTGCTCTCGGGTGTCGACGCCGCCATCTCTGCTCGGCTCCCGCTCGCCGTGGTGGCCTCTGGTGGTCGCCTCGGAGAGATCGCACGTGAACGGGCCCTACCGTACGTCGAGGTGCCGGGAGGCATCCAGCCTCGGGCGGCCGTCGGGTACCAAGCCGCCGCAGTTGCGGCGACGCTCGCAGCCGCCGGCCAGATCGCCGATCCCAACCGGGATCTCAGCGAGGCCGCCGACGTGCTCGACGAATTCCTCGATGGCGGCCGCGGCGGCGCTGTTGTGCTCGGTCGAGACATCGCAGATGGACTCGCGCGACGCACGGCCGTCATCTACGGGGGCAAGGGGATCGGTTCCACCGCCGCGTACCGGTGGAAGACTCAGATCAACGAGAATGCAAAGAGCCCCGCCTTCTCGGGGACGATCCCCGCGATGACCCACAACGAACTCGAGGGCTGGCGTCCCGGGGAGAGCGATGGGTTCGGCCTGATCTATCTGCGCGACGAAGGTGACCATCCCGCCGTCGCTCGCCGGCTTGACCTCTCGGGGACCGTACTCTCCGGCGTGGTTCCCCGGGTTGGTGAAGTGCGGTCCGCAGGCACCGGGCCGCTTGCCCGGTTCTTCAGCCTCGCCGTTGTCGGGGACGTTGCGTCGGTCGCCATGGCCGAACAGGCTGGAATCGACTCCACGGAAGTCGAGACGCTCGAGGAATTCAAAGTCATGCTCGCGAAAGGATCATCATGAACTACGACATCGCCGACCTGGAACTCGCCGGCGAAGGACACCGGAGGATTGCCTGGGCCGATCGCAGAATGCCGGTGCTCGAGTCGATTCGGGAACGATTCGAAGCGGAGCAGCCGCTCGCCGGGATTCGGGTGGCCGCCTGCATGCATGTGACGACCGAGACCGCGGTGCTGATGCACACGCTCCGAGCAGGCGGAGCGTCGGTAGTGCTGTGTGCCTCGAACCCACTCTCCACCCAGGACGATGTCGCCGCGGCGCTCGTCGACGACGGCATCCCGGTGTACGCCGTCCGTTCGGAAGACTCCGACACGTTCTACAAGCACATCAACGCCATCCTCGACACCGAACCACACATCGTGTTCGATGACGGTGCCGACACGACCACTGTGCTGCACCGCGAGCGGACAACCCAGCCGATCCTCGGTGGCCTCGAAGAGACGACGACCGGCGTGATTCGTCTCCGTGCCATGGCTGCCGACGGCGTGCTGCGCTACCCGGTCGTTGCCGTCAACGACTCGGCGACGAAGCACCTCTTCGACAATCGCCATGGGACCGGCCAATCGTCGCTGGAC